>CAZKPR010000043.1:0-23829 GCA_964554685.1 uncultured Leptospirales bacterium | reverse complement strand
AGGGAGATCGCGCCATGCCGTGAAGACTTCGACCTCGCACAGGCCTACGAACCATGCGGGGGAGATGCCTTCATTTACGCCGGGACCACGCCCCCTCCCGCGGAACACGCGGGCCTCTTCCTCTATGACGCAAGCCGGGGAAGCGGTCGGGCTGAATCCTTTCCCGCATGGCTGTACGAACTGCGCGGGAGGCTCATCATGTCGGGGGGACTGAAACCCGGCAGCGTGGGCGCCGTCATCCGTGCATTCAGCCCTTACGGTGTCGATGTTTCGAGCGGCGTCGAGGCGGAACGCGGCGTGAAGGATTATGAATTAATGAGGCAATTCATCGAAGAGGTGCGCCATGCGGCCCGCTGAAGGATTTTACGGCCCCTACGGAGGCCAGTTCGTGCCGGAAGTCCTGATCCCGCCCCTGGACGAGCTCGAGACCGCCTTTCGCGCCTTCATGGCAGATGAGGCACTCGTCGCGGAACTGGACCAATGTCTCTCCGAATACGTCGGGCGCCCGACTCCGGTGACCCACGCGCGCAACATCTCCAGGTCATGCGGGTTTGACCTCTACCTCAAGAGGGAGGATCTCCTGCATACGGGGGCCCACAAGATCAACAATACCATCGGCCAGGCGCTCCTGGCACGGTCAATGGGGAAGACGCGCCTCATCGCCGAGACCGGGGCGGGCCAGCACGGCGTCGCCGTCGCCACGGCGGCGGCCCTTTTCGGCCTCTCCTGCACGGTCTACATGGGAGGGCTGGATATCGAGCGGCAGATGCCCAACGTGCAGAAGATGCGCCTCCTCGGGGCAGAGGTGGTCCCCGTCGAGGAGGGGCTGCGTACCCTCAAGGAGGCGATCGGCGCCTGCCTGAGGGAATGGGTCTCCACGGCGTCGGACACGCACTATCTTTTGGGCACCGTGGCGGGGCCTCACCCCTTCCCGGAGATGGTGGCCGCGTTCCACGCCGTAACGGGCAGGGAGGCCAGGGACCACTTTCTCCGCCTCGGCGCGCCTCCCGACGCGGTCATCGCCTGCGTGGGCGGCGGAAGCAACGCCATCGGGATATTCCAGGGATTTCTCGACATGCCCGGCGTGGAGCTTATCGGCGTGGAGGCGGGAGGCCGTTCCCTCGGGCCGGGGGACAATGCCGCCACCCTCACCAGGGGAAGGCCGGGTATCTTCCAGGGCGCCCTGTCCTATCTCCTCCAGGATGATCACTGCCAGGTAGAAGACGTGCATTCCGTTTCGGCGGGACTCGATTACGCCGGTATCGGGCCCGAGCATTCATTTTTAAAATACAGCGGGAGGGTTGCCTATACCCACGCCTTCGATGACCGCGTCATCGCGGCGTTTCACGAGCTCTCAAGGCGAGAGGGGATCATTCCCGCCCTCGAATCCTCCCATGCCCTGGCCTGGGCCCTCGACAACGCCGGGAGGTTCAGGGGCAAGAGGGTGCTGGTGAACCTCTCGGGGCGCGGAGACAAGGACCTCGGCATCATCGAGCGTCTGAGCGGGGAGGTCGGTTGACATGAAAGGAATCTATCTCGTCGGGGGATACCCGGACCGTGCCGGTTTCAGAGAATGCTGCCGCGTGGTAGCCCAGCTGGGCTTCGACTTCATCGAGGTGGGAATCCCCTTCAATGATCCGATCGCCGAGGGGCCGGTCATTGCCGGTGCCATCGGGGAGGCCCTGGCATCGGGCGTCACCCCCGGTAACGTGATGGAGGATATCGCCCTCCTGGACCCCGGCATTCCCGTCTATGTCATGACCTATGCCAATATCATCCACTCCAGAGGGATCCGGCGTTTTTCCGCGGAAATGGCGCCCCATCTCCGCGGCGTCATTGTCCCCGATCTCCCCAACAGGATGGCACGGCGATTCCGGGACGAGGGGTTCGCGATCCCCATCGTTCCCTTCGCCACCCTGGATACGCGTGAATCGGACATCGAAGCGGTGAACGAATCGGAGAGCGACTTCGTTTATTTCGTCGGCCTGCGGGGCATCACCGGAGGGGAATCCGACTTCACGTCCCGGGAACTCGCGGAGAAGACCCGCGCGCTGCGGCGGGGAACCGACAAGAAGATCATCATCGGCTTCGGAATCAAGACCCCGGAGGACGCGCGCCAGGCTGCGTCCCTGGGAGACGGCTACGTGATAGGCACCGAGGCGGTGAGGCGCCAGGGCGATCCCGGGAAACTGGGCGCTTACCTCGAGAAATTCGCCGGCCTGTGACCGCCGGCTCGGCTCCCCGCCGCGAGCCACCTGATCCCGTAGGGCTCGAGCACGAGGGATAGCGCTCCTTCCTCCGCGCGGCATGAGGACCCGGATAAAAGGTCGGTCCAAACATCAACCCCCGCGCCCTCGGCCGCCATATCGTGGTCGAAGGAGCGCTCCGCTGACGAAACGTTCACCACTGCCAGAAGGCTCCCGTCCCCCTTCCTGTCCCGGCGCAGCAGTGTGAAAAAATGGCTCCCGGCAAAGATTACTTTCTGATCCGCGTTGGGATGGAAACAGCCTTCTCCCGCCCGTATCCTGAGCATGCGCGCCATCCCCGCGAAGACGCGGGAGGCCCTCGTGGCGGGATCATCAAGACCGCGGTAGAGGTCGGTTCTCTCCAGGGTGGCGCGGTTTATGGCGCGCCGATTACGCTCCTCCATGACCGCGCGTCCGTCGTTTTCCGTGCCGATGAGGCCGTGAAGATACACTCCCGGGACGCCGATTAACGCGAGGGCTATTGAGCGCGAGGCAAGGTAGCGGGCAATGCGCAGATCATCGCTCTCGTCGGCCATATCCCGGTTCAGAGCGCTCCACCAAGTGATGTTCAGCTCATAGGGGCTTACCGTTCCGTCCGCTTCCGGACGGTAGGATATATACCCTCCATGTTCAAGGACGCGGGCGGCCATGGTAGTGATCTCCTCCCGGGAGAGAATGCCCCGGGCGGCCATGACGCCGATCCCGTCGTGACTGTCGAGGAAGTTGAAATAGGTTGCGCGGTCCGAGATTTGCTCCAGGGAATCGGCCCACATCGAAAGGCGCGAGGCATCCTCTTTCTGGAAGGTATGCAGCACGAGGGGAGGCAGGGCGAAGTTGTAGACCATCTGCGCCTCGTCGCTTCCCTCCCCGAAGTAGCTGATGTTGTCCCCGTGGGGCACGTTGGTCTCGGTAATGAGGGCCACGTGGGGAGCCACGGCGTCCAGTATGTCCCGGAACAGGCGAATGATCAGGTGCGTCTCGTTGAGGTGCGCCCCCGTGGTGCCCGCCTCGTCCCAGAGGTAGGTCACCGCGTCAAGGCGGACGATGTCCGCCCCGTGGCGCACGTAAAAGAGGAGTATCTCGATGATCCTCGCGAGCACCATGGGGTTCCTGAAATTCAGGTCCACCTGGTCGGGCCCGAATGTGGTCCAGACATGGCGCGTTCCGTCAAGGGTGTCAACGGGCGTGAGCACCTCCGTGGTCCGGGGACGGAAGAGCATCCTGCGGTGCTCCTCGTCCATGCTCTCCCTGTCGGTAAAAGACGTGAAGAAATCGAGGTAATCGGGGTGCCGGTTCATGAATTCCCTGAACCACCGGCTTTTCGACGAAACATGGTTAAACACCCCGTCAAACATCAGCCTGAAATCCTCCCTCAGGTAAGCGACATGGTCCCAGTCGCCTACCGCGGGGTCCACCTGCTCGAAATCCATGACGGAAAACCCCCGGTCCGAAGACGAGGGGAAGAAAGGCAGGAGGTGGATGGTGCTGAAAAGCCCGCCAAGGTAACGCCGCGCGAAATGGGCCAGGGCGACCATGGGAGCCCCTCGCCCGCCGCGGATCATGTCGCCGTAGGTGATCAGTACCGCGTCCCGCTCCGTGAAACGCTCCGCGGGATCAAAGCCCTTCTCCCATTCGATCATTTCAGGGGTCTTGTGGGCCCGGTACACCCGCATGATCCGCTCTACCTCGCGGAAACAATCGCGCGCGTGGTCCCCCCCGTAAAGCGCCTCGAGCTTCTCCGTGATTCGCTTCCCGGTTTTCTCCGGGAGCGAAGGGACGGGGCCCGAGTAATCGGGATAGGGATTGTGAAACAAGGGTTCCCCTGCCGCGCCGCGGGAACGCCTCACGGGCCCTCCATCGTCGATGGCGCGCGGGATCGATGGAGGTGATCGTTGCGAGTCCTATTCATACTTCTTCTGCTTTTTCTTTTCGGCCTTTTCCAGCTTTTTATCCTTCGTCGATTTCTGCGGTTTCTTCTTCTGCTCTTTTTTCGAGTCTTGTGATTTCGCCATGACGATGCCCCCGTCTTATGATATGCCCCGGCGCCGGTGGAGACCTCCCCACGGCACGGTTTCCAAACCTATCGCGTCTCTTTACGAAAATCAAGAAAAATATTGTCCGGTTTAGACCCCCGCGGGCCGCTCCGGAAAGGTGCTTGCAATCGCCGCTCCATTCTGCCACTCTTGACCGGCTCCGCCACGTACGGGGCCGATCCTTCGCCGCCGGGAGCACGCCATGGTCCGAAATGCCCGCGTCTTCGATGAGCTCGCCCGCATACTGGGACCGGGCCGCGTCGTCACGGACCCGGAGATCCTGGGTTCCTACGGCCGCGATGAGACATCGGACCTCTGCGCCGCGCCGGACGCCCTGGTGCGCGCGGAATCGACGGTTGAGGTGAGCGCCGTGCTCCGCCTCTGCCAGAAACATCGCGTCCCCGTGGTGCCCCGCGGCGCGGGCACCGGCGTGACCGGGGGCGCCGTTCCTATCGAGGGCGGCATCGTTCTCTCCCTTGAAAAGATGAACCGAATACTGGAGATTGACCGCGAAAATATGACCGCCACGGTGGAGCCCGGTGCGATCACGAGGGACATCCAGGAGGCCGCCAAGGCCTCGGGACTCATGTATCCTCCGGATCCCGCGAGCCTCGACAGCTGCTCCATCGGCGGAAACGTTGCGGAGAACGCCGGGGGACCCCGGGCGGTCAAGTACGGCACCACGAAGGATTATATCCTGGGCCTCGAGTTCGTCCTTCCCGGCGGCCGGGTCATTTCCACCGGAGGAAAAATCGTCAAGAACGCCACGGGGTACAACCTGGCGGGAATACTCATAGGATCGGAAGGGACCCTGGCGGTCATCACGAAAATCATACTCAGGCTGATCCCCGCCCCCCTTCATTCGACGGACCTTCTCATTCCCTTCCCCTCGATCGAAGAAGCGACGCGGGCGGTCCACGGAATGCTCGTGGAGCGTATCGTGCCCGCGGCCATCGAATTCATGGAGCGCGACGCCCTCCTGCTCGTCTCTTCCTTCCTCGGGGGGTCCATTCCCTTCGCGGACGCGGGGGCGCATCTTCTCGTCCAGGTCGACGGATCATCGGAAGACGCCGTCCACCTGGAAATCGACCGTATCGGATCCCTTCCCGGCGTGAGCAGGGAATCGATCATTGTCGCCGAAACGCCTCTCCAGCGGGAACGCCTCTGGAAAACGCGGCGTTCCATACGCGAGGCGATCCACGCTGCCAGCCCGATCTTCCTGGCCGAGGACTGCGTTGTCCCCCGCTCGAAAATACCTGAATTCCTCGGAGACCTCAAGGCCCTCTTCGAATCCCGTGGCCTCCGTTCGGTCATGTTCGGACATGCCGGGGACGGGAACGTGCACATAGATGTATTGAAGGGCGACATGGAAGACCACGCATGGCGCGACGGCCTCCCGGGGCTGAAGCGGGAGATATACCAGCGCGCCATCGACCTGGGGGGAACCATCACGGGGGAGCACGGGATCGGCTGCGTCAGGAAAGACTACCTTTGCCTCGCCCTCTCGGATGATGAGATCGCCCTCCTGCGCAGGATCAAAAAGGCCTTCGATCCGGAGGGAATACTTAATCCGGGGAAGATTTTTTAAGTTGTCGCCCGCTACGGGCACGACGGAAGTCCGGATGCCAGGGCACCGTCTACCGTTTCATGACTCCAGTATTCTTCCGTGCCCCACGCCATATCGCTGAATCCCTTCGCCACGGCCTCCGCGCCGGAAAATACCGGATAGGGAGGATTCAATTCCACCATGACCACGCGCGGGTCCGCCAGGTCGATGAGCCGGGCAGCCGCCCATTCCATGTCCCTGTGTTCCGCGCACTTGAATTCCCTGAGGTAGCCGTAGAAATCGTTGAGCGCCTCCCCGTCGTAGCCGACAAGAAGCGCGCGGTCAGGGTACCCGAGACGCACGCCGAGATAGGACGTCAGGAGCGTGTAGAGCATTCCATACACGTACGGACCGTACGGTTCCTCCGGGTGATTAAGACGGAGCTGTCCGTGGCCCCAGTCGGTTCCGAATGCGTTCATGTCAAGGTCCGTTTTCTGCAGGAAAAAAAGAGGCTCCACAATGCCCCCTGCTTCGGAGACCAGGCCTGCCGATTGCGCGAAGGGCACCAGCATGTCCCACTCGTCATGAATGACCAGAAACGGCGTGGCAAGACGGCCACAAAGGGCTCCCGATGTCCACGATTCCCACCCCCCGGTATCGTATATCCGGTCGAGGTAGGGCTGGAAAAAAACCTCATACCACGCGCGCGTGTCAGGGTCCGTAATCGTCGCGGGGATCTCGGCGTTGATGTAGTTCACCATGCCGGGAAAATCGCTCGGGGGATAGAGAGCGACCCCCGCGGCGGGAACCCCTCCCGGAGGCGCGGCGGCCGCTCCGTAGAGCGCCTCGAAACCGCCCCATGAGGCCCCGTGTATCCCGATCCGGTCCGGATCGACCCCCGGTTCCCCCGCCAGGAAGCGGAGCCCCGCCACGACATCGTTCACGTCGTTCTCGAGGTTCCCTCCCGCGTAGAATCGGCAGAACAGGTGGAGCACGCCGAATCCGTTGAGCAGGTAGGGATAGGCGATCTCGACATAGTGCCCGGGGGGATGCTCCGTGGATCCCTCGGGAGGTTCATCCCCGTTCCAGGCAATCCCATCGTAAGGGTTCGCCATGAGCACCGCGGGATTCCTTCCGTCTTCATTCGCCCTGATCCAGATCCCGTAGGCGGGATCGATCCCCGGATACCTCAATTCGATAAGGGTATAGTGCCAGGAGGCGCCCTCATGCAGGACTGAACCCTGTCCCATACTGATCACCTCTTTCTCTCCGTCGATCAAGGAGAGGGGCAGGGGCGTGAGATCGGCGGGCGATTCAGCGCAACCTGAAACCATGAAAAGTGACAGGGTCAGCAGGATCGCCGCCATGGCCGGTTTAATGTTCAAAAACGAATTCATCATTCTTCTGATCGCAGCATATAAAAGCATCGCTCGCGTATCAATACTTTTTTGTCGATCTCAAGCCCCGCGGGAGGTCAATATTATACTTGCAAAAAATCCCGCCCGCTGTTCACCCTGAAAAATCAACCATTGGAGCAACGGCATGAAGAAGGCTGACATCGGCATCATCGGGGGCTCGGGCCTCTACGAAATCGAGGGCGTTCGCACTATCGAGGAGCTTGATATCACCACGCCATGGGGGTCACCCTCGGACTCTATCGTTATCGCGGAGATCGAGGGGACGAGGGCCGCCTTCCTTCCCCGCCACGGGAAGGGCCACGTGCATCTCTCCCACGAGGTGAATTACCGGGCCAATATCGCGGCCCTGAAGATGATCGGCGTGAGCGAGGTGATCGCTTTCTCCGCCGTGGGGAGCCTCCGCGAGGAGATCAGGCCCCTCGACTTCGTCCTTCCGGACCAGGTCATCGACCGCACCATGGTGCGGGAAAACACCTTCTTCGGGAACGGCGTTACCGCGCACGTGTCCTTCGCACATCCCTTCTGCGCCCGTCTCCACGACATCATTCGCCCCGCGGCGTCCGAGGCGGGGATCACCATGCACCCGGGAGGGACCCTGATCTGCATGGAAGGACCCGCCTTTTCGACCGTAGCCGAGAGCAACCTCTACCGGTCCTGGGGCGCCCACATCATCAACATGAGCACCCTGCCGGAGGCGAAACTCGCCCGGGAGGCCGAGCTCTGCTACGCCGTCATCTGCATGAGCACCGACTATGACTGCTGGCACGAGACGGAGGAGCACGTCACCATCGAGATGGTGCTCCGCAACCTCACCGTCAACGCGGTTCACGCGAAGAATCTCATCAAGCTCATCATGCCCCGCCTTGGCATTGGCAGGAATTGCCCCTGCGGCAGCGCCTCGGAATTCGCGATCATCACCGCGAAAGAACGCCGCAACCCGGAGCAGTCAAAGCGTCTCAAGGCAATCCTCCCCGATTATTTTTAGGGCCGGTTGGGTGGACTGGCGATCGACGGGCGCTTCACAGATGTTCGTACACGTACTTCTTCAGCACATTGTTGGCGCTCTCGGACATTGAATCGAACCTGAAGGCGTAATAGAACGCCCCGCCTTCCTCGACCGTCCGCGTGGCGATGATCCGTGTCAGGATCCTCACTTTGAAGTCAAGAACGGTGAAGTCGAGATGGTAGGATCTCCGGAAATCGAGTTTTCCGCCCACGCGTATCACCGCCTCGTAGTTGTTGATCTTGTAAATCGTGCAGGGAATTCCCTCTTTGACGACATCTCCCTGGACCGCATCTTCTCCAGTTTCATCATCCCTGACGTCCTGAGCCTTCCCCGCTTCATCCGTCGTTTCCCCGGCGGACTCCGTGTCAGCCATCGCTCCGCTCTCCCCCCCCGGATATGCCGGCTCTTCGATGGGCCACAGTTCCGCGGGGAGTATGACATCAATATAGGGATGGCGCGATTCGCCCATGCGCCTAATTTCGCGCGGGATCTCCACAAGGAGGGTTGAGCCTTCTCTCCCCGTGACCGAGGAGGTGAATTCATACTCGGCGTCTCCCAGCCTGAAAATGAAAAACCTGACCGGCCCCTTGAAGGCAAGCCCGGCAACGCTGCCCTGCCCGCCGAAAACCCTCATGTAGAGGTTCCTGCCGTCCCAGGAAACGACCTTGCCGAGGAGCACCCTCCGGGGCGTTGCCACGCAGTAGATCAACTGCGTCTCGTCGAGGTCTTTCACCCCCCGGAGGGGGCTTTTGAACTGCATGTTGGAATAGAGCTTGTCATAGATAATGGTGATGTCCCTGCAGATCGTGCACTGGGATTCCCCGTCCTCGCCTGCTTCACGCGCGTGATCGAGGAGATGCGCCACGGCATCCTCGAAGAACTCCTGTTTTTCAAGCAGGCGCAGCGGATTTGAGAAACCCAGAATGCCTATTATGTTATTCACGATCTTTATCTGGAAATTGGAAAGGCCCAGGCGGCGAAGCCTGAAAAGGAAGAGCTGGGAATCGTGGAAACGCCGGTACCGAAATCTCCTAATCAGGGCGACGGCGAGGAGAAGGAACGCCGGGACCGCGATGAGGACGACGATAAGGACGATATCGCCCCCCGAGGCCTTTCTCCAGGTGATCCCGAAAATAGTTTCAATATCCATACCCGCCCCCGGTCCCGAGAAAGGTCACTCCATACCAAAAGATACGCCGATTATTTAAGCGGGTCAAATAAAAATGTATTGCATCGGTCCCGGCCGAAGTCTACCCTCACCACCAGGGACAATTCACCGGAATCGCCACGGTCACCATGATAATTGACTTTCACACTCACATATTCAGCCCTGAAACCCTTAGCGGGAGGGGCCGACTGCTCGATGACCCGCAGTTCAGGAGCATCTACGAATCGGAAAAAGCGCGGCTCATTGACCACGATGGACTTCTCACGGCCATGAACGGCGCCGGTATCGATTGTGCCGTGGCCATGGGATTCTCCTGGGAACGCGAGGAATTCGCCGCCTCACAAAACGAATATATGCGAACGGTGCCCGGGCTGTCCGGGGGGAGAATCATACCCTTCGGGTCGCTCCCCGTGGGGGAATCCACGGACGTTGCCGCCCGGGTACGCGAGATCCACGAGATGGGTTTTCGCGGCATCGGCGAGGTGAGCTTCTACCGAAGCGGCATGACCCGGGGAAGGAAAGAATTCCTCGATCAGCTTCTCGCGGCAGCAACGCTCGCATCCCTTCCTGTCTGTCTCCATGTCAATGAACCGGTGGGGCACCATTACCCGGGGAAATACGAGCCGGGTTTCGGTGAGCTCTACGAGGTCATTGCCGACCATCCCGAGGCTCGGGTGATCCTTTCTCACTGGGGGGGAGGTCTTTTCTTCTACGAGCTCATGCCGGAGGTCAAAAGGGCCATGCGAAACTGCCTCTACGATACCGCCGCCTCGCCGTATCTTTACGACGACTCAATATATGATATCGCGCCCGGGATAACGGGATCAGAGCGGATTCTCTTCGGCAGTGACTACCCCCTGCTATCCCCCCGGCGGTACCTGGAACCGATAGGGAAAGCAGGAAACGAAACATCACGGGCGGACATCCTGGGCGGTAATGCCGCCCGCCTCCTGGGAATATCCGGGGTGACCGGGAAACAGGCCTAGTCGGCCCCACCTCCATGCTCCTTCATCCTCATTTCGCCGAGTTTTTCCCTCAGTGAGGAATCCTTCTGGACCCTGTCAAAAAACTCCTTGTACTGGTCGTAGGTGTAGCCGTATTTCTTCGCCACTTCCTCGACCCTGGCCTTGTCGAGCTCCGGATCCGGGATGTTTATCTCGATTTCCATTTTCGCGTAGTCTTCAAGGGCAACTTCCTTTTTCACCTTGCATGAAACCGCGAGTACCGAAGCGAGCAACGCGACCGCCGCGATCTGTAATAAACGCATACGCCCTCCTTGCGAACGATATCAGGCCCCTCATGGGGGCCGGGCCGTTTACGGTATCGATTGTTTTATCTTCTGTCAAGGATTAATCGGATTCACCTGCCGCCGGAATAGACCACGTTCCCGTTGCAGACCGTGTACTCCACGGATCCGTAAAGAACCCGCCCGATGAAGGGTGAGTTCTTGCATTTCGAGAGAAAAAACCCGTCGGTTACGGTGACTTTTTTCTCCGGGTCTATCACGGTAACGTCGGCGGCCCTCCCGGGCTTCAGCTCGCCCCGCTCGATCCTCAATATCCTGGCCGGATTGACGGTTACCTTCTCAAATGCCTCGAAGTAGGAAAAACCGTGCTCACGCACAAGGACCGTAATGATCAGGGGCACCGCGGTCTCGAGGCCCACGATGCCGAAGGGGGCGTACTCGAGCTCCTGCATTTTTTCGTTGTGCGAATGGGGCGCGTGGTCCGTCGCGATCACGTCGATGATACCGCTCCTGAGGCCCTCGATGATCGCACGCCGGTCCGTCTCGGTCCTCAGGGGCGGCTTCATCTTTGCCATGGCGAGGCTCTCCGAAACGGCGTCATCGGTGAGGGCGAAATAATGCGGCGCCGTCTCGCAGGTAACGTTGATGCCGTCTTCCTTGGCCCGGCGTATGATCTCCACCGATCCACCGGCGGACACGTGGGCCACATGCAGGCGGCCCCCCGTCAGGCGCGTGAGTATCACGTCCCTGGCTATCATCACCTCCTCGGATTCCGAGGGTATCCCTTTAAGACCCAGGAGGATGGAATTCCTGCCCTCGTTCATGATCCCCTCGTCCGTGAGCTCAAGATCCTCGGCGTGGCTGATGATGGGGACGTTGAACATTCGGGAATACTCAAGGGCGCGTCTCATCAGGATCGAGCTCATGATGGGAAGGCCGTCATCGGTAAAGGCGACCGCGCCGGCGCCGATAAGCTCGCCCATCTCGGATATTTCTCCGCCCTTCATTCCTTTCGTGGCGGTCGCCACGGGGTATACGTTGACGGGCCCCTTCTCCGCCTCCAGCTTGATGAACCGCACCAGGGCCTGGTTGTCGATCACCGGGTCCGTGTTCGGCATGGTGCAGACCGACGTGAACCCGCTCTTCGCGGCGACCATGGAGCCGCCGTAAATGGTCTCAACGTCCTCCCGCCCGGGCTCGCGGAAATGGACATGCATGTCTATGAGGCCGGGAAGCACCAGGCAGCCCCTGGCATCGATGACGCCGTAATCGTCGCGCACGGCAATGTTCCGCGCGAGGTCGGCGATGCAATCGTCCTCGATGAGAAGATCCAGTTCCTCGTCGACCCGCGATGCGGGATCCACGACCCTGCCGTTCTTAATCGCTATTTTCAAAGCCGCCTCTCTCCTCGCCGATCTCTTCAAGGGGCGCCCCGCCCGCGAGAAGGTAGAACAGCGCCATTCTCACCGCGACGCCGTTCGTGACCTGTTCATTGATGATGGCACGGGGGCTCTCCGCCACGGCGTCGTCAATCTCGATACCCCGGTTGACCGGGCCCGGGTGCATCACGATCACCCCGTCACCGCATTTTTTGAACCGCTCCTCCGTAAGGGCGAACCGGCGGTGATACTCCCTGAGGGAAGGGAACAGTGAGCCCTTCTGTCGCTCCTTCTGGATCCTGAGAAGATTGACCACGTCAAGGTGCGGGAGTAAATCATCCAGGTTATATGATATTTCCACGCCGTATAGTTCGAAATTGTCAGGCACGAGGGTCGGGGGCCCGCAGATGGTCACCCTGGCTCCCAGTTTTTTAAACGCCTCGATGTCCGACCGGGCGACGCGGGAGTGCTTGATGTCGCCGATGATCCCGATATGGAGCCCTTTCATGTCGCCCCGCTCGAGGATGTCCAGTTTTTCCATGATAGAATACGCGTCGAGAAGTGCCTGGGTGGGGTGGGCGTGGAACCCGTCCCCGGCGTTGATGATCGACGCGTTGATATTGCGCGATAAAAAATGCGGCGCCAGGGACGCCGCATGCCTCATCACGATGTAGTCGACCTTCATGGCCTCCAGGGTATGCACAGTATCGATGAGCGATTCCCCCTTGACCACGCTCGATGTTGATACCGTGAAATTGATCAGGTCGGCGGATAGCCGCTTTGCGGCCAGGTCGAAACTCAAGCGCGTCCTGGTGGAGGGCTCATAAAAGAGGGTACACACGGTCTTGCCCCTCAGGACGGGTACGCTTTTGACCGAACGGGTGAAAACGTCTTTAAAATACTTCGCCGATCTGCAGATGAGAAGAATCTCCTCCACAGAAAGCGACTGGATATCAAGGAGATCTTTGCTCTTGAGGGAACTCATATTGAGACCATATAGTCATGACTGCGGGATAAATTGTCAAATTATTTATCCCGGGGCTCCAATATTTTTACCCGGAAGACGGTCAGATCGACTGGTATATCATGTGTATTCCAAGAAGAAGCAGGGCGAAGATGAAAATCTCCTTGAGGCGCTCGTCCTCGATCATCGCTGAAATGCGTGGTCCCAGCTGGCCTCCCAGGAAGGCTCCCGTCCAGGCGCAGACAAGGAGTCCCGCGAGATCATCGGTAAACCCTCCTTCCGATAGAACGGCGTGAAACAGCCCGCTTATCGACGCAATTGAAAAATTGATGAAAAGGCATGTTCCGATGGCATACGCCATGGGAATTTTAAGCCTGCTTCTCATCATGGGAATCAGAAAATCGCTCACGCCGATCGAAAACAGCCCCGCGAGGGCACCGAAGAACCCGCTCACGGCCTTCACCGGAAGAGACGGCCTGGTTGACCTGTCCAGGTTCAGATCAATGCCATACCGCTCTGTTTTAAATGCAAAATAGAGTGAAATCACGATGCTCAGGATCCCGAGGCCCATTTTCAGGAACCATCCAGACGGCAGCCTCTGGGCTATAAAGGAGCCCACGAGGGACCCCGCGATGATAATGGGGAGAAGCCGAAGCAGCAGTTTCCAGAAAATCGATCGGTTCCTGACGTTCCGAATCGTCGCGGAGCCCATACCCGCTATCTGTATGAGAAGCGACAGCATGACCGCGGTCTGAGGGTCGATCCCCCTGACAAGGATAAGGTAGGGAGCCCAGAGAAGCCCGCCGCCAATTCCCAGGAACGACGCCGTCGTGGCGATGAGGGCGCCCACGGGTATCAGATAAAGGTTCGCGAAAAGAATCTCCGAGGAGGGGACCATGGGATCACCCTTCCCTCGGATCATGCCCTGCCGTATCTATGGTGAAGAGCACATAGGCTTCCTTGAGGAGTTCGAATTCCCTCAGCACCTGGTCCAGGAGCTGCGATTCCTCATCAAAATATGACCTGATATTGGGGAAGGACCTCACGTTTTCCCTGTGCAGATCCACCGCCCTCTTCAGACTCCCCGTCATCCGCTCGAGCTGCGCCATCACCTCCTGGAGATTGATCGAGAGATCGTTGATCAGGTTCCCGAGGACCGCGATTTCATCCCCCGACTTGATCCGTATCCTGATGCTCAGGTCTCCTTCTGACATTCGGCCCGCCTGGTCGATCATGTACTGGATCGGCGAGGCGACCCTCACCACAAAAAGAAAAAGGACCACGGCGGAGACGATGATGAGAATCGATACCATGATGACGAATTTCCTGGCCAGGGTATCGAGGACGCCGTAAATATGCTCCACGGGCTTTTCTCCCTTCCGTATCGACTCGACCTCCCTGACGATACCCTGCCGGTAACCCTCGCTCTGGATTTCAATGACGAATTCGCCCGCGACGAAGAGATTCGCGATCGCTATAAGGAGAAAATAGAAGATCATCCGCTTGCGCAGGCTCGTGGGCCTGCCCGTCCTGCCGTTTCCCTTCCCGCCCATAGCGCACCTGCCTCGAAAAAGTAACTGGGGACCGGTTACGCCTTCACCGTACGAGCCAGCGTATCCCCATGCCGATATAGTACACGCCGATCACCATCACGGCGATCGAGAAAACGATCTTTAAAACACGCTCCGGAAGATAACGGGACACGTAGGGACCGAGCTGTCCTCCCACGATGACGCCGAGGCCGGTGAATATCCAGAGGTCCCACATAATGAGGCCCGCGTGAAGGTTGAGGATCGTAATGATCCAGTCCGCCGTCGCCTCGACCAGGATGGCGGTGGCATTGGCCCGCCTGGTCTTCATGTTCAACCCTTTCTCGAGGAGCGGCTGGGCCAGTTCGCATACGCCCGTTCCCGTCGAGGCGGAAAAGAAACCCCCGATTGGAGGCACCCACATGTACCCGTAGATGTCCTCGATCGGGATGTTTTCCCGGGTCCCGAAGTACCTCCGTGTCGCGTTGACCAGCTGCATGGTGGCGAGGCCGATTATTACCGCCCCAAGTATGAGCTTCAGGAGATTGCCGTTAATCACCATCATGATGTGGTTGCCCAGGACGATGCCGGGGATGGTAAGCATGATCATGGTGAAGCCGATGGGAAGCTCAACCATCCGGTACCAGAGATAGCGGAGGGCGCCGCTGGTCATTCCCACGGTCTCCGTGGCAATTCCCGTCGCCACGGCCGTCTGTATGGGAATATTGAGCACAAGATTGTAGACGGGCTGAAAGAGCACCCCCCCGGAGAATCCCGAGGAATTAGCAAGGGTGGCGATCATGACCGCCAGGGGAAACATGTACCAGAAGTCCCAGCTGAATTCCAACGCTCAATCCCCTTCCTTTTCCTGCGCGCCGGATGCATAGCGGCTCAGGGCCCGGTCGATATCGTCCTGAAGTATCTCCGTCTGCTGTCCGTAGGTCTTGTACATTTTCACGAATTTCTGAAGGGCGAACATCTCGTCGCTCATGCTTTCCAGGATCGTCGTCACTTCACCTGCGAATTTTTGCATCATCCGGAATTCCTTCATCGAAATTCTCCGTTCCCGGACGGCCTTGTCGGCCAGATCATCCCGGATTATCTCACCCGCCTTGTACGATGCCTTGATGATCTGCTCCATGTGACGCCTGATCTCCTGCCGTATCTGCATGATCATATCCTGGAGGTTCACGTTCATCTCGTTGATGAGTCTTCCCACCTGCCCGATCTCGTCATCGCTCTTCACGGGCACGGTGACGGTGAGATCGCCCTCGGCGATCCTTTTCGTGGCCTCCACCATCCCGTCCATGGGAGACACGATGTCCTTGGTAAAGAGAAAGAAGGCGGCGATGATGCTGACGGAAACCACGATCAGAAGAAGGATCATCCTGTCCCGGAGATCGTATACCGGGACAAACACCCGCTCCTCGTCGACATTCTTCCATATCGCCGCCAGCCGTTTCTGCGGCACCTGTTTCGAAAGCTCCTCTTGGAACTGGGCGCTGACGGCGTCACGAAACCGGGGAGAGCTCATCTCGAAGATGATTTCGGCGCTCACGGACAGCGAAACCACGGCCACGAGTATAAAATAGAGAAGCAGCTTTTTTTTGAGACGCGACATGACGGGAATCATACTGCGCTCCTGGGGATGACTCTCCTCGCGCGCAGGGGGCGCCCGGCACAGGTGCCGCTACGAGTCACGAAGAGAAATCTGCAAGTCCAGTTTTTTCATATCCGTCGCAGAGGCGCTGACGAATTTTAAGCCCGCGAAACATCCTTTTTCCCGGCGCTCCTTAACCCTGAGGACCCTGGCGCGGCCTTCAAACAGCTCAAAGGTGTTGGGCGCAAGGAAGGCGACCCTGACGATTTCCTGCTCATTCAGTATTTCATCAATGGCGATATAGATTCCCCCGCCGCTGATGTTGACGCTTTTCGCAATATGAACCGGCACATCATGATACCCGTCCGCCTTCAATTCGCGCACGACCCTGACATTGAATTCATCGGTGACTCTCCCGTAGAGCCGCCGCTCCTCAGCGTGATTCAACGGATACACCTCCGTGGGTACGTGATCCCGTTTCGCGTCAGACGGCGCCCTGCGTCACGGTAATTGAATCGCCGATTTCTACGAGAGAATACCGCCCCTCTTTGAACGAGCCGGAATTCGCCACGACGCAGCCGTCCACCCGATCGACCCCGAATGCCTCGTGGATATGCCCGGAAAGGCATGCGTCAATGCGCCGGGAGCCCATGAAGTCCCGAATCGCCCCGCTCCCCCCCCTGAGGCCGATAAAGGAGCGGTCCACGACACCCCGGGGCGGGGCATGGGTAACCATGATGATGCGGGCAGCCCCCGCCACCTGGGCATATCCCTCTTCGAGGACCTCCCGGATATCACGCCTGACTGAACCGTCATCCGTCCTGACCGTCCCGCGTCCCGAGCCGCCGACTCCGAAGAATCCTATGCCATCGAGGATCTTTCCCTTTCCATGCACGCCGTATCCACGCTCGTCAAGCAGAAGGCGCACCTCATCGGTGTCCCAGTTTCCAGGCACGGCGATGATTTTTTTCGCGTGGGACTCAATGCGGGCGAGGGCACGTTCCGCCGACCTGGTGCTGCACGCCCTCATCAGGTCGCCGCTCAGGACCACCGCGTCGGCGGATTCCATAAGCGCCGCCGCGGTGTCAAAATGTCGCAGGTCCCCGTGGACATCGCTCATGGCGAATAGCTTCATTCGGTTCTCCCCGTCCATGGTCGACAGGAACGGGGAAAATTTCAAGAAATAATTCCCGCGTTTTTCTTCTTGCAATTATGCCGACACCCGCTATACAGAGCCAGGAACACGGAGGAAAAAGGTGTACATCGACTCCCATGCCCATTTTGACCTGATCATCGAGGACGGCCAGGACGACGAGGAAACCCTGATAGGGAACCTCTCCTCCCACGGGATCCTTGGCGCGGTCCAGATATCCATCACGACGTCGGGAGCCCGCTGGTCGCTTGAATTCGCGAAACGTCACGCCGACCGCGGAATCCTCTTTTCCGCGGGAATCCATCCCTCCTCTCCGGCGGATCACTATGAAATCAGTGACCTGGAGGAATTCACCTCTCGGGTCGCCGAGGGAGATGACGCCCCGCTGCTGTTCGGCATCGGCGAATGCGGTCTGGATTTTTTCCGCATGCGTCAGCCTCGAAAGACCCAGGAACGCTCCTTCTTCGCACAGATCGCCCTCGCGGAAAAACTCGGCCTCCCTCTCATAATTCACTCCCGGGACGCGATGGATGAAACCCTCTCGATACTCAAGGGATCCCGACACGCCGGGGGTATCATGCACTGTTTTTCCGGGGACAGGGACGCCGCCCGGAAGGTCATTGACCTGGGATTTCTCATCTCCTTCGCCGGCAACGTCACCTACCCCGGCGCCGCGAACCTCCGGGATGCGGCCGCCTTCGTTCCCCTGGACCGCCTCCTTGTAGAAACCGACGCTCCTTTTCTCACTCCCGTCCCACTGCGGGGCCGCGCGAACCGCTGCGAGCACGTGCTGCATACCTATCGTTTCATCGCGGAGTTAAGGGGAATGCCGGTCGACGGGATCGCCGCGGCGGTATATGAAAATTTCTTGGAGTTGCGCGCCCATGGGGCACAAAACGTATGAATCGGATTTCCTGGTAATCGGGAGCGGCATCGCGGGACTTGCCTTCGCCATCAAGGCCTCAACGGTGGGGACGGTCAACATCGTCACGAAGAAAAAAAACTTCGACTCCAGCACGAACTACGCCCAGGGCGGCATCGCCTCGGTACTGGCTCCCGAGGATTCCTTCGATCGGCACATTGATGACACCATGCGCGCCGGCGCGGGCCTGGGAGACCGCGCCGCCGTCGAGATACTGGTGCGCTCCGGCCCCGAACGAGTGATGGAACTCGTTGATTGGGGAACCCGCTTCACCCGCTCGGAGAACTCCTCGCGAGGGATTGCCTTCGACCTCGGCAGGGAGGGAGGGCATTCAATGAACCGCATCGTCCATGCCAGGGACCTCACCGGCCAGGAAATCGAGCGGGCCCTCATCGAGCGGATCTCCATGATCGACGCGATCACCCTTTTCGAAGACCATACCGCGGTCGACCTCCTGACCGAGCACCAGCTTCACCGCCGCTCCCGCTCGGGCGAACGTATCCGCTGTTATGGCGCGTACCTTCTCGAGAACACCACCGGCATCGTGAAAACCTTCAGGGCCAGGATGACCCTTCTCTCGACCGGCGGGGCGGGCCAGGTCTATCTCCATACCACCAATCCAGAAATCGCCACGGGAGACGGCATCGCCATGGCCTACCGCGCCGGCGCCCTCATCGCGGACATGGAATTTATCCAGTTCCATCCCACGTCCCTCTACGCCCCGCGACGCGAGTCCGTTCCGAGTTTTCTCATCAGCGAGGCGGTCCGCGGCGAGGGGGCAAAGCTCATGAACACGAGGGGAGAGCGCTTCATGGAGCACATCCATCCCCTCGCCGATCTGGCACCCCGTGATATCGTGGCCCGCGCCATCGACATGGAACTGAAAAAGCACGGCGTGACCAATGTCTTCCTGGACATATCCTTCAAAAGCAGGAAATTCCTGCAGAAGCGATTCCCGCACATCTATGCCCGGTGCCTTGAAGAAGGGATCGATATTTCGCGCGATCCGATTCCCGTCGTGCCGGCGGCCCACTATCTCTGCGGGGGCGTGGTGAGCGATCTCGAGGGAAGGACGACGATCGAGAACCTCTACGTGTCGGGTGAAGCGGCCCGCACCGGTGTTCACGGCGCCAACCGCCTCGCGAGCAACTCCCTTCTCGAGGGGATCGTATTCTCCCACCGCGCTTTCCTCCATGCCAGGGATAGCCTTGAGAAAACCCGGGACGGGAAGACCAGGCTGCCCGATTTCCCCGCCTGGAACAAGGAAGGCACCTTTGACCTGGAGGAATGGGTCCTGGTCCAGCACGACATCGATGACGTGAAGCGGCTCATGTGGGACTACGTGGGGATCGTTCGCTCCGACAAGCGCCTTCAGCGGGCGCACAAGAGGATACTCGTCCTTGCCGAGGAGATACACGACTACTACAAAAAAAGCACCATCTCGTCGCGCATCGTTGAGCTTCGCAACCTAGCCACCGTGGCAAAGCTCATCATCAAGAGCGCCCTCAAGCGGAGGGACAGCATCGGGCTTCACTACAATTCGGATCATCCGGATCCCGATCCGCGAATGCGCAACGTGGTGCTCCAGTCCGAACACGAGCCGAAGCTTATCAGGCTGGGACGCGTCTGAATGGGCACCGCGGTGACGATACGGGGGATGTCGGAGGATGACCTTCGGAGCGTGTTCCTCCTCGGTGAAGAGGTCTTTGGCGTGGATCCGAACGGCACCTGGAATGCCGACTCCCTGGCTGCCCTCCTCGGCCGCTGCATGGAATGCTCGCTGGTGGCCCTGCGCGGCAGGCGAATCGCGGGGTTCGTCATCCCCGAGGCGGGACCGGAAAGCTCCGCCCGGGTCAGGTGGATCGCGTGGCGCCCCGGCGACGAGATCGCCGTGGCCTCTCCCCTCGTCGAGGCCCTCATGGAACTGCTCTCGTCACGGCGAATCACCTCCCTCCGGGTGACGGTAGATTCGAACAACCCGCAATTAATCGATATCTTCAAAAAATATGACTTTACGGAATCGAAACAACTCTTAATGATGGAGCACTTTTTCCCGAGTGATTAACGGAAGCGACGGAATTGCCGCCGCGGGATGTATGCCATGAAACTTAAACTCGTTAAGCCGAAGAGCCCCGAACACCTTGTATCGAAGACCGGCCTCGCGATACCTCCCTCGGGAATACGCGAGTTCTTCGATATCGTCTACGCCATGCCCGACTGCATTTCCCTCGGCGTGGGGGAGCCTGATTTCACTACTCCCTGGCGTATATCCGACAGCGGCATCTTCGCGATTAAGGACGGATCCACCCATTACACCGCCAATCGCGGTCTTCCCGAACTCCGGGAGGTGATTTCCGAGCGCCTCTCCGCGGACCAGGGGCTCTCCTACGATCCGGACAGGGAGATGATCATCACCATGGGTGTCAGCCAGGGCCTTGACCTGGCCCTGCGGAGCATACTCGATCCCGGGGACGAGGTGGTGGTGTGCGAGCCCTGCTACGTGTCCTATACCGCCAACGTGACCCTGCAGCACGCCACGCCGGTAATCGTTTCCTGCTCCGCAGCGGACCGGTTTTCCGTGAATCCCGACGCCCTCAAAAAGGCGATCACCCCGCGCACCAAGGCGGTGCTCCTGAACTATCCGGCCAACCCGACCGGCGCCACCATCAGCCGCGCGACACTCGAGGCGGCGGCGGAACTGGCGACGCGCCATGACATGCTGGTCATCAGCGACGAGATATACTCCGCCTTTACCTACGAGGGCGAGCACTTTTCGATAGCTTCCCTTCCCGGCATGAAGGAGCGGACCATCTACCTCAACGGGTTTTCAAAGTCCCACGCCATGACCGGATGGCGCCTGGGATACGTGGCAGGCCCGCCATTCATCATTGATGTAATGATGAAGATCCACCAGTACACCGCGCTCTGCGCCTCGTCGATCTCCCAGTACGCCGCCGTAGAAGCGGTAAAAAAGGGGAAGAAAGACGTACACGAAATGAAGAACGAATACCTGAAGAGGCGGAACTACATCTGCAGCAGGTTCAATGAAATCGGGCTTCCCTGCCTGGTTCCCGGCGGGGCCTTCTACGTCTTCCCGGACGTCTCCCCCACGGGCCTCACGGGGAGGGAGTTTGCCCTCCGGCTTCTCGAGCGCGAGAAGGTCGCCGTCGTTCCCGGAGAGGTATTCGGAATCTCCGGGATGAATCACGTCCGCTGCTCATACGCGACATCGATGGATAACATCAGGGAGGCGATGGCGCGGATCGAGCACTTCATGAGCGAGCTCCGCCGCTGAATGGTTCTTTTGATTGACGGATTCAACCTGATCTACAAGTTCCCTGAACTTGAAGAAAAAATGCTGCGTGGGATGCTCGAGGAAGCGCGCGCGGGCCTCCTGGACAGGCTCAAGGAATTCCAGAAGATAAAAAAATCCCATATCCGCGTGGTCTTCGACGGGAAAAAAAGGCCCTCCCACGGAACGAGAAGCGAACGCGTGGGCACCATAGATGTCTACTATTCCATGGATTACTCTGCGGACTTTCTCATCAAGGAATTCATCAAGAAGGATCCCAACCCGAAGATGTCCACCGTGGTCACCTCGGACAAGGACATCCTCTTTTACGTAAACCGGTTCAAGGCGAAGACCATGACCAGCGAGAAATTCGCCGATTTCGTGAACCGCACCATCGAGGAGCACGCCGTTGAAACGCTTCCCGAAAAGGAAGACAATCCCCGCCTTTCAGATGACGAGCTCACTTTCTGGGAACGCCTCTTTTCATCGAGGAAGAAGGACTGATGCCGAAACGGGGCGCGGCGTTTCTACCGCCCGAGGACCCGATCGAAAAAAGTGAAGACATCGGGCGTGAGATCTCCCCAGTATCGCCAGTCATGTCCCGCGCCATTGCTTTTTTCACGCTCCACGACACACTCGTACCCACGCCCCCTTCCCCGCAGGTCATCGAGCCTTCCGGCCAGGAGATCGGTCTGCAGGGGCGGCACCACGCCGTCCCGTGTCCCGTGCCCCAGGAACAGCGGCGTCTTCCGCAATTTCCCCGCCATGGCGAGAATGTTGACCTCCCTCTCCCACCTCTCCCGGTGCTCTTCATATCCTCCGAACACCGAGGTGAGAATCCTGTCCCGTCTCATTGAGGAGGCGTCATAATCCCCGGAAAGCCCGGCGGCGGCGGAAAAGAGACCATTGTACCGCGCCGCGAGAAGGACAGCCCCCCTGGCCCCCGTGGAAATGCCGTACACCCCGGTGAGATTTCGCTTCCTGGCTACGCCGTACCGCTCCCTCACGAAGGGGATCAGTATCTCCGTCACGAACCTGCTCCCGGGGATCGGAGCCCAGCGGTTGACGGTCTCGGGATAGTAGTCCGATTCGTAAAGGGTGGTGGACATGGCGGGGCACACGAGAACGAAACCATGCTCATCGGCGTACCGGGCCACGGGGGTCCTGGCCTCCCAATCGCCGGGTTCCTGCCGGTAACCGTGAAGAAGGATAAGGGTTCTGACCGCGCTATCCGGGCTGTAGCCTTTCGGAAAATAAAGATGCATGGAGCCGCTGTGCTGAACCTTCCCGACACGGTAGGGCACGGGGACGTTCCTCAGCCATGAGCCGGGAGAGACATCCGGTGCCGCGGCACCGCATTCGAAAAAGAGGAAAACGGCGACAATGAAGGCGACTGGGACCGCAACGCGCATGGGTTCACCTCGATTATGAAATGATGCGCCCCCGCACAACGGGGCGCCCGAACACCATATCCCCCCCGTGCCGGCCGGTTCAAGAACAATTTGCCGTTTCGTCCAGCCTCACCGTTCAGAGGTATCCTCCCTCCTTGAAACTGTAGTACGAGGAATTCGTCACGATCACATGGTCGAGAACGGGGATCCCCACGATTTTTCCCGCCTCTGCCAGGCGCCTCGTGGTGGTGATATCCTCTCCCGAAGGGGCCGGTTCGCCCGTGGGATGATTGTGCGCCACGATGACGGCGGCCCCTCCCTCGCGTATCGCGTCCCTGAATACTTCCCGGGGATGCACGATCGCCTCCGATACCGTGCCGACGGATATCGCGCTGTTCTTGATCAGGCTGTTCTTTCCGTTCAGTATGAGGACCCGGAATTCCTCCCGCGCAAGGCATGCCATCGATGGGAGCAGAAATTCCCAGACCGCTCCGGGTGAAGCGAGCCGCTTCAGGTCCGCGGGCCGCGTGATGACCCTGCGGCCCATTTCAAAGGCCGACAGAAGCCGCACCGCCTTGACAAGCCCGATGCCGCGGATCCGTGAAAGCTCACGGATTCCCGCCGAGGCGAGCCCCCCGAGGCCCCCGAACATCCTGAGCATGCCGAGGGACAGGTCCACCACGTCCTGCTCCCGGGTGCCGCTCCCCACCATTACCGAAAGGAGCTCCTGGTCCGAGAGGGATCGTACATCCTCCCCCCCGAGGCACCGCTGCACCGGGAGAAGGTATTGAAATGCCGGGTCCCTTCTCTTCATGGCTGGTTTTCCCTGATCATAATCTCCTCCCGCCTCGACGGGCGTTTCGTCCCACGCCGTGAATAACGAACGGCGTTCTTAAAAATGAAAATAATGTTTGTAAAAACCCCCGGGATATCGTT
>CAZKPR010000042.1:15220-23995 GCA_964554685.1 uncultured Leptospirales bacterium | reverse complement strand
ATTTTACCTAACCTACCCGTATAGCGCCCCCCCCAACTTTCGGTTTCAATGCCGCGCGTTTTTCCCGTAGATGAGATCCAACATGAAGTGCCGGGGTTATAACGCGGAATAATCGACCAGTGGATAGAGATTCACCGAGGCGTTTTCCAGATACAGGGTGCTTGCATAGTTCATGATGCCGGGCTGATTGAACAGATCAAGACCGGCACCTACTTCCAGGTAATCATTCACCGCTATTGAATACAACCGCACTCCCGCCCCGCCGGTTCCGCGCAGTTTTCCGCTTCCTCCCCTGGCGTATGCCATGAGAACCGTTTTGCGGGGAAGCCGGAAAAAAAGATCAACCGAGCACTCCGGGCCGTGAGGCGTGTAAAAGACCCGGGTGGAGGGCATCATCCCCGCGTTCGGTCCAAGGGGAATCATGAGAGTTTCCAGGTAGCGCTTCCCGGTGATCATGTTGTAAAATAATGCTCCGGCAGACATATAGAGAAAGGGATCCGCCAGCACCGCGAATGACCATTTTTTGATATCGGCGTAGCTGAGCAGATAGTTGTGGGGGAACACCCTGCCGAACTTGTTGTTGATGAGAAGCAGATAATTTTCATAATCGCCCCCCGTATCAAGGCGCAGCCCGCTTGGAGTGCCAGAGGAAACAGTTATGTACAGGAGCTGGTCGAACCTCGCATTGAGGTAAAGCAGTATATCAAAAGGGTAGATGTTCCCGTTCGCCACCCATCCCAGGGCCATCTCATGTGCCAGGGCGGTATTGGCCTCCGAACCCGCGGTCATGGTCATCAGGGTTTGATCGATGCTCTTCGGCAGGGTCATATACGTCGCGCCGCCGCCGCCTCCGTAGGGAGGCGGCGCGCCGATCTCAATCCTGTCGATGAATCCGCCCGACTCAAGCGCGCGCACCGCGTGGCCGGAATATTCATGGTTGAAGGTCATCATGGTGTAGGAGAAAGGAAAATCGACCAGGGTGATTTTCACTGCCATGATAAGGCTCGTCCATCCAACCCCGATTTTATCATAAAGAAGGTTGATCGGGTAATTGGTGAGGCGTACGAGCAGGGAATATCCCGACTCGAAGGTGCGCACCGCCGGGATAGTGCCGGCCGGTACCGGCACCATGTACATCAGGGTGGATGGTTTGAAATAGAAGCTTGCCAGGACATTGTTTACCGGGAAATTGTAGGAACGCGAGGGATAGCCGTCAAAACCGATGGGTAGTACATATTTATGCAGTGGCGAGATATGGATCCTGCCCTTTTTCACTCCCTCTTCCAGCGCCTCCCTGTCTCCTTCCCTGATTCCTTTTTCCAGTTTTCTTTCACTGGCCTGCTTTTTTTTCTCCTCGTCGTCCTTTATGAGCCTCCGTACTTTATTATCCATGAGAATCTTTCGGAATTCATCGACGACATCCTCATTACCGCCTTCTTCCTTCTGGGCTATGGTGACTTCGGAACGCGCACCGGCGTGATGGTTTCCCGCAAACAATGCGGGTTCCGGAATAAATGCTGCTGCGGCCGATATCAGGAGCATCGATAACGAAAGAAAAGACGAATACTTCATGACAGGCGCCTCGTGATAAGAATTTTGCGATCAGCCTCTTCACCAGTATGATGGGATCATGGACTTCCGCGACTTGCTATCCTGGCAGTTCTGCCCAGGGCATCGGAGCGTGCCCCTGCGTTGTGGCGTTTCCCGCCTGGTAGAGTATCAACACGCGCACGTATCGGGCGATCATCATCGTATGTCGATGATGATCAGGGTCAGATCGTCTTCGAGGGCGCCGTTGGTCCAGGCGTGAAGCTCCCCGCAGATGCACTCCGAAAGGTCGCGGGGGCTTTTTGAGCTTTCGCGCACCAGCAGGTCTTTGAACCTGTCTTCCCCGAAAAGGTCCCTTCCCTCGTTGAAGGCTTCGATCGCGCAGTCGGTGTAAAATATTATCCTGTCCCCCGCGGCGATATCGATCGAGTGCGCGTGGTATTCGTTTTCATCGCCCACGCCGATCGCGCGGCCCCGGGGCATGCATTCTTCAATTTGGCCGGAGCCGCTTCTGAGGATGAACAGCGGCAGGTGACCCGCGCGCGCGAAGAGAAGCTTTCCGCTGTGGTGGTCGATGAACGCGCAGGCCGTGGTGATGAACTGGTTTTCGATACTGTGGATGATGTTCCTGTTGATTTCGGCAATAAGGCGGTCCGGCCGTTCCGCGAGATGCGCGAACATTCCCGCGAGGACATTCAGCATGGAGGCGATGAGCGCCGCGGGAACGCCGTGTCCCGAGACGTCCGAGATCAGCACGCCTACCTGGTGGGGCGCCGGTGAATGGAAGGTGTAGTAGTCGCCGCCGATTTTTTCCGTCGGAACGTATTTGACCGCGATATCGAAATAGGGCGACGAGGGGATGGCGCGGGAAAGATTGGAAAGCTGGATTTTCCGGGCGATATCGAGTTCCCGCTCGAGCGCCGCGAGGCGCATGCTCTCGGCGAGGGAGGCGCGGAGGGCGACATTGAGCTTTTCCGTCTCGTTGAGCGAGGTGACGAACCGGTTTACCAGGTGGAGCGCGAAGATGAAAATCATGCCCGGCACGCCGTAGAGATACAATGCCATGCTCGTATCGACAAGACCTATGGTGAAGGCGAGAATGTCGATGGAGCCGAGGGCGACCGTGGGGATGAGGGCGATGAACATGAGGAGGCCGCTCCTGTTCCTGCGTATGAGCTGGCGGATTGACAGCAGTATGAGGTCCATCATGTAGAGGGGAATGGTCAGGAGGTAGATGTTTCTGAAAAAGAGGATATCGTGCCGCGTCGGGGAAAATAGAATTAGCGCCGTTCCTGAAAGCGGCAGCACCAGGTACGCGATAAGACGGCCCGCATGTATGGGCAGACCGCAGTAGCTCCGGTAGAAAAGTGTCAGGAACGGGGGGAAGAACAGCAGTCCCGGCTGGGTGAATTTCAGTATGGCGTTTGACGAAACGCCGATGTCGGGATAGAGGTTTTCCAGAAAACAGAGCGCCATGGTAAAGGCCAGGGCGAGGCCGCAGAGAGAAAAGTAGAGATAGTAGCTTTCCTTCGTCCTTCTCGAATAAAGGTATATGAAAAAAACGAAGAGGACAACCAGGCAGATGCTCATGGCCTGAATGCCATGGATGCGGAAAAGGTCGGCGCGCATCTTCTCTTTTATGCCGGCCCTGAAGTCGATGATGCGGATCGGGCCCAGAATCCACGCCTCGGCATCGAAGTACACGCGGAGGGCGATGATGTTTCTCCCGACCTTCAACTGCGAAGGCTGGATTTCATAACTTCTGAACTGCGCCCAGGCGGACTTAAACCCCGGGGGGAAGCGGCCGCTCGACCCGATCGCGGCGCCGTTCAGATACGCCATGTCGGCGTTCATTATCTCCCCGATCTGCAAAAGGAGCTTTTCCGGGGGTATCGTGTCCAGGGAGAATGCGCGCCTGTACCAGATGTATCCCTTTTTAGCCGAAAGGTCTATTCCGGCCGCGGAGCGCTGCACGAGGGGCAGTTCCGACGGCATGAGCTGCCGTGCGGGGAGGGTGACCTCGGGCCAGGAGGCATCATCGAAGCCGGGGAGAGAGTAGGCGCGGTTATCGCCCCCCATTACTTTCCATTTTCCCGCGAGGTCGATTTCCACGCCGGGATGTTCCGCGGCGCATGAAACGAGCAGGGCGGAAAAGAGAAGGACTGATGCGACGTGCGATACGTTTTTGAAATAGTTCATTTCGCGCGCTGCATTCCTAATGATGCGAGAAATTTCGAATTATCATGGTGGCGCCGTGTGATATGATCTTGATGGAAGCAAGTATGGCAGAGCGGGAAGGGCGTGACAAGCAAAAACCGCCGGGCAGGGTTATTATTAATTTTCCATGTAAAAAAGGTGCGGCATCGATGCTGCGGTAACTAAAAATTTGTTCTTCTCCCATGATTGTATTATATTATTTTAAATGTTTCTAAATTTACTGGCTTTTCACTCTCTATAATGGAGGCTCTAACATGAAAAGGAATATGGGAACAATTGATAGAATCATCAGGTTCGGCCTGGCGGCTCTGGTGGTAGTTCTCTATCTGACCGGGCAAATCACCGGTACGGCCGCGATTGTCCTGGGGATTATCGCGTTAGTATTCATCATCACAAGCCTGATCGGCTTTTGCCCCCTCTATGTGCCGTTGAAGCTATCAACAATCGGGAAAAAAAAGTGATACCGTGAATTTCATGGCGGAATAGAGAAAAGAATTCCGGGCGGCATGGCGGTAATTGTTTTTGCGGCCCCCCTCGGGCCCCTTATATCAGGGTGGGAAACGTTATGCCCTAATGCGATCGGAGGGGCCGATGGTTAGTGCGGCAATGCCGGGACACGGCCTGTGCCCGGAGACTTTTTTCAGTCTGGATGAAAAATGAATTTTTAGCACCCTGCCATCATGACTGCCAGAAGATAGAAGTTGGTACGGAGTGGGTAGGTAGTTGACAGGGCGGTTATTCGATTATCCCGGCGCGAGGATTTTCATTTATACTGAACTGGCGGGCGCGGTTTCCTTCGTCCGCAGGCACCTGGATGGGGAACCACGGGAGGACGCTGAACGTCGAACAATCTCCCGGCAGGCGCCGCCCGATTACTCCTTGACAGAACGGTCTTCCCGTGCCATCACTAATTTCCATCGATCGCCGCGAGGGGGGGTCGCCGGGATGACCGCCGCCGCGGAAATGCATTCAATCACGCGCAACCGGAGGACACCATGGGGGGATTCAGGGAGTATGCTCGGTATGACGGCCTGGGCCTGGCGGAGCTCGTCAGGAAGAAAAAGGTATCGCCGGCGGAGCTCTGCGAGGAAGCGATCGCCCGGATCGAGGCGCTGAACCCGGATCTGAACGCCGTGGTGCACCGGATGTACGATGAGGCGCGGAAGGCGGCGAAAGGCCCCCTGCCGAAGGGCCCCTTTGCCGGGGTCCCGTTTCTCCTGAAAGACCTTCTCGCCGCCTGCGCCGGGGCGCCCCTCACCTCCGGCTCGCGTGCCTTTCGCGACTACGTGCCGGACCATGACAGCGAGCTGGTGCAGCGCTTCAGGAACGCCGGCCTCATCATCATGGGAAAGACCAACACCCCGGAATTCGGCCTCATGGGGATCACGGAGCCGGAGCTCTTCGGTCCCGCGCGGAATCCCTGGGACCGGGAGCGGACCCCCGGCGGCTCGAGCGGCGGCTCCGCCGCGGCCGTGGCGTCGGGCATGGTGCCCCTGGCCTCAGGGGGGGACGGCGGCGGCTCCATACGCATTCCCGCGTCCTACTGCGGCCTCTTCGGCCTCAAGCCATCCAGGGGCAGGAACCCCGTGGGGCCCGACAGCGGTCAGTTCTGGCAGGGCGCCGCGGTGGAGCACGTGCTCACCCGCTCCGTGCGGGACAGCGCCGCGCTCCTTGACGCCACCCGCGGCGCGGCAATCGGGGACCGCTACGCCGTGCCGCATCCCAAGCGGCCCTACATGAAGGAGATCACGGCGAAGCCGGGGAAGCTGAAGGTGGCCTTCTCCACGGCGTCGCCCATCGGCAGGAAGGTCGATCCCGAGTGCGTCGCCGCGGTGCACGGGGCGGCGAGGCTCCTGGAGGATCTCGGGCACCGCGTCGAGGAGGCGGCGCCGGGGATCGACGGCGTCGCCCTGGCGCGCTCCTACCTCACCATGTACTACGGGGAGACCGCGGCGGACATGGCGGCGGCGGGAGAGCTTCTCGGCCGGAAGCCCCGCGGCGGGGATTTTGAGCTCACCACCCGGATCCTGGGCCTCCTGGGGCGCACCTACACGGCGGAGGATTTCGTCCTGGCCCTGCGCGAGTGGGACCGGGCGGCCCGGGCCATGGCGTGTTTCCACGAAACCTACGACCTCTACCTCACCCCCACCGTGGCCTCGCCGCCGGTGCGGATCGGCGAGCTCGCGCCGAAGGCGGCGGACCGGATCGGGATGACGGTCATCAACGGCCTTGGCCTCGGCGGCGCGCTGAAGAAGCTCGGCGTGGCGGAGGAGCTCGCCTTCGCGAACCTGGAGCGCACCCCCTTCACCCAGATGGCGAACCTCACGGGCCAGCCCGCCATGTCGGTGCCCCTGCACTGGACCGCCGGGGGCCTCCCCCTGGGGGTACAGTTCATCGCCCCCCGTGGCGACGAGGGACTCCTTTTCCGCCTGGCGGCCCAGCTCGAGAAGGCCGCCCCCTGGTTCGACCGGCGACCGCCGATCCTGTAATAGGTCATGGGGAAATGACGGTTCGCCCTGGCGTCGGCATTGGGATGAAATCAGCCTGCATTCATTTGCCACGGAGACACCGAGGCGCGGAGAACAGTATTTTTTTACAGCGCGAACAGACAGGGAGGAAGGCCATGAATTCAAGTTCATCACCCATGATTCCTCCGTGTCTCTGCGACCCTGTGGCAGAATTTCAAACCAGTGTCATAACATGAATCACGCCCCCGTTTCCTTTCGAACACCGACTAAAATTATCTTTACGGAATTTGTGCCCCGGTGTAGCGGTGACCATCCCCGGCGATTCCCGCGTCCTCCGGGCGCGACACCCTTGCCTGCCGGCGCATGGAGGTTCGATGAAAATCGGCATACTCGGCCTTCCCCAGTCGGGGAGGCGCACGGTCTATGGACTGCTCACCGGGTCCGCCCCCCCCGCCGAGGGGGAGGGGAAGGGCCCCGTCATCGGCGTCGCGCCGATCCTTGATCCCCGCTTCGATGATCTCGCCGCGCGGTACCGCCCGAAGAAGGAGACGCGGGCGCGCTTCACCCTGGAGCTCCTCCCGGCCCTGGAGGAGAACGCGGTGCGGGAGGGCGCCGTTTTCAGCGACATCGCCGGCACCGACGCGCTTCTCCTGGTGGTGCGGGAGTTCGAGGACGATCGCGTGTATCACCCGAAGGGGAGCGTGGACCCGGCGCGGGACGTTGACGCGATGGTATCCGAGCTTCTTCTCCATGACCTGATCTTCATCGAGAAGCGCCTCGAGCGGATCGCAGAGGGTAAGCGGCGCGGCAGGGACGAGCGCGCCGAGAAGGAGGAGCCCCTCATGGCGAAAATGCGCGGGCGCCTCGAGGGGGACCTCCCCCTCAGGACCATGGAGTTGAGCGATGAGGAGCGGAAGCTTGTTTCCGGGTATCCCCTGATCACCATGAAGGAGCTGGTCGTCGCCCTGAACGCCGGCGAGGGCGACATGAAAGGCAGCGGTAGTGTCGAGTCAATCGGTCGTAAGTATGAAGGCCACGGGATCACCGTCGCGCGCCTATCGGCGCGACTCGAGGCGGAGATCGCCTCCCTCGACTCGCTGTCCGAGCGGGCCGAGTTCATGAAGGAATCGGGGATCGAGGAGCCCGCCCTCTCGCTCCTCACCCGTTCATGCATGGCGGCACTGGGGCTCCAGTCCTTTTTCACCGTGGGGGACGACGAGGTGCGGCAGTGGCTCGTGCGGCGAGGCGCCACGGCCCCCGATGCCGCCGGGGCCATTAACAGCGTCATCCAGCGCGGCTTCATACGGGCAGAGGTGACAAAGTACAGCGACCTGGTCGCCCTGGGCTCCGAGGAGGCGGTGAAAAGGGCGGGGAAGGCCCTCGTCATGGGGAGGGACTACCTGGTCGAGGACGGCGACATCATCTCCTTCCGCTTCAACGTCTGACCATCCCCGTCATTTCTCTTCCTTGTAACAGTAGCGGCATCCGTGGATGAGGATCTTTCTCTTCCCTCCCTCCTCGGTTTCCGAGGCGTAGAGCGACTCGTATTTCGTGAGCTCCTTCCCGCAGAGGGGGCAGAGCCGCGTTCCCGGTGCCCGGGGCACGCTGAAGTAGTCGACCGCCTCGGGATTGACGGAGGGGGCATCGGGTTTTTTGCCCTCCCGGGTTTCCCTGAGCTTTTCCTTTCCCGTCTGGTAAGCCGAATAGAGGTAGATGAATACCGTGGCGCCGATGATGAGGCCGACGAGGTAGAGGAGCGCGGACATCAGGCCCTCCGTGCGACGAAATTGATCATGATGGTGTCCTCCCCCGGGGGGGACAGGGAGAAATCGCCGAAGACCCCCAGGAGGGCGAGTCCCCCCTCGGCGAGCATTGATTTCATTTCGTCGACCGCGTAGATCCGCTGGAGATGCTCCTCCTCTTCCGCGGCGCCGTCCCGCTCAATGCGAAGGAGGGAACGAACGAGCTTCTGCTCCGCGTCGTAGCTGTTGCTCCACTCCACGGAGCTGTTGCGTATCACGTGGCGCGAGGTCTTGCCGTCGAAATTCCGGTAGATATTGTGCTCCGTGGTGATGTCGAACATGAAGACGCTGTCATCGTGCATGCACTCCCGGACGCACCGGAGGAGGCGCATCACCTCGGAGCGCTTCACCAGGTAGTTCATGGTGTCGTGGACGGAGAAGATGAAGTCGATTTTTCTCGCGGTGTGGAAGGCGGTGATGTCAGCGCAGAAGATCCTGAAATTCATGAAGGCCCGGGTTCTCGCCACGAGGAGCATCTCCATGGAGCGGTCGATTCCGTAGATGGTGTACCCGGCGTTGGAGAACTTGGAGCCGAAGCGTCCCGTTCCGCAACCGAGTTCGAGCAGGGTCTCCGCGCCCGGGGCGAAGCGGTTCATCAGCGAGAGGATGTACTCGTACCACTCCTGGTAGTCCACGTGGCGGAGGAGGTAGTCGTAGTAGGGGGCGATCCCAACGTAGGGGTCGGTCTCGGTCCGCCCGGGCGCTGTCTCTGTGGTCATGGGCATGGGTGCCGCCTCGCG
>CAZKPR010000042.1:5742-15210 GCA_964554685.1 uncultured Leptospirales bacterium | reverse complement strand
GGGAATCGTACACGGGGGCTATGCCGGTGTAGGGCTTCATGGTCTCGGCGATCCCGGCGTGGCGCATGTCGTCATCTCTCGGTCCCTGCATGAACAATACCGCGGCGGCCCATGGGGACGCCGCTCTGATTCTTCGGGCGGCCCCGGGGAGTGTCAAGAAATATATGGGGATATTTCCCGGCCACATTATGCTAATGGAATAGAGCACCAATGCCAGGGAGACCCGGAGGCGCGGAGAACAGGTGGCCCGCAGATTGCTCGTTACATAACTTGAATTGATTTCAAAAAGCATTCTTTCATACTGGTAATAGTTAGTCGATACGTATCGATTCTCGGTGTCTCCGTGGCCATTCACGGGATACTATAAATACGACTGCGCGGGGGTCCACGGAGCGGAGAAAATGTATTGACACATAAAAGGCGCCCTTTTCACTATCAAAGCTGCATTGCCCCGGCGGGGCGGTGAAACCAGGGCACGGGAACGGCGACAATGGAACTTCCTTCATCATACGACCCGACGCGGGTCGAGCGCGAATGGTACCGCCGCTGGGAGGAGGGCGGCTACTTCCACGCCCGGGAGGACGACGGGCGCGAGCCCTACTGCATCGTCATCCCCCCGCCCAACGTGACCGGGAACCTCCACATGGGCCATGCCCTGAACAACACCCTCCAGGACGTGCTGATCCGCTGGAAGCGGATGGAGGGGAAATCGGCCCTCTGGATGCCCGGCATGGACCACGCGGGCATCGCGACGCAGAACGTCGTGGAGCGCCTCCTGAGGGAGGAGGGCAAGACGAAGGACGACCTGGGCCGCGATGAGTTCGAAAAGCGGGTCTGGGACTGGAAGGAGCACTCCGGCGGTCAGATCCAGAGCCAGCTCCGGAGGCTCGGCTGTTCATGCGACTGGGAGCGTGAGCGCTTCACCCTCGACAAGGGCCTTTCCCGCGCCGTGCACACGGTTTTCGCCACCCTCTACGGGGAGGGGCTCATCTACCAGGGATACCGGATCATCAACTGGTGCCCCCGGTGCGAGACGGCCCTCTCCGACATCGAGACCGAGTACCGCGAGCTCGAGGGGAGCCTCTGGCACATACGCTACCCCGTGGCGGGGTCGGGCGATTCGATCGTCGTGGCCACCACGCGGCCGGAAACCATGCTGGGGGACACCGGGGTGGCGGTGAACCCGGATGACGAGCGCTACCGGCACCTGGTGGGGAAGCACGTCATCCTTCCCCTGATGGAGCGGGAGATCCCGGTCTTCGCCGACCACTTCGTGGACAGGGAGTTCGGCACGGGCCTGGTGAAGGTGACCCCGGCCCATGACCCGAACGACTTCGAGATGGGGAAACGCCACGGCCTGGATGAGATCAACATCCTCGACAAGAACGCCGTGATCAACGAGAACGGCGGGCCCTACCGGGGCCTCTCCCGCTTCGAGGCCAGGAAAAAGGTTGTGGAGGACCTCGAGGCGCGGAACCTCCTGGTGAAGGTGGAAAAGCACCTCCACGCCGTGGGGCACTGCTACCGCTGCCAGACCGTCATCGAACCCTACCTCTCGAAGCAGTGGTTCGTGAAGATCGCCCCCCTGGCCGAGGAGGCGATCCGCGCCGTGGAGGACGGCAGGATACGCTTCGTCCCCGCCAACTGGGCCAAGACCTACTTCGAGTGGATGCGCAACATCCGCGACTGGTGCATCTCCCGACAGCTCTGGTGGGGGCACCGGATACCCGCCTTCTACTGCGACGACTGCGGGCATATCACCGTGCACGTGGACGACCCGTCACAGTGCGAGAAATGCGGGTCAAAGAACATACGGCAGGACAACGATGTGCTGGACACCTGGTTCTCATCGGGTCTCTGGCCCTTCTCCACCCTGGGATGGCCCGATACAACGCCGGCCCTGGGGAAATACTACCCCACGAGCGTGCTGGTGACCGCCTTTGACATCATCTTTTTCTGGGTCGCCCGGATGATCATGCTCGGCCTGAAGTTCATGGGCGACGTCCCCTACCGCGACGTCTACATCCACGCCCTGATACGTGACGAGCAGGGGGCGAAGATGAGCAAGTCGAAGGGGAACGTCATCGACCCCCTGATCATGATGGAGCGGTACGGCACCGACGCCCTCCGCTTCACCCTCATCATGCTGGCCGCCCAGGGGAGGGACATCATCCTCTCGGAAAAGCGGATCGAGGGGTACCGCACCTTCTGCAACAAGATATGGAACACCGCGCGCTTCATCCTGATGAACGCCGGCGAGGGGCCCGGGGACCGGGAGCTCGCCGTCGAGGAGCTCGAGACCTTCGACCGGTGGATCCTCCACCGGCTGAACGAGGCGATACGCGCAGTGAACAAGGGCTTCGAGGAGTACCGGTTCAACGACGCGGCCCACGCGATCTACGACTTCTGGTGGCACGAGTTCTGCGACTGGTACATCGAGCTGACGAAGCAGCGCCTCTACGCCGAGGGGGGCGGCGGGGCGAGCTCCGACACGGCGCGGAGGGTGCTCTTCCACGTCCTCAGGCAGTCGACGCTCCTCATCCACCCCTTCATGCCCTTCATCACCGAGGAGCTCTGGGACAGGATCAAGTCCCCCGGGGAGGACCTGGCCATCGTGTCGCGGTGGCCCGTGCCGCGCGACGAGTTCGATTTCACGGCGGAATCCGAGGAGGCGCGCCTCTTCCAGGAGATCGTCTACCGGATCCGGAACATCCGGGGCGAGATGAACGTGTCCCCGGATAAAAAGGCCCCCGTGGTCTTCAGGACGCAAAGCGATCGCGTCGCTTCCATCATCAGGCGCGAGGAGGCGCAGATTATGGCCCTCGCGAAGGTCGACGAGGTGAGGATTGACGCGGGGTACGCGCCCGCGGAAAGCGACGCCTCCGCCGTGATGAGCGATCTCGAGATCTTCGTGCCCCTCAAGGGCCTCATCGATTTCGACCGCGAGCGCGCCCGAATGGACAGGGAGATCGAAAAGGCCCGGGGCGACCTCGCCAGGGTTGAAGCGAAGCTTTCCAACGAGAGCTTCACCGGCAAGGCACCGGCGGAGATCATCGAGCGGGAGCGCGCCCGGCGCGGGGAGCTCGCCGAGATCCTCTCGAAGCTCGAGGCGACCAGGGCGAAGCTTGACGCCTGAGCGCCGCTGCTCAATCCCCGCAGGCCTGTCCCTTCGATTCCGCCTCACGCATGGCCAGGCGGAATTTCCTCCGCTCCATGGCCTCGCAGTTGCGCCGTTTCTCGTCATCGGTCTCGAACTCGATGGGGGGCACCGGGACGGGTTTCCCATCCGCCCCGAGTGATACGAAGGTGAGGAATGCCGAGGCCGTGTGGCGCACCTCCCCGGTGACCACGTTCTCCGCCTCGACCCTGACCCCCACTTCCATCGAGGTCCTTCCCACCAGGTTGATGCTCGCGCTCACGCGGAGGAGATCGCCGACGTAGACCGGGCTGTGAAAATTGAGCCGGTCGATGGAGGCCGTCACGGTATTCGCCGTGGTGTGACGTACGGCGACGATGCCCGCGGTGTTGTCGATCAGTTTCATGATGGTGCCGCCGTGCACGTTCCCCGCGAGGTTCGCGTCCTGCTGGGTCATCTGCTGCACCACGGTGATGCTCGAGTCCTTTACTTTCTTCACTGGTCCTCCCCTGGACGGCAGCAGGCGCCGTCACCCTCGCAGATGAGGGTTATTTCCACCTGGAGGGTGGTGTGCCGTATGCCGTAGTTTTCTTCAAGCATTGCATTAACCCGCCGGATAATCGAATCGGAATCGCTCCCGGCGGTCTCGCCGGACGCGCAGATATGACAGGAGAGGAACACCTCGGAGGAGCTGATCGACCAGATGTGAAGGCCGTGGACGCTCCCCACACCCGGTACCTCCGTGATGTCGCGGTACACGCTCCCGGCGTCGATGTGTGCCGGCGTGACCTGGAGGAATATCCTGAGGGCGTCCCGCAGTATGGACACCGAGCTCCAGGCGATCATCATGACGATGACCAGGCTGACGGCGAGGTCGATGGCCGCGAGGCCCGTCAGGATAAACGCGACGCCGGCGGCGAGGACGGCGACCGACGAGAGGGTGTCGTAGAGGAGGTGAAGGAAGGCGGCCTTCATGTTCAGGGTGCTCCCCCGCTCCTTCATGAGGACGAGCATGGAAACCAGGTTGCCGACGAGGCCGATGAGGGCAACGGGAAGCATCACCCGGACGTCGATCGGCACGGGGCTGAAGAAGCGGCGCACCGCCTCATGGACGATATACACGCCGATGCCCAGGAGGGCGAGGGCGTTCACCGCGGCGATGAGGACCTCGAAGCGCTTAAGGCCGAAGCTGTAGGTCATGTCGGGCTTTTTTCCCGATACCTTCTCGCCGGCGTAGCCCAGGGCCAGGGCCAGGACGTCGGAGAGGTTGTGTCCCGCGTCGGATATGAGGGCCAGGCTCCCGGAGATCGCCCCGCCGATATACTCGGCGATCGTGATGACCATGTTGAAAAAGATCACGACGGCGAGCTTCTTCCCCCTCACCATGGTCTCATCGCCGTGGTCGCCGCTTTCGCTTGAATGATGGTGATCGTGCAGTAGCATGGTGCAATCGTGTTATTCGTGACGTTCTCACCGCCCGTGGCCCCCGGGCCAGGGTCGTCATGAGCCGGGACAGGGACTCTCAGAGCTTCCTTCATGGAAAACGGCAAATGGAGCGATGTCAAGCGGATTTAAGAATTTCGGACCGCGGCTCGTCTTTTCCCGCGCGGCATGAATGCGTGGCGGATGTGGGGTAATAACTATTGACTTTTCATGCCTCCCGGGATTGGCTTGCAGGCATGCAGCCCGTCGGGGATGAGGCGTGTTCTCCCGATGGTGCACGGGTCGCTGCTCCGTTCCCTCGCATGAAAAGGATATTCCCATGGAGCTTCTCCAGGGCATGAAAAGCGGAATTCTGGTTATTACCGCCGAGCGGGGCGGCGGCAAGACCGCGTTCATGAAAAGGATCGTCTCGTTTCTTTCCGTGAACGGCATTCCCCATACCGGTTTTTTCGCCGACGGAACATGGCATGAAGGGGCGCGGAGCGCGTTCAGCCTTTGCGTCGTGCCTGAAATGACGTCAATTGCCCTTTGCGACAGGATCAATCCCGACTGGCCCCGCCACGGACGCTTCAGGTACAATCCCGCGGCCCTCGAGCTGGGAAGAAGGGCTGTCGAACGGGCCCTGCCGGGGGAAATAATCGTCATGGACGAGATCGGGCTCCAGGAATTGCGGGGAGAGGTGTGGTCCGACGCCCTCACGGCGGCACTCGGGAAGAAGAACCCCCTCCTGCTTTCGGTTCGGCGCCGCGTGGTTGATGATGTTGTGGCGAAATGGAGCATGCGGGACGCCAGGATTTTTGATGGAAGCGGGGTTTCCTGGGAACGCATCTGGCGTTCGCTACCCGGACAAATATCCTGATATATCCCGCCTGTATCTCAAAAAGATGGACCAGATGGACCCTGCATGGGTCTCCCAGACCGTTAAAACAGCTATTTTTTGTTGACATATTTTCCACTTAAAAGGAACTTGTTAGCATAATTTGTAATAATTGGTAATTAATTGTAATTATTGGTGATTTAAAATAATTACATGCAGTTTTTTGCGTTCCCGTTTTACCACAATCGTTCAACGTTTCGGATGTCGATCGTGACGGCCTGAAATGCGAAACGGTTTTCACTCGATCTTTACATGAGATTGAACAAACGCTGACAGGGCGCAAGGGGCATTGCGAATGGACACCATACGGCATTATACGGTTGATCAGTATATTGAAGCCCTCACGGAATTCCATGGGAACTTCGCCCCCGGCCTCCTGATCGGCGGCTTCATGGTCGCCGCCGCCATACCCAGGGTGGCGCACTACGAGTTCTTCGACGCCATCTGCGAATCTCCCGCCTGCCTTCCCGATGCCGTGCAGATGCTCACCCCCTGCACGATAGGGAACGGATGGTTGAAAATAATCGACACGGGCCGCTTCGCCATCACGCTCTACGACAAGAAAAGCGGCGAGGGTATCCGCGTCAGCATGGACGCGGAAAAGCTTGAAGGCTATCCGGAAATCAAGAACTGGTTTTTCCGCCTGACTCCCAAGAGGGAACAGGACAGGGAGGCGCTGATCAACCAGATACGGGCCGCCGGCTCGGATATTTTTTCGATCCGGGACGTTGCCGTTTCCCCTTATCTCCTCGGCACGCACGCCGGCGGCAAGATAGCACTGTGCGAATCATGCGGTGAAGCCTATCCCGAAGAGGACGGCATCCTCTGCCGGGCCTGCCAGGGAATGGACCTGTACACCATGCATTCCTCCGTCAAGTGAGAGACTACATCAGGGTGGTACCATGAAAAAGGACGATCGAAAGCGTTTTGCGAGCATAATCGGGCGGTATCCCTCCCGGGAGTCCGCGGTGATGCCCGTTCTGCAATCCCTCCAGAAAGAGAACGGCAATTACCTGAGCCCCTCCTCCATGAGGGAAGCCGCCGGGGCGGTCGGCATGAGCATGAATCGCGTTTACGGCATTGCCACGTACTACACCATGTTCAACACAAGCCCGGTGGGAAAGTACCATCTCCAGGTGGACACCTGCGTCCCGGGGTTCCTCCACGGTGCCGATGAAATAGTCGCCTTTATCAGCAAAAGGCTCGGCATCGCCGTCGGCGAGACTACGAAGGACGGTATGTTCACCCTTTCCACGGTACAGGACCTCGCCTCCTGCGCCACTGGGCCGGTGATACAGGTGAACGACCGGTACTATGAAAACATGACCCTGGAGAAAACGGAAAAGCTTCTCGCATCCCTGGAGAAGGGGAAGGAACCCGAGAGCGATCCCTCGATGAATGTGGTTTCGGAGTGCGGTATACTCCTGAATGACCGCACCGGGAAAGATTGCCGCACCATGGGGTTTTACAAGAAGAACGGCGGGTACCAGGCACTGAAAAAGGCGATGGGAATGAATCCCGAGGATATCATCAACGAGGTGAAGGAGTCGGAGGTCAGGGGGCGTGGCGGCGCCGGGTTCCCCGCGGGGATGAAGTGGTCGTTCCTCCCCAAGGACGATCCCCGGCCCGTGTACCTCATATGCAACGCCGATGAAGGCGAGCCGGGAACCTTCAAGGACCGGCAGATCATGGAGTTCAACCCCCACCTGGTCATCGAGGGGATCGCCATCAGCGCGAGGGCCATCAGGGCGGCGAAGGCCTTCATCTACATCCGCGGCGAGTTCTCCTGGATCGCCGATATTCTCGAAGCGGCAATAGCCGAAGCCGTGAAGGATGGAAAGCTCGACCACGTGGACATCGTCGTCCACCGCGGGGGGGGATCGTATGTGTGCGGCGACGAGACCGCCCAGATAGAATCCCTCGAGGGAAAGAGGGGGAACCCCAGGGTCAAGCCTCCCTTCCCCGCAAACCACGGCCTGTACGGATGCCCCACAGTGGTGAACAACGTCGAGACCCTTTCGAACGTGCCGTACATCATCCTCCACGGCGCGGCGGAATACAGGAAGATCGGGGTCGCCAACAACCACGGGCCGAAGATATACGGGATCTCGGGCCACGTGAAGAAGCCCGGGGCGTATGAATACCCCCTGGGTACGAAGCTCGGGGTGCTCCTCGACGCGGCGGGCGGCGTTACCGGGAAGCTGAAGGGGGTGATCGTCGGCGGCCTTTCCGTGCCGATCCTCACCGCAGCCGAGGCGAAGGACCTGTCCCTCGATTATGATTCATGCCAGAAGGCGGGAACGGCCCTCGGTTCCGGCGGTATCATGGTGGTGAACGACACGGTTTCGATCCCGGAGCTCGCGCTTAGGACCATTGAGTTTTACCACCACGAGTCGTGCGGGCAGTGCGTGCCCTGCAGGGAGGGCTCCCATATCATAGAGAAGAAGCTCCGCGGCCTTCTCGAGGGCAGGGGCACGAAAGAGGACATCGATCTAATCCTCCACCTGTGCGCGAACATCAGGGGGCTCACCCTCTGTCCCACGGGGGAGGCTTTTTCAATGCCGATTCAGGCGATGGTAACGAAGTTCAGGCCGGAATTTGAGGCTCTGGCCGATCAAGGGTGATCAAGGAGATTTCACATGAGCAAAACCTTTTTTATCAACGGGAAGGAGATCGAGTTCGACGGAACGAAGACCGTTCTCCAGATAGCCAGGGAGAACGGAACATATATCCCCTCCCTCTGCTATCATCCGAAACTCGGGCCGGCAAGCATGTGCCGCGTATGCGTGGTGGAGGTCGACGGTATGCGGGGCCTCCAGACCTCATGCTCGCTGATCCCGACGAAGGGGATGAGGGTGGAGACATCGACGCCGCGCGTCATCGAGGCGCAGAAAATGGTGGTCAACATGCTCCTGGCCAACGGGAACCACAATTGCATTTCCTGCGAGGTGAACGGAAACTGCGAGCTCCAGGACGCGGCGTACCACCTGGGGATCGAGGTCCCGGCGTTCCTTGTCGAGCAGAGCGAGGAGCGGGACGAGTCGGGGGTCTTCATCATGAGGGACCCCAACAAGTGCATAGAGTGCGGCCGATGCATAGAGGGGTGCAACCGCCTGGTGGTGAACGAGGTGCTTGATTTCGGCTTCAGGGGAGGGCATACGAAGGTGATATGCGACGACGACCTTCCCATGGGACAGTCAACCTGCGTGCAGTGCGGCGAATGCGTGCAGCTCTGCCCGGTGGGGGCCCTCATCGAGAAAAAGGGGATGGGCAGGGCCCGGGCGTGGGAAACGGAAAAGGTCAGGACCACCTGCCCCTATTGCGGGGTGGGCTGCCAGCTCGAGCTCCATGTCAAGGGCGACCAGATCATCCGCGTTACCGGGGTGGAAGGCGCCCAGCCCAACCAGGGTCATCTCTGCGTCAAGGGCCGGTACGGCTATGATTTCATCTATTCAGGCGATCGCCTTACCGCTCCCCTGATCAGGGAGAAGGACGGCTTTCGCGAGGCCGGCTGGGACGAGGCCCTGGAGCTCGTCGCCGACACGTTCAAGCGCATCATAAAGGAATCGGGCCCCGACGCGATAGCGGGCGTAAGCTGCGCCAGGAGCATAAACGAGGATTCATACAGCATGCAGAAACTTTTCCGGGGGGTGATAGGCACAAACAATATCGATCATTGTGCCCGAACTTGACACGCTCCCACCGTTGCCGGTCTGGCAACCACATTCGGCTCAGGAGCAATGACGAACTCCTTCAGGGAATTTGAAAACGCGAAGATGTTTTTCCTCATCGGAACGAACATGACCGAGGCCCATCCCGTGGCGTCGTATTTCGTCAAGCGTGCCGTGAAGAAGGGGGCGAAGCTCATCGTCGCCGACCCGCGCAGGCACGCCCTGGCGGAACGGGCGGACATATTCGCCCAGATCAAGGTCGGGTCCGACGTGGCCTTTCTCAACGGGATCATGCACGTGCTGATCAAGGAAAACCTGTACGATAACAAATTCGTCGAGGA
>CAZKPR010000042.1:0-5732 GCA_964554685.1 uncultured Leptospirales bacterium | reverse complement strand
GCTTTAAAAAACGGTTAATAACCTTGTTTTTAAATTAAAACCATTACGAAAAAAAATAGTAGTGGTGAACATGGATAAAATAGGATTAATGAAAGCCATGGTCATGGAGTACCCCCCCGACAAGGCGTCGAAACTGTCCGGGGTCCCGGTCGAAACGATCGAAGAGATCGCCCGCACCATGGCCTCGATCAAGCCGGCCATGCTCTGCTACACCCTGGGCATAACCGAGCACACCTGCGGCAAGAACAACGTCATGTCCACGGCGAACCTCCAGATGCTACTCGGCAACATGGGCCGGGAGTGCGGCGGGGTGAACCCCCTGCGGGGCCAGAACAACGTGCAGGGTGCATGCGACATGGCGGCCCTTCCCGCGGTGTATCCCGGATACCAGAGCGTCACCGACCCGGCGATAAAAGAAAAATTCGCCAAGGCCTGGAAAACGGATGTCCTCTCGGACAAGCCGGGTCTCATGATACCGGACATGATGGCGGGACTCCCTACGAAGAAGGTCAGGGCCTTTTACATTTTCGGGGAAAACCTGGCCAACTCGGAGCCGAACATCACCCACGTGGAGCAGGAGCTTTCCTCCGCTGAGTTCATAGTGTGCAACGACATTTTTCCCACGGAGACCACGCGGTTCGCCCACGTGGTGCTGCCCGCCGCGGCCTGGTGCGAGGACGAGGGAACCTTCACGAGCAGCGAGCGCCGGGTAAACCGCGTGCGAAAGATTAAAGATGCTCCCGGCATGGCGAAACCAAACTGGTGGATATTCAAGGAGATCGCCAGGCGGATGGGCCACGAGTGGGAATCCAACAGCGCACGGGAGATCTGGGACAACGAGGTATCCGCGCTCGCCCCCGCCTACGGCGGCATCAAGTATTCCCGCATCGAGGGGGACGGACTCCAGTGGCCCTGCCCGAACATCGAGCACCCGGGCACGGGCTTCCTGCATAAGGACGGCAAGTTCACCCGGGGCAAGGGGCTCTTCAAGGGGATAGAATGGACGCCCCCGGCCGAGGTCGAGAACAAGGAATACCCCTTTGTTCTCAGCACGGGGCGCCGGCTCTTCCATTATCACACGCGGACCCAGACCTCCCGGACCGGCCTTGACGAGATACTGCCGGAAGAGACGGCGGACATCTCGCCCGCCGATGCCGCGAAGATTGGCATCGCAAACGGCGAGTATGTTAAGGTTTCTTCGCGCCGGGGATCCGTACGGGTCAAGGCGAGGGTGACGGAGCAGATTCCCCCGGGGCTCGTGTGGATGGCCTTCCATTTCCGCGAGGGGAATGCGAACTGGCTGACCAACAACGTGTTCGACCCGGAAACGAAAACCGCCGAATACAAGGCCTGCGCGGTGAAGCTTGAAAAAGCGGTATGAGGGCCCGCCGCTGTGCCCGCGGGCCCTCATGCGATAACAGGTAACGATTGACGCGTATCGTAAAAGGAGAAACAATGAAAGCACAATCATACAAGACTTCAGACAACGAACCGGGCGGCATGTTTGATTATATCGTCGTCGCCCTCCTCCTTGGATCACTCTGGGGGTTTTTCGAGGTGTTCTTCAAGGACGTCCTCGCCATGGGAGGAAAGCCCTTCACCTCGGCGATCATGACGGGAATCGGCGTGAGCATGATGGCTCTGGGCTACGGCCTTTTCAGGAAGGCGCGGATCTTCATCCTGATTTCGGCGTTCACGGTCCTCACGAGGATGATCGTGGTGCCCGTGATCGGCTGTTCGCCGATGTGCCGGGCCAACGCCGTTCTGGCCCTCCTCTTTTTGGGAATATCGACCACCCTCCTGTTCGGGGCCGCGTCCAGGATTTCCGGAAACGCCGGCGCCGCGGGCGGGCTCCTGGCCGGCGCGGCGGTCTCTGTTTCCGGCCTCGCGTTCTACCCGGCGGGTCTTGCCGTCGCGCCCTGCGCGTATCTTCAAAACTTCGCCGCAGCCGGGGGGATGGCGACCTTCCTCACCAGGGAAGTTGTATGGTGGACCCTGTTCGGAACGGCTCTCTTCTATCCGGGATACCATGCCGGCGCGGCGCTGAGGGACTCGGTGGCCGCGCTGAGGCGCGTGAGCCCCGCGCCGTATTACGCGGGTACTGTCGGGGCGAGCGCCCTGATGGTGGCCGTTACCGTATTGCTCCTCATGCGGTAGCATGATCGCGCTCATCGGTTGAAGAAAACCGGGGTTACGCCCCGGTTTTCTTTTTCCGGCTGCTTTTCCCCGATGGGTGCATCCTAAAAACGATTGCCATTCATGCTCCCGGTTTTTACCATGTCCCCATACGATAGAACGCCATGCAGAGATACTCCTACTCCATTCTTTCGGCCGCCCTGTGCGCCCTTTTCATCGCGGGTTCCGCCCTGACTGCGCCCGGGGGGAAACACCGGGTCGCCGTGGTGAAAGGGAAGTATGACGACGTTGACCTGGTCCTTGACAATTACCGGATCCCCTACGACCTGCTCGAGGTGCGGGACATGGAGGACCCGGAGCGGCTTGCGCCCTATCGCTCCCTCTTCCTGCCGAGCGGGGCCGACACGCCCCTTGAGGAGAGCCTCGAGGTGTACGCGAGCAGGCTCCGTTTTCAGTCCGTGACGCTGAAACGCGACTACCACGAGGTTGACCGGGATAAGATCGCCCGTTCATTGCGGAGTTTCATCAGGGGAGGGGGCTCTGCCTACGTGTCGGGCTATTGCTTCGAATATCTCCAGGACGCCTTCGGGCTGTTTCACTTTTTCGACGATTTTCCCTTCATGGGAATGCCTTCCCGGGTCGAGGCCGAGCTGAAGGGGGACCTGTCCCGCTTTGCCCTGAAGAACAGGATGGCGCTGTATCCGGACCATCCCGGATGGATCGCGGTGCAATCGGTCCGCGACGCCGAGGTCATCGCGGAGGGGACCTTCGAAACGCCGCGGGGGGCGCGATCCGGCCCGATCAGCTTCATAGCCCGCCGGGGAAGCGGGGAAGTCCTCTACACCAGCTACGACAGCACCGTGTTCAGCGATTTCAGGCGCTTCAACGTCTACCGCATTGCCGGGGCCGATCTGATGAGAGATCTCGAGGCAGATGCGGGAAGGTGGGGACGGAGGATTACCGGGCGCATCGTCGGTGCCGTCCACGACGGCGAGTGGGCGGCCGGACACCGGATCGACCTGCGCCGGGGCCGCAACGTCATTTATTTTCGCTCCGGGCGGGATATCTTCCAGGTCGAGGTGAGGGACGAAGAGGGATTTCTTCTCGACTCGAGGGACCATCCCGTGCGGCAGCATCGTTTCATCGTTGATGCGCCCCGCCGGGGGCACTGCGTGGTCAGGCTGTATCCCTCGCCGGGGAAGCGATTCGGGACCTATGCTATCATCTCCGCTTCTGGATGGGGACTGCCGCCGGCGCTTTCCCTCGTGCTCCCCGTCATCGGCGGGCTCCTTGCCGCCGCCGCCGCTGCCTTCGCCGTCTACAGGCTCTTTTTCAGCGGAGGCTATTCGGGGCGGTGGCGCGGATGACGGTTAACGGCGAGCGTCCTTCCCGTCAAGAAAATCTATGAACTGCCGGTAGAAATCCTTGAACTCGTCGTTTTTCCTCAGATCGCGGAGGTCGGGCTCGCGCCCCTCCATGATATCGCGCATGTGGCGGCTCAGCACGTAGAGCGGGCCGGATATCCGGTGGGTGATGACGATCAGGTAGGCAAAGAGGACCAGGGCCATGACCACCCCGGCAAGTATCATGACCGTGACGAGAAGACGGTTCAGGCCGAGTATCTCTTTCAGGCGCTCCGCGTTTTTCTGCATCAGCGCCATGGTCTCCAGGTGTTCCGCGATGCGATCGTCGTGGCCGGGGCCGAGGGCGCCCCTGGGACCCGCCGTGGCGATCAGGTGCTCGATCATGTCCCTGTCCTTCGCCATCAGCCCTTCGAGGTCTTTGATCGACGATGATATCGCGCCGTTGTTGTCCATGGAAATGAGGCCGGTGACGGCGATGATAAGGATAAAGGCGATGATGATGACCCCCAGTATGCGGAAGGTCGTTTTCAGCTGGAAGTTCGTGTCGATGAGAAAACGGGTTCTCTTCATGGGGCCGTCCATCCTGTCCCGAAGGGTGCCTCGATTGCCGGCCCGGGCGGGCCTTCCGTCGAGTCTTCAATGATGGGGTCCCGATTCCCGGCATGTCAAGCAGAATTGAAGCCCTCCGCGGCGCATGGTCCCTGGTTGCCGAAGAGTTTTTTTGGAAAAGTAGTTGCATTCAGGCCGGATTGTAAACTATGTAAGCAGAGCCGGGGCGGGTGAAGACTGCGGCCCGGCATGCCCGCCTTCGCGGTTACGGGAGCGGTTCTCGGTGCCGCCGGGCGGAAGTCCTTCGCGAAGCGAATACCTAAATTGATGCGACGAGACGCCTGAATGCCAGTGCGGTTATCCGGAGCGGTTCCATGGGAAGAGTCATATCGGTCTCCAACCAGAAGGGGGGGGTGGGTAAAACCACGACGACGGTGAACCTCGCGGCGTTTATCGCCGCGGCGGGGCGGCGCGTCCTGATCATTGATATCGATCCCCAGGCCAACGCGGGGTACGGCATGGGAGTGAACGCAGCGGAAAGCGACCGCACGGTCTACGAGGTGCTTATCGGATCCCTGCCCCTGGGGGACGCCATCATCCCCACCGGCGTGGACAACCTGAGCATCGTCCCCTCGAATATCCATCTCGCCGGCGCCCAGGTCGATCTCCTCGACATGGAGGGGAAGGAATTCATACTGCGCAACGCCATGCGGGACATACGCAGGGAGTTCGATTACGTGTTCATCGACTGCCCTCCCTCCCTGGGGATCCTCACCCTGAACAGCCTGGCAGCGGCGGACTCGGTGATGATACCCCTCCAGTGCGAGTATTACGCCCTCGAGGGACTGAGCCAGCTTCTCAGGATCGTGGCCATGGTGCAGGAGAACCTTAACCGGGGCCTCTCCGTCGAGGGAGTGGTCCTCACCATGTACGACTCCCGGACCAACCTTTCCCAGCAGGTGGTGTCCGATGTGAGAGAGTATTTCGGGGACAAGGTCTTCAAGACGGTTATACCAAGGAACGTGCGCCTGAGCGAGGCCCCGAGCTTCGGCAAGCCGATCGGCCTCTATGACCGGGGGAGCGTCGGCAGCGTGACGTACGAGAATCTGGCGGAAGAGGTTATGCGCAATGGCTAAAAAGGTTCTGGGAAAGGGACTGGGGGCGATCATCACGTCATCCCCCGCGCCCGCCGAGGCGCTGGAAAAGGGGCTCACCCGGAGCGCGAACCAGATCGTGGAGCTCGACGTCACATCGGTGCTCCCGAACCCGGACCAGCCGCGCACGCGGTTCGACGAACCGGATATCCGCGGCCTTGCCGCGTCGATCCAGGCCGTGGGGCTCCTGCAGCCGATCATCGTGCGCCGGCAGGGCGACTCTCTTTTCGTCGTGGCCGGTGAACGCCGCCTCCGCGCGGCAAAGCTCGCGGGGATGAAAACGATTCGCGCCGTCGTAATCGACGCGGACGAGGTGAAGAACCTCACCATGGCGCTTATCGAGAACATCCAGAGGACGAACCTGAATCCGATCGAGGAGGCCGAGGCGTACCGCATCCTCATCGACCGCTTCAGCCTGCGCCAGCAGGATATCGCCGCCCGGGTGGGAAAGGACCGGGCGACCATCGCCAATACCCTGAGGCTTCTCCAGCTTCCCCCCGACATCAGGGAGTCCCTGGCCTCCGGGGAG
>CAZKPR010000041.1:0-24003 GCA_964554685.1 uncultured Leptospirales bacterium | reverse complement strand
CAGGTTCTGGAAATCCTCCTCGAAGGACTTGCTGCGGTCCTCCGCCACGATCTCGTTGCACAGCTCGATGCACTCGTCGCAGATGTAGACGTCGGGTCCCGCGACAAGCTTCTTCACGATATCCTGGCTCTTGCCGCAGAACGAACAGTTGAGCCGTACGACTTCTTCCTTCTTCTTCGACGACATGGCCACCTCTTACTGCTTGTTGCGTTCTATCACTTTATCGATCAGACCGTACTCCATCGCCTCCGCCGGAGTCATGAAAAAATCACGGTCCATGTCACGCTCGATCTTGTCGATCTTCTGGCCCGTGTGCTGGGCGTAAATCTCGTTGAGCCGCTTCTTGATCTTAACGATCTCCTTGGCCTGGATCTCGATATCCGATGCCTGGCCCTGGAAGCCGCCGGCCGGCTGGTGGATCATTATCCTTGAATTCGGAAGGGCGGAGCGCTTGCCCTTCGCCCCCGCGGCGAGGAGCAGTGATCCCATGGAGGCCGCCTGGCCGATGCAGATCGTCGCCACGTCAGGCTTAATATACTGCATGGTGTCGTAGATGGCCAGGCCCGACGTGACGATGCCGCCGGGAGAGTTTATGTAGAGGAATATGTCCTTGTCCGGGTCTTCCGCTTCGAGAAACAGCATCTGGGCGATGACGAGGCTTGAAACATGATCGTCGATACTCTCGCCCAGGAATACTATCCTGTCTTTCAGGAGTCGTGAATATATGTCATAGGAGCGCTCCCCGCGGCTCGTTTGCTCCACTACTATCGGTACCAGGCTCATCTCGGCAATTCCTCCCTCTATTTGAAAATACTTCGTCTAATCTTTAGAATCTACTAAATTTTTACAATTTTCAGCTTTTTTCCCCACCCCTTACTAATCTCGGCACGGGGGTTTAATTCATCGCAACCATTTTTATTGTACCTGTATTATTCCCACGACGCGCCCGCCGTGCCTGAGCCGCTACCAGTACCCTGCCCTCTCCGGATCGTATAGTGCTGCGAGTTTCCTGGTCAGCGGACTTAATTGAGCGAGGTATAACATTGTCAACAGAATGACATCCCATGTCTATAAAATATACTGGAATGGGACATATAGCAAGCAATTAATATCAACCATGAAAAAATACCCCGGCAGGGACGTGAAACCATCCTAGTTTTTTCCCAGGGTCTTGGCGAATTCCTCGAAGGAGATGGGCTTCATTTTCTTGATTTTCCCCTGGTCGTAGATCAATTCCATGGCGGCATCGAGCCGGAGCTCGTTTTCGATAGAATCCTTGGTCCCGTTCCCGGCGATGATTTCCTCAACCTCTTCGGGGGTCTTATCATTGCGTTTCGCTATGTTTTCCACCACCTCGCGATAGCGGTTCTCATCGACGGTGAGACCCTCCACCTTGACGATCTCGGCCAGGGCAAGGGTCGTCTTGATGGTACGCTCCGCCTCCTCCCTCAGCCGGGCGGCGAAGGCCCCCGGGTCCATTCCCATGAGCGCCGCGAACTCCTCGATGCTCCCGGCCTTGACGCCGACGCTCTCGTAGGTTTTCTTGAACAGGTTGTCCATCTCACCGAGAACCATGGAATCGGGAATATCGTAGCGGCTCCCCTCGACGATCTCTTTCAATATCTGCGCCTTGGCGTCTCCCTTGATCCGCTCCTCGACGTATTTCCTGAGATATTCACCGGTCTTCGAGCGGAAGTCTTCCACTGATTCGTACCCGAGCTTTTTCGCGAAGTCGTCATCGAGTTCGGGAAGCGTGACCGTGTGGATTTCTCCTATGACGACATGGTACCTGACCTTCTGCCCCGCCAGGTCCGGGATCTGGTAGTCCTTGGGGTATTTCACCTCGACTTCCTTCTCCTCGTTTACCTTCATTCCCGTGATATACCGGTCAAGGGCAGACTCGTCCTTGCTCTTGCCAACGATGATCCGGTACTCCTTGAATTCCGCGCTGTCACGCTCGCTCTCATCGATGTCGTCGATCCGCTTCACTCTTATCACCACGAGGTCGCCGTTGGCCAGCGGCAGCCCCTCGTCCTTTTTCTCCGTCGAGGCGAATCGCTCCCGTATCGAATCGACCTCAGCCTGGACATTCGCCCCGGTGACTTCGCAGACCTGCTCGTTCGCGGCGATACCCTTGTACTTTCCAAGCTCCACCGTGGGAGCCACCTCGAAGAGGGCTTTGAACACGAAGGGGGACTCGCGTGATATGCTCTCGTAGGTGTACCGGGGCATGGTAATGGGACGGATCTCCTTCTCCTGGATCGCCTCGAAAAACACGCTCTTCACCAGGCTCTCGGCGACCTCGCGGTCGGCCTCTTTGCCGTATCGCGACTCCACCATCTCTATGGGCGCCTTTCCCTTCCGGAACCCGTCTATCTTGGCCACGGACTTCAGCTTCTTGAAGGCCTCGCGGTATTCCTCTTCGACCTTCTCGACCGGCACCTCCACCTGGAGCTCCATGGTGGCGTTTTCCAGCTTTTTCTCGGTGATATTCAGCATCGGAAATCCTTCCTTATCATGGGCAGTCCCTATCGGGACAGGGCCCTGAAGCGATGGTAACATGTCACCACTCAATTAATTTGCGACCCCTTCCTGAGTCAAACATTTTTTGACAGTATGCCGATTCTGTCGTGGACGGGAAAGCGTAGAATTGCACACGGAAAGCCGGATCACGTCGCCCCGCCTCCGCGCGTGGGCGCTTAACAACAATTATTCAGTGATAACGCCCGCGTAGGCACTCCAGTTCGTCGCTCCCTGATACAATGATGCAGTACCGAATGGCACGTAGATTGCCGTAACGGGGCTGTCGGTAAACATCGCGGCCCCCGCGACCGGCGGGGTCGTGGGAAGCGCGTACACGGTCGTGAGGCTGGGACACATCCGGAACACGCTGGCCCCGATGGTAACCACGCTCGCGGGGATCGTCACGCTCGTGAGGGAGTCGCAGTACCAGAAGGCAGAGTTCCCGATTGCCTGAACGCTGCTCCCGATGTTCAGGGCGCTCAGGTTCGCGCAGTACTGGAAGGCGTTGTCCCCGATGGCGGTAACGCTGTCCGGTATCGTCACGTTCGTAAGAGCGACACAATGGGAAAAGGCGCTGGCGCCGATGGTCGTGACTCCGTCACCGATGGTCAGGTTCGTAATCCCGCCGCACTGCGAGAAGGCGCCGTCTCCGATTGCCGTGACGCCGTCCCCGATCGCTATGTCCACGATACCCGTACAGTTGAGGAACGCCTGGCTCCCGATAATCGTTACGCTGTCGGGTATCGTCACGCCCGTAAGGCCCGAAAGGTTCTGGAATCCGTACGGCTGCAGTTCCGTCACGGGAAGTCCGGCGTGGGTGTCGGGAATCACCACGCTTCCCGTGGTGACACTGCCCGCGCTCGCTGCGTAATGGGTTCCGCCTACCAGGGTATACGAAAGGCCTGGAGTTCCCGGCAGCCAGTTTGCCCAGAGTGTCCTGTCCGACGTCACCGTATTGGTCGGGAAATCCCACCGTACGGTGTATGTGCCGTCGGTGTACCACCCCTCGAAGGCATACTCGTCCCGCGTCGGGTTCGCCGGTTCCGTTACAAGACCCCCCGAGGCAATGGTCTGGGGCGCGACCGCGCTTCCCCCTGTTGAATTGAAACTAACGGTGTAGGTCGGTACCGCCACGTCAATTGTGGTAAAGCGCCACTGCACGGCATTTCGCATGAAATTCCCCTCGGTATCCCGCACCAGGGGGGAGATCGTGACAGTGTATTCCTTCAGGTAGAGCAGCTCGGCGGGGGGGACAATGGTGAACGTGGCCGTGCGGGTCGGGGCATCGTAGGCAACGGTTCCCGCGACGGGGCCGAATTCATCCTCGAGAGTAAAGGTGGCCCCGGTAATGGTTGCGGCGTCCATGTCCCGCCTGAACTGCGCGATTACTGTCGGGTTCACGGAAACGCCTGTGGCGCCGTTTTCCGGCATGACAGAGGCTACCCAGAAGATATCCTCCAGTGCCTGGATGATCTTGTAGGGTCGCAGATCGAAGCTGACGCCTCCATCAAGGCACCCGGAGAGGGAGAGGGCGAGGAGCGTTATCCCGAGTAAGATGCGGTTATACGTCTTCTTTAAAAAAACTGCTGTCATCTGCTCTCTTTACCATGGGCATCCAGTATGCACTATCGATAAAACGGCTTCACGCTTAAAAAAAACCCCGACGCTGTCGGGGCTCTCTGAGCGGGAAACGGGATTTGAACCCGCGACTTCAACCTTGGCAAGGTTGCACTCTACCACTGAGTTATTCCCGCGTTTATAAATGCGAGCGAAGGGAATCGAACCCCCACGCCTTTCGGCACTAGATCCTAAGTCTAGCGTGTCTGCCAGTTCCACCACGCTCGCGCTGCTACCCGCCTACCGAAGCCATAGTCAGATGGACCGTATAAATTTCAAGTTTTTTTTAATGGCATCCCGCGCCGAGGCAGGTCCTCAGCTTCTTCAGCTGGACAAGATTCTGGCCCTTGACCTTCTTCACGAGACCCTTCGCCGCCATGGCCTGGGGATTGTTCTGGTCCGCCGCCGTACCGTGGCAGTAGATGCAATTGACGGATTTATTGTTCTTTTTTTGGCCGGCGTGCTGTTTCTGCAATGCCGGATTCCCGAGCAGGTCCGGCAACGCAAGCGACGCGACGGCAAGAATGACTGCAGCGATGACGAAATTTTTTCTCATTGCATTCTCCAGGTAAATCTCGATAATGTTGTAAATTATGGATTATCCCCTTCCGAGTCAATAAAAAATTTCCGGGGTATCGCCATATTTCATCGAGGAATATGCGGGAACAATCGGCGTAATGGCACTCACCGTTATCTATGAGGACAACCACCTCCTTGCCGTGGAGAAGGCGCCGGGGGAGCTTGCCCAGCCCGACAGCTCCGGCGAGCCCTCGCTTCTCGACGCGGCCAGGGAATATATCCGTGAACGCTACCGGAAGCCCGGGAGGGTGTTCCTCGGACCGGTCAATCGCCTTGACCGCCAGGTATCGGGCATCATGCTTTTCGCGCGCACATCAAAGGCGGCCCGGCGCCTGCATGCCGAGTTCAGCGGCCGTCGGGTGGTGAAGCGCTACATCGCCCTGGTTGAATCGGGGGCTTCCCTCCCGTGCGAAAAATGGCTCGAACTGGAGGACCGTCTCGTGCGCGGCAGGGGATTCACCCGCAGGGCCGAGAGCGGTGACCATGACGTGAAGACCGCCCGGCTGCGTTATACGGTTATCTCGGTTCATGAGAGAGTCGCGCTTCTTGTCGTGGACCTGCTCACGGGAAGGAAGCACCAGATACGCGCCCAGCTCGGGGCGATGGGCATGCCGGTGGCGGGGGACACGGCATACGGGTCGTCAGAGGCATCCATGGACGGTGCGCTCCTCCTCCACGCCGCGTATCTCCGCTTCGCCCATCCCACCAGGGATGAGGAAATTGAACTGGTCTCCCCTCTCCCTCCCCGGTTCAACAAGCGGATGAGCATCGACGACCGCTTGGAGGAGATGATCCGTACCGCCCTCCGCGACCGGTCCTCTCCATGACCGGGCCGCCTTCGCGCGTCATCGATCGACCGCGGATTCCGGTTTCAGCACCATGACGTCGACATACTGCTTTTCAACGGCTTCCTTCCCGAAGGGCAGCGGGCGGGTCTTCCCCTCGAGCCACAGATCGAGCATGTCGTCGTAGTGGGGACTCGAAGGATTGCCCGACTGGCCGTGGGGAAGGACGAGCATCGCCGGTTCCGGGAGGTTGAAATCCACGACCAGGCGCATTGCGGGTATGACGTGGACGGAAAAATCATTCCCCCACGAAGGGGTGGCGACATTGACCGTGTGGCTGTCGCCGCCGGCGGGCAGGGGACCCCGGTTGAAGTAATGCTTCAGGAGGGGAAGGCCCTTCCCCAGGTCATGCTCCCAGTGATAGGTGAGAAGGCGCCCCCACCTCCAGGAACTGCGCCGGTTCCCCATCTCCTTTTCGCAGAGGACAATTGCGTCGTGAAGGGCCCCCGCGATGATCTGCCACTTCGTCTCCCTCACCGGCGTCTTGATATCGTCCCAGTAGGGCGAATCCTCACGCCCGAGTATATGGTCCTGTATCGCGGAGTACGACATCATGGAGACGTCGCAAAATCCTTCCCAGGAGATACTCCCTTCGGGCCCCAGCTCGTCGAGGAATATCCTTCTCGTGACGGAGTGCATGAACGCGCCGAATACCGCTGCCGACGCCGAATCCCTTTCCATCACCGCGTTGAACCGCCCGGGCTTGAGAAACTCGAGGGCTTCGCGTGCGTCGTCAGCCTTCTCCTTCGTCGCCCCCGCTATTGCCGCCGAGATTTTTTTCCCGGATTCCCCGCAGAAGAGAAGCTTCTGGGTTTTAACGGCCATGAGGGAAAGGCGATCGAACTGAAGGCGCAGCATGTCCTCTGTTGTTGCGTCGCGCTTGGGGCCGATGACCTGACGGATCCTCTCGTCGCGCTCGGGATTGTACCAGCTCGAGCTTATCCGGGGACGGTAATCCTTTTCCACGGTCCGGTTGTTCGCCGTCGCGAGAAATCCCTCGGGGGGATTCTCCCGGTGGGGGTTCAATTCGGGGGACCGGTACCCCGTCCAGTCATAGTCCCCTGTCCATCCCGGCGAGGGAAGCATGCCTTCCCCCTTTTTCCTGAGGGGAAGGCTTCCGGAAACCTGCCAGGCGATTGATTCGGCGTCGCCGTAGACAATGTTCAGAAACCAGCTCTCCATGCCCAGTATCGCACTACGGGCCTCGGTCGCGTCCCGCGAATCTCCCATTGTACGAAACGCGCGTATCGTCGCCGCCGTGTCCCCGATGCCCCATGATAGGGCGAGACCGTACTTCGTTTTCACCGGGAGGGGCTGGACCGGCATCTCCGGAGGTAGGGGCATCATCGCGAGTGCGTCATTGATGAGTGGACCGTGGACCGTTGACCTGACGACGCGCGTCACCGTTTTTCCCCCCCGTATCCTGAAGCGCTCCTCCCGCTCGGTGACGGGAACCCACTCGCCCCTGTAGAGGTAATGGGTCCTCCCCTCTTTCTCCGTCAGTTTTTCCACGAAGATGTCCTGGTTGTCCGCCATGACCATGGTGGCGCCCCAGGCAACCCTGCCGTTGAAACCGAGGGCCACCAGGGGAAGGCCCGCCGCGGCGACCCCCGCCGCCTCGTAGGAGGGACATTTCTGATGCATCATGAACCACGCGTTGGGCATTAAAAGGCCCAGATGCGTATCATTGCACACGATTGAACGGCCTCCCTTCGCCTTCGATCCCGCAAGGGCCCAGTTGTTCGACGCGGGCACACCCATTGAGAGGATATCGCGCAGTCCCTCGCGCACTGCGCCCCAGTCCCCGGCCATGGTATTCAGTTCCACCGGTTCGATCTCCTCGAGTTTTTTACCCTCCTCGAATGGCAGTTCCTCGTCCGGGTAAACGGGAACCAGCCAGGGCGCTTTGTCATATCCCACCCGCGAGGCCATGTTGAGATAATCCAGTTCCTCGATGAAATTGAATGAGAGGTTCATGCTCAGCATGGCAAGCACGCAGAGTGAGTCTATGGGCCTCCATGGCTCAGGACGGTAGGCGGCAAGGAAGAACTCCGCGGGAAGATTCCCATGGGAACCAACGTACGCGTTGACGCCGCTGCTGAAGCTTTCGAGCATGTCAAGGGAGCGGGGATCAAGCCTCCCCAGGGCTTCTTCCAGCGGTGCCGCCACACCAAGGGTCCTCATGAAGAGGTCGATCTTCATGAACTCCCCCCCGACGATCTCCGAGAGCCGTCCCTCCATGGCCATCTTCATCGCGGTCATCTGCCAGAGCCTGTCCCTGGCGGAAACCCACCCGGTCGCGAAGAACAGGTCGTGTTCGTTCGAGGCCTCGATGCGCGGGACGCCATAGGGATCGGTTCGGATCGTCACGTCATCCCGCAGTCCCCGCAGCGTCACGGTTCCCCGGGTCCTGTCGACGGATCGGTCGAACTGTTGAATGAGCAGTTTTTTCATACCGAAAAACGCCGATATGAGTATGACCGCCGCGAGCAGGATGATCTGTCCCCTTTTCATGTCTCCCTTCCCCTCAATCTCCAGGATCGATCTTCGTCAAACAGGATACCTCACTTCCGCCGGCGCTGTCCATAACAATCCGCTATTGCGGTGCCAAAAACAATCCCCCACGGCAGCTGTTCACCCCGAAAACGGGCTTGACAAGACCCCGTCATGCACGCATATTTCTGCATGTGAAGGTATCCATATCACGGGCCGAACCCTTTGACCGGCCAACAGTTGGACGGGCAGATCATGCCGAATGACGATTTCGATTCATTGTTTGAAGATACCCCCCCGGGTACCGAAACGAAAGGGGATACCGACGATCCCTTCGCCTTTGAAGAGCCCTCCGCGCCGAAACCCCCTCCGGCGCCGGTAAAAAGCGCACCGCCGAAACCGGAAAGCCCGGATCACCCTCCCCTCCTGAAAAAAAGGTCATCGGAGGACTTCGCGCCTGATATGGACGCCCTCCTCGTCACGGCGCAGTCTCCCCTTATCGTCGAGGGGTTGAAATGCCTCTCGGAGCATGATTTTACGTCCCCCACCCTGCAGATATACGCCGAGGCCCTGAAGGGCGTTGAGATCTTTATCAAGATACTTGAGCGGAACCCGAACAACTACTTCAAGTTATCTGCCGTAATCAACACCGATCCCGACTGCAGGGAGATCGAGGAAGTGGCCTTCCGCCTTTTTCAGGCGCGCCATCGCGAGAAACCTGAGAGGGACAGTCACATACTGAAAGCCTACGAAATGCTCAGGAACCGGCTCAAGATAGGCTACAACAAGGCGCTCGTGAGCTCCTCAATGGTAGCAATAAAAAAGTACTACCTCCTCTCCGGCGGCCTCGACAGGGAAAAGCTCTCTCATATGGTGCTGAACGGAAGCAAGGAACTGAAGGGCGACGTGGTCAGGTTCATTCAGCACATGAACATCGCGGCGCAGCTAATGAAGATCGGGGACTACGAGATCACGAAAGGCCTGAAGGGAAGGGAAATGAACACCTTCCTCATCAGGGCAAGCCAGCTTCTCTCGTATTACTACCTTGCCTCGGGCGACGCGGGCGCGGAGGAGCACTACCGCCGGCTCTATGACACGTATAGAAAATATGTCGTCATCCGGGAATAGGCGCGCATATCCGCCTCACAGAAGGTCCTGCACCAGTGAATAGATCACCGAATCCGACATGATAATGCCCCTTTCCGAAAGGCGCAGGTGCGTGCCGGCGCCGCTCCCCTCAACGATGAGCAGGCCCTCTTCAGTGGCTTCAGAGACGCGCGCCATGACCGCATCGGGCACCGCGCTGCCCAGTCTCGCTTCCATCGCGCCGATTGAGAGCCCCGCGAGGAGCCGGAGTCCCGTCATCAGGTATTCCACCCAGGGCGAATTGGGGCCTCGTATATCCCTCCGGGGAACCCCGGCGCCGAACTCGAGGTACCGCGAGACGGTCACGTCATTCGTGTATCGTTCCCCCGCCACGAAGGAATGCGCCCCGGGGCCGAAACCGAAATAGGGCTCGAAGTTCCAGTACTTCAGGTTATGCCGCGAGACGCGGCCTCTTCGGGAATAATTCGATATCTCGTAATGATCGTAACCGAGGGACGCGAGCCTCTCCCGGGCGGCAGTAAATAGCCTCACCTGGGCCGCTTCCAGCGCCTCGTCCATGGCGACGCGGCGGGAAAGCGGGGTCCCCGCTTCTATCGCGAGAAGATAGAGGGAAAGGTGATCGGCCCCGAGATCCGCGAGTGTATCGACATCATGCATCAGCTCGTCCTTCTCCTGGGTGGGGATGCCCGTGATGAGATCCGCGCAATGAATGATCCCGGGTACATCGAAGAATCGGGCGATCTCATCCGCGCTCGCCGGATCGCACGATCTCCCGATCATTCGATGGAGACGCCCGGAGAGGGTCTGGACGCCCAGCACCGCCCTGTTCACGCCCGCATCCCGGTAGGCGAGGATCCGTTCCGCCGCGCAGTCACCCGGATTGATTTCCATGGTAATCTCGGCGTCTACCGAGAGATCGAAGCCCCCATGGATGGTCTCCATGAGAGAGGCCGCCTGTTCCGGCTCGAGGAGCGAGGGAGTCCCTCCTCCGATATAGACCGTATCCGCCTCCGGCCGCTTCATTCCCCTTAGTCGTTCATTGATCTCGCGCTGCAGGCTACGGATAAACTGTCGCGGTACCGTCACGTCATCCCCGGGGCGCGGCGTCGCCTCGGAATAAAATCCGCAGTAGTCGCACTTGCGCAGGCAAAAGGGGATGTGGATGTATATGCCGTACTTCACCGTTCTTCGATGCCGAGAAGGGCTTCGCCTCCCCCCGCCGGGCTGAATTCCCCGTTCAGGCAGCGTCCGAGCTGGCGCAGTGACTCCTCCGTGTCCGAAAATGACACGAGTCCCGAGGGCGCGACGCCCGCGGTGGTGAGAGGGAAAGGGTTCCCGCTCGATACCAGCACCAGGGCAACGCCCCTGGCCGCGCAATGCGACGCGGCGTCCCGCAGCAGTGCCACTTCCGGCCGGTTAAGATGGAGGTAAAGGACTGTTTTCCCTTCCTCCCCTGTCCGGTATCCTCTGAACGTGTCGAACGCGTCCAGTATCACGTTCGTCCCGTTTCGTTGAAGTTCCCTGATGAGTGGCTGACTGCGCGTCACGAATATCCTCGTCCTTCCCGGACCGTCATTGAGAAGGGCGCGGTCCCCGTAGTAGAGCACTCCTTCACGGGAAAGCCGTTCGTTCACCTCCGCCGCCCCGTCGAGGGCGCGCCGGTCCGCCCGGGTCAGGGTGAAGGCTTCCCGCGGCCGCCCGCCGTCAACGGGCGATGCTATGGCGTAGCGCATCTTGGCTTCCATGATGCGCGTCACGGAGTCATGGATACGTTCTGAAGTGATCCGCCCCTCCTTCACCGCGCGCCTCAGGGCGTCCCTGATGACGCCGATCGTGGCTCCGTGGGAGCTCATCAGGATGATGTCGGCACCGGCGAGTACCGATCGAACCGCCGCCTCGCCCATCTCCTGGCGCCTCGATATGGCATGCATCTCCATGTCGTCGGTGATCACGAGGCCCCGGAAGCCGAGCTCATCCCGCAACATCGCGGTCAACAATTTCCTCGATACTGTCGCGGGGTCGTTCGTTCCGAGAATTCCGGGGAACGCGACATGTGCGGTCATGATGCCCTCCACCCCTTCCCTTACTGCCTTGCGGAACGGGACCAGTTCGACCTCTTCGAGACGGTCCGGTCCGTAGCGGATTACCGGAAGGGTGAGATGCGAATCCTGGTTCGTGTCCCCGTGGCCGGGGAAATGCTTGCCCACGGCGATGCAGCGCGAATCCTGCAGGCCATTGAGATAGGCCGCGCCCAGCTTCGCGACCAGGTGCGCATCGGCGCCGAAGGATCGCGTGTTGATGACGGGGTTACGGGGATTGTTGTTCACGTCGAGAACGGGGGCAAGGTTCATGTTCACCCCCGTTTCCCTCAGCTGGAGACCGAGGACCCTTCCCCATCGGTAGGCGAGGCGGGCATCCCCGGCAACGCCCGCGGCCATGTTCCCCGGGAACTGGGTAATGCCGGAAACAATCCGCACCACCCTGCCCCCCTCCTGGTCTATCGAGACAAAGAGGGGAAGCCCGGCATGGCGCAGCGACGCTTCCTGCAGTGCCTGGATGAATCCCCGGTTCCGCTCCTCCGTGGATAGATTATACCCGAAGAGAATGACCCCTCCGGGCCTGTAACGCTCCAGGATCCTCTCTGCCCCGGTATTCATCGCCGAGCCGGGGATCGCCACCATGAGCATCTGCCCGATCTTGCCGTCAAGATCCATCCGGCGTGAGACAGAAAGGGCCTCCCTTTCGAATCTCTTCTGGGCGCAGCCCATGGCCAGGAGGGCGGCGAGGACGGCGCAGCATAACTGCATCGATTTCATTGCTTTTCCTTTAACATGCACCACCGTGGTGTGGATCGCCAGATTATTCGATGCCCCGCGGTATGCGCAAGGAAAAAACGCCGGGGTCAGTTCCTCCTTTCGGGTGATGTCCCGGGGATCATAAAATTATCATTTTTTTTTCATTGATTTATTTTCATTGATATATTGCCGTTAATCTGAACAGCTGCTACAATGTCACCATGAACCGGGGGGCGCTCCAAAGCGCGAATTTGAACAAATAAGTTCCAATACCGGCTTGGAAATGTATACAACCGTACAGCATGAGTATGAAAAGGCATGAAATAGATTTCCTGAACAGCTACTCGGCCGACACCGCCGTCGTTCCCGAAGTGATTGACCAGTTGATCTCCGATCTCAGGAAGGGGGACTACCACAGGGATGAAATAGACGAGATCGTCCTTGCCATGGACGAGGCGGTCACCAACGCCATCCAGGAAACCATGAAGTCCCTTGTCGACAGGGAAGACGACGAACGCCGCGACATTACCATCCGCTATACCATTACCGACAGCCTTTTCGACGCGACGGTCATCGATCACGGCAAGGGCCTAGACCTCTTCAACATCCTCAACGCCACCCCCCGTTGCGGTTCATGTTCCTACCTCACCGAAATCGTCAGCTACGCCACGGAATCGGAAAAATCAAAGCTCATCGTGCGACTCAACGGGAAGGAAATCCCTCTCCGTGGAATCGGCGCGGGCCTTAAAATCATCCTCAACTTCATGGACGCCGTTACCATTGATCTCATCGACAAGGAGAAGGTGATATCGCAATTCGTCTCCGAACACACCGACGGCACCATATTCACGATGAAAAGGAAACGAAGGTATTCATGAAAGGAAGGAAGGTGCAGACGGCGTATGAAGACATGGATTTCATGCGCTCACGCGAAGCCCGCGTCATACGGATCATGAGCGAATACATAGAGCCCGAGACCCGCTTCAGGGAGAGGGACATCCGCCACACCGTTGTCTTCTTCGGATCGGCGCGGATCGAGGCCGAGGACCGCAACGGCCGCAACATGTCGCGCTACTACCACGCCGCGGCGGATTTCGCCTTCAGCCTGGCGAATCTGAGCAGGGAAATCGAGAATGAGACCGGAAGCCCCTTCTACATCTGCACCGGCGGGGGGCCCGGAATCATGGAGGCGGCGAACATGGGCGCGGCCAGGGCGGGCATGCCGACCATCGGCCTGAATATCACCCTTCCCTTCGAGCAGACGCCGAACAAGTACATCACGCCCGAACTCCTCTTCAATTTCCATTATTTCTTCATGAGGAAGCTCTGGTTTCTGTACCAGGCCAAGGCGATCGTGATCTTCCCGGGAGGGTTCGGGACCCTCGACGAATTCTTCGAAACCCTCACCATGGTCCAGACCCGCAAGATGGAAAAGATGAATATCCCCATACTCCTCTACGACAGGGAATTCTGGGAGGACCTCATAAATTTTGACCGCCTCGTGAAAGACGGCCTGATAGCGCCTGAGGATATTGAGCTATTCTATTTTTTTTCCAGCGTCGAAGAGGGAATGGAGATTCTTCGGCCGAAGCTCATCGAGATAATCAAGAATATCCACCAGTATCTTGAAATGAAGTTTCCCATTTAACCTGGCGGGATTCCCTGATTGCCCAGGGAGGGACTTGAACCCTCACGAACAAAATGTTCAAGGGATTTTAAGTCCCTTGTGTCTACCAGTTCCACCACCTGGGCGACGACGAGATGAGGCGCCGAGCGGATTCGAACCGCTGCATAAAGGTTTTGCAGACCTCTCCCTTAGCCACTTGGGTACGGCGCCATGTTTGTGAACCCATTTTCTTGTCGAATCTCTTGATGTCAACATAAAATATCGCCCCTGTTTGAATTTTACCCTCGCACCCCATCGTTCGCGGCGCATACAGCAGGGCGACACCCCCGGGGTGGCGCCCTGCCCCGGATGATCAACGCGCGGGCATCCCGGTAACGCGGGCCAGCGGCCGGTGGGGAGCGCCGTAACAGGGCAGGCAGTCCCCGCCCATGAATTCTGGAATCACCATGGCACGCTTCCCGCGGTTGCCGTCATTCATGGGTATTCCCTTGCCGAATATTCATCCGCTGCAATGGGGAAGAAACGCCAGGAATGCGCCCTGAAGAATTGCTAACATATTCCACTTTTGGGGGAATCAATTAGAAAAACTGTTCGTCCGGTCAGGTTGTTTTCTCTTTTTTTTACGATCATTTTTTCACCCGGTGCCTTATAAATATTGACATTTCGTTCTGCAAAATCATGATTGGCATCAGGGATGATCGTTCAGCCGATCCGTTGCTATTCATCCACTTCGCGGCCGGCCCCACTCCTGCGGACGCCGGTCCTTTTAATCGTGATGACGCAACCCATCGGCTGGATATGGATCCGGGGTATCGACCGGCAATCGGGGAAGTTGATTTTACTGCAATTATATGAAAAACGCTGCAATATCTCTTCCCCGAACATCATAACCTAAACTACATGAATCAAACAGGAGGTCTCTATGGTTAGAAGGATCCAAAAAGTGGCCGTCATTGGCTCTGGCATAATGGGAGGAGGTATCGCAGCTCTCTGTGCCAGCGCGGGCATTCCCACTCTCCTTCTGGATATCGTTCCCTTCGATCTGAAGGACGACGAGAAAAAAGATCCGAAAGCGAGAAACAGGATTGTCACTGCCGGATTCGACAACGTCATGAAAGCGAAACCGGCGCTCTTTATGGACAAAAGCAATGACTCCAAACTCGTTTCTGTGGGGAACCTTCAGGACGATTTCGACAAGCTGGCCGAGTGCGACTGGATCGTCGAGGTAGTTGTCGAGAACCTGAAGATCAAGCAGGAGCTTTTCGGCAAGATCGAAAAAATAATGAAGAAGGGCGCCATCATCTCCACCAACACCTCAGGCCTTCCCCTGAACCAGATCGCCCAGGGGCGCGGCAAGGCGTTCAAGGAGCACTTCCTCGGCACCCACTTCTTCAACCCCGTTCGTTACATGCACCTGCTGGAGATCATCCCCGGCAAGGAAACCAAGAAGGAAATACTTAAGTTCATGGCCGAGTTCGGCGAAAAGATCCTCGGAAAAGGGATCGTATGGGCGAAGGACACCCCGAACTTCATCGGCAACCGGATCGGCGTGTACTCCATGGTCTCGGCGATGCAGATCATGAAGGAAATGAAACTGACGATCCCCGAAGTCGACGCCATGTCGGGACCGGTCCTGGGAAGGCCGAAAACCGCCTCCTTCAAGACCGCTGACCTCGTTGGTCTCGACACCTTCCAGCACGTAGCCGACAACTGCTACGATCTCTGCCCCAAGGATGAATCGCGCGAAGGCCTCAAGCTCCCCGACTTCGTCTACAAAATGGTGGAGAAGAAGTGGCTCGGCAACAAGACGAAGGGCGGTTTCTACAAAAAGGAGATAACCCCCGACTGGAAGAAAATCAACAAGGTTCTCGATTACAACACCCTTGAATACGTAACCTACGACAAGGTCGAGTTCCCCTGCCTCAAGGCCGCCAAGAAGCTCGAGACCCTCGAGGAAAAAGTTGCCGCCGTTCTTTACGCCGAGGACAAGGGCGCCAAGTTCGCATGGAAGGCAACGGCGGGGACACTTCTCTATTCCGCCAACAGGATTCCGGAAATAGCCGACACCATCGTCGAGATCGACAACGCGATGAAATGGGGCTACAACTGGGAAATGGGCCCCTTCGAGATCTGGGACGCCATCGGCATCAAGAAGTCCGTTGACCGCATGAAGAAGGAAGGGATGAAGATCCCGAAAAAGATCCAGGCCATGATCGACAAGAAGGTCAAATCCTTCTACAAGATCGAAAAGGGCCAGAAGATGTACTACGACCTTAAAACCGGCAAGTACAAGCCGGTCGAGGTGAGCGACCTGGCGATTTCCCTGGTCAACCTCCGGGCGAACAAGAAGTTCGTCAAGGGGAACGACTCCGCCTCCCTCATCGACCTGGGCGACGGCATCTTCAACATCGAGTTCCACACCAAGATGAACGCCGTCAACAAGAACATGGTCGACTTCATGCAGGTGGCGGCGGACTACGTGGTCGAGAACGGCCAGGGCGTCGTGTTCGGCAACCAGGCCCCCGGTTTCCCCGGCGCCTTCTCCGCCGGCGGCGACCTCGGTTTCATGCTGGGCCTCGCCAAGGCGAAAAAGTTCAACGAGATCGACGCGTTCATCCGCAAGGTGCATGAAGGCATCATGGGAATGAAATACGCCCCGATCCCGATCGTGGCGGCCCCCTACGGGATGACCCTGGGCGGCGGCTGCGAGCTCTGCCTGGCAGCGGACCGTATCGTCGCCCACGCCGAGCTCTTCATGGGTCTCGTCGAGATCGGCGCCGGCCTGGTGCCCGGCGGATGCGGCATGATCCACCTCTGGCAGCGTTACATGGAAGGCGTCCCCGGCAGCGTGAAGCTGGCCGATTACGGCGCCTACCTGATCCCGGCCTTCATGGCGGTTGCCCAGGCGAAGGTTTCCATGTCCGCGGCCGAGGCCAGGAAAAACGGCTTCCTCCGCCCCACCGACCGGATCGTCTTCAACAGGGACAACCTGATCGGCGAAGCGAAGAAGGAGTGCCTCAAGATGATCGACGACGGCTACGTGCCCCCGGCGAAGAAAAAATTCCCGGTCATGGGCCAGGAAGCCCAGGGCATGATCTGGGCCGAGCTGAACAACATGAGGAACGGCGGCTACATACCGAAGCACATGGAGTACATCGCCAAGAAGATCGCCTACTGTATAACCGGCGGCGAGGCCCGTCAGGGACAGCTCGTATCCGAAGACTATCTCTGCAAGCTCGAGCGGGAGGCCTTCGTGGACCTCTGGAAGACCGAGGAAACGCAGAAGATGGCGGAGCACATCCTGACCACGGGCAAGCCGTTGATGATGTAACACCACTACAATAATACAGGAGGAAAACATATGAGAGACGCATATATAGTCAGCGCGGCGAGAACCCCCGGCTGCCGCCGCAACAAGGGAGCCCTGGCCCAGACCAGGCCGGACAAGCTTATCGTCCAGGCCCTTAACGGCGCCATCGAACGGGCGGGGATCGGAAAAGGCGAAGTCGATGACCTTATGCTCGGCTGCGCCTTCCCCGAGGCGGAGCAGGGCCTCAACCTGGGCAGGGTTGCCCTCCAGATCGCCAAGTTCCCCGACTCCGTGGGCGGCGCGACGGTCAACCGTTTCTGCGCATCGGGCCTCGAATCGATCGCCCTGGCAGGCCTCAGGGTCATGTCCGGCTGGTCAGAGGTCTGCATGGCAGGCGGCGTGGAATCGATGTCGATCGTTCCCATGGGCGGGAACCTTCCCCGGCCCCTGGCGGACTGGGCAAAGGAAAACCCCGACGTCTACATTTCCATGGGCATCACGGCGGAGAACGTGGCCAAGCGCTACAACATCACCCGGGAGCAGCAGGACGAGTTCGCCTATCATTCAAACATGAAGGCGGCCGAGGCCCAGAAGAACAAGCACTTCACGGAGATCGTCCCGACGACGGCTGACAAGTTCGTGGAGAAGCCCGACGGCACCATCGTGCGCGAGACCTTCACCCAGGATTTCGACGACGGCGTCAGGGCCGAGACCACGATCGACGGCCTCAAGAAGCTTCGCCCTGCCTTCTCCTCTACCGGGTCGGTCACGGCGGGCAACTCCTCACAGACCACGGACGGCGCGGCCGCCTCGGTGATCATGAGCAAGGAAGCCTGCGACAAGTACGGCGTGAAGCCCCTGGTGAAACTCGTTGCTTACACCACGGCGGGGTGCAAGGCCGACGAGATGGGCGTGGGCCCGGCGTACGCCATTCCGAAGCTCCTGAAGCTCGTGGGATGGGACCTGGGCAAGCTTAAAACCGAAAGCCTCATCCTGGAACTTAACGAGGCATTCGCCTCCCAGGCCATCTACTGCGCCCAGCAGCTCGGGATCGACGACAAGAAATTCTGGGCATCCGATTCTTCCCAGAAGAGGATCAACATCAGCGGCGGCGCCATCGCCCTGGGTCACCCCCTGGGATGCACCGGGTCGAAGCTCGCGGCAACGCTGGTGGCCAACATGGTCCGCACCGGCACCAAGTACGGCATCGAGTCGATGTGCATCGGCGGCGGCATGGGAGCCGCGGCGCTCTTCGAGCTCTGCGACTGATCAGATCGATTCAGCTAAAACTGAAAAGCGGCGCCTCCGGGCGCCGCTTTTTTTTTCACTCCATGATCCGTTCGCTCACGGCGGTTCGATGTCCTGCCGATAATTATGATATCAGGTGGCAATCGCTTCAGCAGGAGGAACAATACCATGACCAGGACAAACCATGACCCCTCCCGGTGGAAACGTGAACAGCTTGAATGCTACCGGCAGTACCTCGCGACCTTCCGTGAGGATTCACGGGAATACGCTTTCATTCTCAGGGGAATAAGGAACCTGGAGAAGGCCCTCTAGTGCCGCACGCGCATCTCGCCGCGCCACCGCAATAAGTTGTTGACACCGTCCGAACGCGCATGTATCCATTGGCAATGCGCTTTTTTGCTCGCTGAAACTAATCCGATCGGATACATGCAATGTCCAGCTACACGATACAACCGGGAGGGGATTCCCCGGCGGAACAGGCCCTTCGGCGATACCGCCCGGAGGAAAAGGCCCGCCAGAAGACAAAAAAAAGGCGGATCACCGCCATCCTCTTCGTGCTGAACATCATGGCCATTATCCTCCTCTACATTTTCATGTCGGGCCGCAATACTGACGACGGGTACCGCTCTTCTTCGTTCAATTACAGCAACTGCTCCTTTCGTTTTTCCATGACCCGCGAAAAAGAAAGCGGGGACATCATATTTTCACTTACGACACGACCCGTCAGGGACGGCGCCGCCATCGCCTTCAGGGGGGGCATGGGTGAAGTCGTCATCTCCCACGGATCGACGCCCGTTCTTTCACGCGAAATCGCGCCGGGCCTCCCGGCCCTTCGCCTTGCCCCCGGGGAGATCGACGTGCGAAGGATTCTCGTCGAGAGGCGGGAGCTCGACGACTTCGCGCGCGGCAATCCCGGGGCCGTGGTGACCCCGAGAAAATCCCTGGTGCAGTTCGTCAGGCCCCATCTCCCCCTTACTGCGGCGGTTTCCCTCCGTGCCGAACGGGCCCCGGGAACGAGCCTGAAGTTCAATTTCGAGGTTTCGGAACGATGACACGACCGGACTGGGACAGCTATTTCATGAAGATCGCCGAGGACGTGTCGACCCGATCCACCTGCATACGGCGGAGCGTCGGGGCCATTATCGTCAAGGAAAAGCGCATCCTCTCCACGGGGTATAACGGGGCCCCGACGAACATCTCCCACTGTACCCCGGAGACCTGTCTCAGGACGAAATACAACGTCCCCTCGGGGGAGCGGCACGAGCTCTGCAGGGGCCTCCACGCCGAACAGAACGCCATCATCCAGGCGGCGTTTCACGGCGTTTCAATCAACGGCGCGACGATCTACATCACGCACCAGCCCTGTTCGATCTGCACGAAGATGAGCATCAACGCGGGGATCCGAAAAATCGTATGCGCCGCCCCCTACCATGATCCCCTGGCCGAGGAGATGATCCGCGAGGCGGACATCGCCCTCGAATACCTGGGCATCGACGCGGAAACCGGGGAAAATGAAAAAAAATAATGGCACTTTCCCATTTTCGGTTGTCCAATCAGACTGGCAACCTTAATATGAAGGCATGCGTAAAGTATTACCATTTCACCGGGGCCGACTTTTGAAAGTGGAAAAAACAGAGGGGATGCATCCGCGTTACCGGGCATTAGTCACTGTCATTGCGCTGTTTCTAGGCGGCGTCGCGGCATGGAGTGAACCAACCGGCGATTTCGAACGGGCGACGTCCTATTTCTTCGAAAAAAAATTCGACATGGCCGAGACACTCCTCCTCCGTGTTATCGAATCCGAGCCATCCAACGCCCTGGCCCATTCCTACCTCGGCGATATTTTCCTGATAAAGAGACGCTACTCCGGCGCCCTGGATCTCTACCGCAAGAGCATCGAAATCGACCCCGCCCTGGGAGAAAATTATTTCAGGATGGGCCAGGTGTACTACTATCTCAAGGACGGCCCGAAGGCCCTCGAGTACTTCAACAGGGCGATCGAGATCGACGGTTCGTTGCGGTTCGCGCGCTATCACGCGGGCCTCACCAGCCTGATGCTTCTTCGCGACAAAGAGTCCACCATTGAAAGCTGGGAGCGCTACCTGGCCGTCGCCGCCGACGATCCGCAGTATGACAGGATACGGCGCGCCATAGAGCTCCTCAGGGACCCCGGTTTCGTCATCCCGCCGCCGGGAAGCGACATGACCGTCGAGGAGGCCCTTCTGCTCGGGGGAGTCACCCTCGAAAAGACCGTTCACGATGTCACGGACAGGCAGGCGGGTCACGAAACAAAGAAAACCCGGCGCAAGCTGGAGGAAATCTACCTGGACGACGACCTTTAGGGTGTACGATGCGCTATTATAACGACAGAAGGAAATATTATCTCTTCGGGGCCTTGATACTTCTCGGCATCATCGGTGCCGCTCTCCTCACCGTCACGCTCGTGAAAAAGTCTCCACCGGACAGGATTGAGGATCGCCGCATCCTCCAGATCGCGGCGTATGAAAAGGTACTGGAGGCGAACCCTTCGGACATCCACGCGCTTCTGCAAATCGGATCGCTCCACAAGTCCCTGGGCGATATCGACAGAGCCATTGCCGCCTACCGGAAGGCCCTGGCCGTTGACCCTTCGAGTTACGAGGCGCTCAACGAGCTGGGACATGCCTATGCCCTGAAGGGAGACTACGACCGCGCCATCGAGACCTTCGAAAAGGCAAAGAAGGGAAGACCCTCGCTCCCCTCCTCCTACAACCTCCTCGGCAACGTCTACGACGAGCAGGAGAAAACGCGCAGGGCCCTCGGCGAGTACCTGAAGGCGAGAAAGGTGGCCCCGAAGGACCAGGAGAGCTACCGTAACATGGCGCGCCAGAAGCTCCGGAAGGGCGACATTGAAGGGGCGCGAAAAATCCTCGAGGAGGGCATCCGGGCGAACCCCGATGATCCCGAGGGCCACTACAACCTGGGCAACCTCCACCTGCGGACGCGACGCTACCGCGATGCCCTTGGCAATTTCGACGACGCGATCAAGCTCGATCCCACCCGGGGAAGGTACCACCGGGGACGCGCCCTTGCGCTGCGCGGCCTCGGGGAAAAAGACCGCGCCATCGAGTCCCTCGAAAAGGCCCTCGCAGCTGATCCCGGCGACCACCTGGCGGCGGCCCTCCTGGGGGACATGCTCATGGAGCGTGGAGACCGCGAAGGCGCGGTGAAGAACTACCGCCGCGCCCTTGAGTACAACAGCAGGGACGGCGATCTCCGAAAAAAATACAATGACGCCGTCGCCTCGCTTGCAGGTGAAAACGGTGATCGCGCGAGGGGCATTAACGAGGGAACCTCCGGCGGAACCGCCTCGCCGCGCGATTCCGGGGATGACGATACCGTAAAAAATGAAACCCGGGGCACCGATTGGAGGGCCCTGGGTGACCGCAGGAGAGAAGAGCGGGATTATGACGGCGCAATCGAGGCGTACCGCAAGGCCGTCGAATCCGATGGCCGGGACGACCATTCCTTCTACTGGCTCGGCAGGATTTACCAGAACAGGAAAATGAACGACCGTGCAGCGGAGGCCTACCGGAAGGCGGTGGCGGCAAACCCCTCACACGCCGAGGCGCATTACCACCTGGGCCTGGTCCTGTACCTGAAAAAGGAATACGCTCCCGCAGCCGGGGCTTTCACGAAAGCCATAGACGCGAAACCGAACTTTCCCAAGGCATACTACGCCCGGGGCCTGGCCAATTTCCACCAGAAACAAAGAAGCAAAGCTAACGCCGATTTCAAGAAATCCATCGAGCAGGATCCGAACCTTGACCGCGCCTACTACAACCTGGGCGATTGCTACTTCGAGGGCCGGGACTTCCGCAAGGCACTGGAATACTTCTCCAGGGACTACGAGCGGAGACCCCGCAATCCCGACACCTGCTTCAAAATGGGGGAAACGAACCACGAGCTGAAAAACCATGCCGAGGCAATAAAGTACTACGAACAGACCATCGCCCTCGATCCCGAATACTACCAGGCCTTCTTCAATCTCGGACTCGTTCATTCGATTCGGGGGGAATACGCAAAGGCGCTCGAATTTTACGAGCGTGCATCGCGAATCAGGAAGGATGATCACGCGCCCCACTATGAGATGGGGAGGGCTCACGAGGCGATGAAAAATGAAAGCCGGGCCATCGAAAGCTACAACCGGGCCATCGAGATAAATCCCGGGGACATCAAGTCCTATATCAACCTGGGGGCCATATATTCCCGGCGCGGGTTGTACGACGAGGCCATCGCCCTCTACGGCAAGGCCGTGAGCCGCAACCCGGATTCGTTCCAGGCGCATCACAACCTGGCGAACGCCTACCGGGAATCGAAGCAATACGACAAAGCCATCGGGGAATATAACCAGGCCCTGCGCATCAAGCCAATGGACGCGGAAACGCATTTTTCCCTCGGGATCGCCTACCGCGACGCGGGAAGGTACGCCGACGCGGTACGCTCACTCGAGAAATCGCTCTCCATCAACTCCTCGCGGCCCGAAGCCCATGAGGAAATCGGAATGATCTATTACCGCAAGCTGCCCGACAGGGAAAAAGCGGTGCGTCACTTCGAGACGCTCCTGTCGATAAAGCCCGATTACCCCCGGGCCGCCGAAATCCGGAGCATCATCGATGCCCTAAAAAAAAATTGACTGCACGGTGCGATATGAAACGTTTTTCCACGCTCATTCTCTTTTCGGTTTCCGCCACGCTCATCATGGCCGGGTGCGGGCCATCCCTGAAAAACGCGCCGGATATCACTGCCCAGGGCTTCCTCTCCGATCATTGCTACCGTGCCATCATCGTGGTCGAAGCTGATCCCGACTCCCGCGGCCTTGTCGCAATGCGGGAAAGTTCGTCCCGGAAGGCCGCAGATCGTTCTCACCTCCACCGCATGGCCCTGGCACACCTGGCGAACCACGCCATGGAAACGGCGATACAGGATGGCTCCATAAACCGGAGGGCTTCGGACTTCGACGCTGCGCTCTACCGTGAGCGCATAATCGAGGCGCTGGGGCGCGCACTGGGGCGGGGACGGGTCGTCTTTAATTATTTCGACGAGAACCACTCATCGGTTGTCGGCTACGAATTCCTCGGGGCCGGACTGAAAAACAGGGTTGCCGCAATTACCTCTTCACCAGGAGAATGACATGAAACAGGTTTCCCTCGCGAATGTCACCAGGGGTGCCGCCTTTTCGCTCAGCGCCCTCGCCCTACTCTGTTCTCTCCTGATGCTGCCCCAGGCCTGCGTCAGTGACGGCGGTACCACCGCCCGTCCCCCGGACAATGACATTCCGGACATCCCGATCGAATCGATCGATATCGACAGGCGTTACCTCACCGAGGGATTTATCGGCAACCGCCTCCACCGCGTGGTGATCGTGGTCCCGCGGGGTTCCGGCAATGACCCGGAGAGCCTTTCGAGAAAGGGAGAACTCAGGTCGCGCGTTACCATGGAGCGCTCCCTTTGCGCCGAGAACATACCCGTCACAAGGAACACCCGGGCGGTCATCCTTCGCCTGATAGAAAGCAACGGGATGCTAAAAAAAACCGATATCGAACATGGGAGATATGACATTTACTATTATGATGTCACGAGGGAAAATATTCAGAAGTATCTTAAAAACGCGTCCCTTGAACCCTGAGAGAACTTTCTTCAGCCGGTTTCGATCTACGCCTCGGCATCCTGGTAGATATAGTACGACAGGTTCTTCAGGATAAAAAGGTCCAGCAGTTCCTTGTTTTCCCCGTAGATGCTGCTGAACATGATACCGATGCCGTATGAATCCTCATCGAGCCTGTCAGATCTCACTACCATTGCGAGCGCCTCGAGTCT
>CAZKPR010000040.1:22212-24262 GCA_964554685.1 uncultured Leptospirales bacterium | reverse complement strand
TGAGAAGGAGGATCACCGCCTGCCCGAACATGGTGAAATCAACCGCCGTATCGAGGACTATGAGGCCCGTCACGCATACCGCCGAGGTCGCCGTGAAGAGGGCATCTATGAACGAGATGTCCTCCACGGTACTCACCGGGAGAAGAAGAAGCGCCGTCCCCGCGAGGATCAGGAGCAGAAAACTAAGGAGAATTTTCTGTGGTGGGGATAAACCCTCGACCTTTTTCGTCATCGCAGAAAGCCTTCCTTCGTATCAGACAACATCCTTTCTTACCAGGTGGGACGCGGCGGCATCAAGGCTGTCAAACACGGGAATGATCCTCCTCAGCCTCAGCATCTTCATGACGTGTAGCACGTCCCGGTCACTGCAGACCAGCGCGCATTCATGACCGCCCTGCCGCACCGCGTTGTGCGTTTCAACTAAAAATCCGAAGGCACTTGAATCAACGACGGCAACCCTGCTCAGATCGAAAATGACCGGTCCGGCAGCGCGGTTTTCCGTGATCTCCTTCAACAGATCCATGGAATCAGAAATCTCGAAGAAATCGAGTTTATCCACGAGGGACTCGATTATAAGGCACCCCTTGAAATCGTACGTCCTGAAATGCTCCGTCATGGCGGCAGAGGATAGTACCCGCCCTGCGATATTGCAAGGTTTTTTATATCTCAACCAGAATAATTTATTGTCGCCTGGTTTCATTAGATATCGCATTATAAACAAATGAATAATCAGATCTGCCCTCGAAGCGCCCGGAAAAGAAGATCCACATTGAATGTAGCAAGGTTCCCTGATAATGAATGACCGTTTTTTGCTATAATGAACCATGTTTCCTTTACACCACTGCCTGATAGTACGTGCGCGCCAATGCCTGAAGTACCGCTTCCTTTATTTCATATCGCACTTGAAATAAATGCCGCCAAAACATGAAGAATGCTTGATAATTATGCGGGATGATGGTAGTGTCCGCCTCGTCAATCATGTACCTTGGCACCGCACCATTCAATGGCGTGCCCGGAGATACGCAGATGATTCCTCGCGGCTGTATTCGTTCATCAACCCGTAACACCGGGCGATAATTCATGAATCACTTCCCATGGACGAAGGCATGAGCATACACCATTCATATCTTGCCTGGGGCGGGTTCGTCCTTTTCATAATCGGCCTGCTGGTCCTCGACCTCAAGGTATTGCAGAAGGATGATCATGAAATCGGCATACGCGAGGCCCTCGCCTGGACGGCCTTCTGGATCGTGCTGGCCCTCGTTTTCAACGCCGGGGTGTACTATTTCGAGGGAACGGACAAGGCGATCGAATTCCTCACCGCCTATCTCATCGAAAAATCCCTCAGCATCGACAACATATTCGTCTTTCTCATGGTGTTCTCCTACTTCGGGATACCCGCGAAGTACCAGCACAGGGTTCTCTTCTGGGGGATCCTGGGCGCCCTCGTAATGCGCGCGGCCTTCATCTTCCTCGGCGTCGCCCTCATCACAAGGATCCACTGGATCATCTACCTCTTCGGGGCGTTTCTTGTCTTCATCGGGATACGCATGGCCCTGGAAAAGGAGAAGGAAATCCACCCGGAGAAAAACCCCATGGTGAGGGCATTCCGCCGTTTCATCCGCGTGACGGAGACGCTGGAAGGCCACAGGTTCATCGCCAGGAGTTCCGACGGGCGCATCGCCGCGACGCCCCTTCTCGTCGTGCTGCTCGTCATAGAGAGCACCGACGTCGTGTTCGCCGTGGATTCGATCCCCGCCGTCCTGGCCATAAGCCATGATCCCTTCATCGTGTACACGTCGAACGTTTTCGCCATCCTCGGACTTCGCGCCCTCTATTTCGCCGTGGCCGGGATCATGCGTCTCTTCCATTATCTCAATTACGGCCTCGCGTTCAAAATCGAATACTTGGAAAAAAAAATTAACATAGCAAAAAAAAGCAAAAACAACAAATAGAAAACCAACAAAAACAAAACCAACAAAAAAAAAAAAAAAAAAACACCCCAAAAAAAAAAAAAAAACACAAAGAAGAAAGGACAACACTAGCGATT
>CAZKPR010000040.1:0-22202 GCA_964554685.1 uncultured Leptospirales bacterium | reverse complement strand
CGTGGCCGGGATCATGCGTCTCTTCCATTATCTCAAGTACGGCCTCGCGTTCATACACGTCTTCGTGGGAATCAAAATGATCCTTGCCGATATTTTCAAGATACCCGTCATCGTCGCCCTTGGCGTTATCTCGGGGGTTCTGGTAGTTTCCGTGGTCGCGTCAGTCATCTTCCCGAAGAAGGGAGACGGCGAAATCCCGCCGGTCTGAAACCGCCAGGCCCGTGAAGAGGAAAAGGGCTGCCGATATCCGGGCGTGACCCGCCAAGGACCCTGCCGCTCCTCATCTCATAAAGAATATTGACTTTTTTATCGCACTCCTGCTACCCTGCACTACCGCGATGGCACAGGCAATCGTAAGGCGAGGGACCATGAACGGAACGAAGTACTGGATCGCCCTGGAACAGACGCACGGCATCGGCCCCGCTCTGATGGCGGAGGTCCACGGCGTTCTTAAAGAACGCGGTCTCTCCCTCGGGGACCTCCTCGACCTCTCCCCGGGCGAGCTGCGCGCAGAATTCGGGTTCAACGAGCGACTCGCCGGGGCCCTGACGGGCCTGCGGGGCATGGCGGACACGATCGAGGAGGACTATGTCAGGCTCCTCGAGTCAGGCGTCGAAGTGCTTCCCTTCTTTTCCGATTCGTATCCCCGCCGGCTCCACGAGATCATGGGCAGCGGCATCCCGCCGTTTCTCTACACCTGGGGCAACCGTGAACTCCTGAACCGGCGCGGCGTCGCCCTCCTGGGAGACCGAGACGTGAGCGACAGGGGGGCACGCATCGCCTTCGAGGCGGCCCGGCTTCTCTCGCGCCACGGCATCACGGTCATGGGCGGTTTCGCCCGCGGCGTGGGGCTCCTGGCCCACCGGTCCGCCCTTCTCCACGAAGGCACCACCGTGGCCGTCGTGCCCTATGGCATGTTCCACTTCTCCCTCCCCGACATGCTCGGCGAGGTGATGGACCTTTCCCGGGCGGCGATCGTGTCCCCCTTCTATCCCACGGTCGAGCCGGACCGCTATCACGCCTATGCCCGCAACCGCGTGATCTGCGCCCTTTCACGGGCGGTCTATATCCTCGAGGCCCCGGGCGAGGGGGGAATTTTCGAGGCCGCGAAATCCGCCCGCTCCCTCGGCGTTCCTCTCTTCACGACTGAATACGCCGATTACCCGAAAAACGCCGGGGGAAACAGGATTATAATCGAGGAGATGGAAGGGGCCCCCGTGCGGGGAAAAATTGAAAACGACGCCCTCGTGCCGCAGATGGACGATATCATCGGGGCGGCGAAGTTCGGATAGCATGATGAAGAAAACCGCACTGGCCCTGGCCCTCGCCGGGGCGGCAACCCTGGGGATGATCGCCTGGCTGAACGCGCCACCGGCGGGAATGGAGGACACGCTCTTCACCGTGTCCCGGGGCGAAACGATCCGCGTTATTGCCCGGAACCTGGAGAAGGAGGGCCTGGTAAAAAGCCGCCGCTTCTTTCTCATCACCTCGCGCCCCCTCTGGGGACGCTACGTGCGCGCGGGGAGATACCGGATCCCGGGGGGAATGACGACTTTCGGGATAATCCGCAGGCTGTTCAGGGGTGAGATCGTCACACGGCGCATCACGATTCCCGAGGGTTTCAACCTCTTCCAGATCAGGGACAGGCTCGAGGCGAACGGGATCACCCCGGAGGGGAGTTTCATGCGGCACGCCGAAGACCCCGCCTTCCTCCGCCGTCTCGGCATTGCCTCCGCGTCCGCCGAAGGCTATCTTTTCCCCGACACCTACCGCTTTCCCGAGGACTCCGACGCCCGGAACGTCATAGCGGTCATGCATCGCAGGATGAAGGAGGTGACGGGGGAGATGATTCCCGCCGGTCAGGGAAACTACCTCCACCGCGTTCTCACCATGGCGTCCCTGATAGAAAAGGAGGCGCGGATTCCCTCGGAGCGGGGTCTCATCTCGTCGGTGTTCCACAACCGCCTGAAGAGGGGCATGAAGCTCGACTGCGACCCCACGGTGCGCTACGCCGTGAAGCGCTTTACCGGGCCTATACGCCTGAGCGATCTGCGGAGTGATTCGCCCTACAATACCTACCGCCGCGGCGGCCTCCCACCGACGCCGATCTGCTCGCCGGGGCGCGATTCGATTGCGGCGGCCCTCAGGCCGGAAACCAGCGACTATCTCTTCTTCGTGGCAAGGAACGACGGGTCACACCACTTTTCAAGAACCCTCGGGGAGCACAACAGGGCGGTGGCCCGCTACCAGAGATAGAGGGCCGAAAAGGAAGCTCATTCATCCTTCGCGCGGTAGGTGGCTACGATCAGCTTCCAGAGGGCCGGGAGCGAGGGATCATTCGAGTCAGCTATTTTGGAGTTCTTCAGCACGTCCCTTCTGGCGCGTTCAAGCCAGGAGTAGAGGACCGGACCGGAAGCATCGGCAGCCTTCGCGTCGTGGCATGCCCGCACAAGGTTCCGCATCTCGCCGATGCCGAAGATGTGCCGGTGACCCTTGAGGGTGACCATGAAATAGGTGCCATCCTTCCCCTCCTCCACGCCGGCCAGGGCTCCCTTCGCCGCGGGTCGTGCCTTTTCATGCCCCGCCCTGTATTCCGCCAGGACCCGCTCGTTATGGGCCAGGATCGCCGCGTCGTTCAGGAGTTTCTTGAGGCTGTCGGTGGCGAGGGTCTCGGCCAGTTTCATGATCTTCGCGATGAGACCTTCCTTCACCCTATCGCGCTTCGGCGGCGGACCGTTCTTCGATTGCTTCGTTGCTTTCGCCGCCGCTGCCTTTGATTTCCCGCCGCCCGATGGTGACGACTTCGCGGCCGGTCTTCCGGTGCGGGGTGATCGGGTTCCCTTCGGTGCCATGACCTGCCTCCTCTTCCTAGTCCCCCGCCCTGGCGTCGTCGCAGGGCTCATCATCGTCCGCGTTGCGCGCCATTTCGGGATGGGCGGCCGTGGTGCAGGGCGGAAGGGGCTCCATCTCCATGGGGCCGTCACAGCAGATCGGCACCGGTTCCCCTTCCCTGTACTCCCTGATTGCGCTGCAGCTGAAGCATCGATACCTGTATTCCGCTGTGGCCATGAAGGGCACCTCCTTTGTCCGGATCGTGTGCCATGGATGGTCAACGCCTCATCACCCGTCACGCCGGGTACCATCCTGCACCGCTATGCAACTACGTACAATATAGCAACCGGTGGGGGTATCGTCAATCCGTCATGAAATGATCCCCGGAAAAGCGGCGGAAACGGACGCCCAGGCGGCTTATATCGCCTTACGGATACCCCCCTCGCGCCGCCGGCGTCTCGGGAACTTCAAGTAGGGAATCACGTCCTCGTTTTTCGATCCCCCGGTACCGTCATATTCTATGGTAACGATCGGCACGCCCGTGAGGGCCTCGATACGGTCCGCCATCGCCTCGGTGACGAGGGAAGGACAGCAGTAGGAGGGATTCGTCTGCACGAAAAGAGCGAGATCGGGATGCCGCTCCGCAAGATGAAATATCTTGAGAATGTTCTCCATCGATTCCCCCGTGTGATACACGCTCAGGCCGAAACGCTCGAGAAGCGCGTTGTCGTCAACGTGAGCGAATTCCACGGCCGGCAGTATGCGCCTGAAGTACCTGCCGTAGCGGGCATTGAGGCGCGCGACGACCTTCGTGAGCACCTTCGCCAGGGCCGCATCGCCGTAGAGCCCCTGCATGAACCACTTCCTGATGTAGCGGTCGGCGACCATGTCCATCAATTCGCTGTAGGGGGTGGTAATGACCTCCCCCCCGTTCTCCTCTATGGTGCGGATGAGCCCCTGGTTCATCACGTCATTGTCCCTGACGTAGAGATCTCCGAATATGGCAACCTTGGGACGCTCGGTCCTCTGGATCTCGATGGCCCTGAACAGGCCGATCACCTCCTCCAGGGCCTCCTCCTTCGGCAGGTCCATGATGAAAGCGTCGTAGAGAATCTTGATGGATTTCCCCAGCGCGGCGTCGACGGAGCCCCGCACCTTCTCGTGGGGGCGCAGATAACACCCGATCCTGCGAAGCATGCCGCCGAAGAAATAGGCCAGGTAGCAGTTGATTCCCGTGCGCACCGATACATCCACGAAGGTGACGTCCCCCCGGTAGACCTGGATCTTTTCGAATCCCCCGCCAAAGGACTCCAGGAGAAACTTCGTATAATGGGGGAACATGCCGATGTTGCAGGCAATCTTCGATTCGAGGCTCCAGACCACCGTGCGTCCGGGTTCGAGACCATGCTCCTGTATATAATCGACATAGTTCTGAATCATGATGTTCAGGGGAATGCACTGGCCTGAATTGAAGCGCATGCTCCGCTGGATCGAGTCGCGGCTCTCGCTGACGATCCTGGCGTCGATTCCCTCCTTCCTCAGGGCCGCCTCGACGAGCCTGCAGGAGATCGCGTCCCAGTTGGGAAGGAGGAGCGTTTTTCCATCAAGGAGCTCCCTGGTGCGGCCGATCCCGCTCTCGTCAACGATGCCGAGAACTTCGCTTGTCCTTTCCGGCGTAGAGAAATGGTTGCGGAATGCGCGGATCCCCGCCTCGATCCTCGTCTCGTAGCCAACGCTGGAATCGTGCTCATCGAGCTGGAGTATCAGGTAGGGCTTGCCCGCGGCATCGAGTACTTTTTTGAAATACTCCATGGCGTAGGCATCGGGAGTGCACTTGAACGAGGTAACGAAAACCGGGTAGGCTCCCCGTCGCTTCGCGATGGACTGCGCCGCTTCGAGTATGCCCGAGGCGTACTTCCAGTGCATCGTGCCGAGGAGGTGTCCCAGTGCCTCGCCGTTATCAGGCGGGGGCACCATGTCCTGGAAATAGGTGCGTACGCCGTGGCGCGTGAATATCTCGGGTATCCCCTTGTTCATCGACCTCGACAGGACCGTATAGGGGCGGCCGAGGAATACCACGCTCACGTCCCCCCCGTCGGCCGTTTCCTTCTCAAAGAACTCCACGAGGCGCTTCCTTCCCTCTTCGAACTCATCGAGGGCGCGTTCATAGGCCGCGGAGACCTGCATGAACCGGACCCTCTCTCCGAGAATGGTCTTCATCATCCGGTGGAGCTGCACTTTCATGTAGAGGGTCCCGAGATTCGAACGGATGAGGGGGGTCAGGATCCTTTCCTTCCTGCGTATCCCGATGGCCGAAAGCACGATTGTGGGCGAGTACTGGGTGTAATAACAGTAGTTGCGCTTGACGCTCCTGTCGGGCTGGCGGTTTTCCATGTAGTGCGGAAGGAACACGTAGTCCGCTCTTTCCTCGAGATACCGGACGTGTCCGTAAAGGGCGGCCAGGGGCGCGCAGAATTCCGCGCCGGCGAGGTTCTTTCCCACCGCGACGGCGTCGCGGCATCCCTCGCTGGTTGTCGTCTTCACGCCGAGAAGCCCGAAGAACCTTCGCCAGAGGGGAATCTCGTCGACGAGATGGAGGGCCGCGGGTATCCCCACGGTGACCGTCGCTTCGCCGGAGGGCGAGAAAACGCCGTTCTGGATCGACTCCCTTGTCCTGATGAGGTCGTATTCGGCTCGCTGCCTGACGAATTTTTCGGTTTGATAATCCCTCCCGCAGAGGAATCCGAAGGCAACGGTCTCGCCCTTTACCTCGGAGACGGTGATCTTGCAGTGATTGGCGCAGAGTTCGCACACCTCGGTGCGCACCGGGATCGATTCTTTCCAGAGATCGGTCCCCCTGAACGCCGAGGACCCCTGCGCGCGGTCAAGGAGCGTCAGCGCGACGCCCATGGCGCCGGTGAGGTGGCAGTATTTCGATACCATGATCGGCCTGCCAAGACGCTGTTCAAAGGCCGCCACGAGGGCGCGGTTCTTCGCCGTGGCGCCCTGGAAGAACACGCGTTCGCCGATATGCCGCTCCGTGGCTACCTTGCTCAGGTAATTGTCCCTTACGCTGTGGAGCACCGAGGCGAGGACCTCGTCCACGTCGTACCCCTCGGTGAGATAATTATTGATGTCACGTTCCATGAAGACGGTGCAGCGGTCGCTCGAGAGGGGCGCGCGCCTCCCCTCCGCCCGGGCGGAGAATTCCCCGAGGCCGCACCCGAGCCGTCCCGCCTGCTCCTCGATAAAGCTCCCCGTGCCGGCCGCGCAGACATGGTTCATGAAGGAGAAGGTCACCATGCCGTTTCTCAGCGTGGTGAATTTCGAATCCTGCCCGCCGATCTCGATGATCGTGTCGACACGTGGATCAAGCTCGATGGCCGCCCGGGCATGGGCGGTGATCTCGTCAAGGGCGAGGTCCGCGCCGATGATCTGCCCCACGAAGCGCCTGCCGGAGCCGGTCGTACCGGCCCCCAAAAATGAAAAGGCCGCGCCATGGCGTTTCCCCATTTCCTCGATCGCATCCAGGAGCGCCTGGGCCGCGGCCACGGGCCTCCCGGAGGTCCTGGTGTAGAAACCCGCGACGGCCCGCCCGTCGGAGCCGATGATCATCGCCTTGGTGCTGGTTGAGCCGATGTCGATCCCCAGGTAGGCCTCATGTATGCCGGAAGGGATCTCGTACACGTCCACCTCCACGGGGACGCTGAAACCCGCGACGCGCGGCAGGTGGTCATAGCTTTCGAGTCCCCTGAAATCGGGATAATCCGATCGCTCCAGGGAAAGGGGGGCATGGAAATAGGTCCGGGTTCTCTCCGGTATGATGATCAGGTCCTCCGCGGTCATCACCGGGGAGTCCATGGACCGTCCTTCATCGATGAAACAGAGAGCGGCGCCGATCGCGCCGTAGAGGTGGGAATACTCGTCCGTTACGATTTCCATTCCGAGGAGCCGCGAAAAATGCCGGGCCACGGCCCTGTTCCTTGAAACGCCGCCGCAGAATATCATGGGCCCCAGGGGAGACACGTTGCCAAAAAGGGTATCGGCGATGTTACGCACCAGTCCGAAGGAGAGGCCGTCGCATATCTCCTCAAGAGAGTACCCCTCCTGTTGGGCATGGATAAGGTCCGTCTTGGCGAACACGGCGCAGCGGGAGGCGATCTTCGGTATCGCCCCCGTGTTGCGGAAGGCGAGTTCGCTGAATTCCCGTATCCCGGACAGGTTCAGGCGGGATGCCTGCTGGTCGAGAAAACTGCCGGTGCCGGCGGCACAGGAGGTGTTGGAACGATAGTTCAGGTACTCACCATCGCCGTCGAAGAGGACAAGGCCGAATTTCTCACCCCCTACGATGAGAAGCGAACCCACCCTCTCATTGAACTCCCTCGCCGCGGTGATGAAGGCCACCCTTGAATCGTACCGCGGCGAAGCGGCCACGATCGTGGGCGTCGATGAGGTGGCGGCCACGCCGCCCATGCGCGAAAGGTCGAACCCTTTCAGCATGGCCCCGAGGGTTTCCTCGATGGCGCCGCGATGAAAGGCATAGTCAGCGTTCACCACGCGCCGATCACGATCAAGCTCGACGATGGAAACGGCTATGGACCCGATGTCTATTCCGAGGATACCTGTTTTACTGGTCATGTAGTGGGCCTCTTCTGTGCAGCCGCGGGCACCGCCGATCATCCGGTTGAACGCAAAACGCGGCACGGGAATCCGGCTGAAGGCCCCGTGCGGCGGGAAAAGGCCATCACCACGTTTACGTCACCATACCGTGCCGCTCCCCTCCTCCCCGCAATCAGTTCAGCGGGAAGGAGATGGATGTCGGGTGTTACCCATGGTCTGTTTTTTTATGTGATTCAAGGTAATACGTGCCGCGCCTGATACGCTGCACGGGTAGGTGTGCACTAGTGAAATAATCGTGATTTGTCAATAGAAATATTGGATTTTTTCCAGATGATCGTTCTGTTGATGCCCGCCGAAACCGGGCCGGTTCAGACGCGGCGCAGTATCAGCATGGTCACGTCGTCCGCGGGGGAATAACCTTCGAGCTCGGCAAGAATGCCGTCCCTGATCGCCTCGGGGGAGGCGCCGCCCTGCCGCTGCAGTATGCTCCGCAATCGGTCCATGCCGAACATCTCCGATTCCGGGTCCCGCCGGTCCCTGATCGAGCCCTTCGTCCATGCCTCGGTGATGCCGTCAGTGTAGAGCAGGAGGGTATCGCCCCTCTCGAGAGTGAACCCCCCGGCCGCCGGGGGCCGCATTGTCTCCGAAATGCCGAGCCATACGCCCTCCGTCTCGACGAGCTCCACCGTCCCGGTGGCGCTGCGATGGATCATGATGTTCTCGTGCTGTCCCGAAAAATGGAACGCGCCGCCGTCCAGGCAGGCAATGACCGTTATGGTCATGTAGCGGTCCTCGTTCAGCCTCTGGATATTCCGGGTGATCACGCTGTTGACGCGCCCAAGCACCACCTCCGGTTTCAGGTTCGGCCTCCCGGTGATGACGGTGTGGATCGCGGTCTGGACCATCATCATGATGAGGCCCGCCGCCACGCCATGACCCGAAACATCGCCTATGACAAGCCAGTCGACTCCCTCGGCGTTTATGACGTCGTAGTAATCGCCGCCCACCTCGTCGGCCGGTCGCATGTACGCGGCTATTTCGAATCCGCTTATCGCCGGCGATCGGGGCAGGAGGACCGTCTGGATCTTCCGCGCGAGCTCCATCTCCCCCCAGAGGGCGGCCATGGCTTTTTTCAGCTCCGAGGTCCGCTCCTCCACCATCTGTTCCAGGCTCTCCTTCATCCTGGCCAGGTTGCCGTAGAGGACCGAGTTGTCCAGTGCTATGGAGGCGGCCGTCCGTATCTTGTTGAGGTAGTTGACCTCGAAGGAGGCCAGGGGTCGAAGGTTCAATTTTTCCGGAAGGGCAAGGAGGGCAAGGAGCTCCCCTTTCTGGACGAAGGGGACCAGGTAGACAGCACCGTACCGCCCGAAGAGCGGCAAGAGGCTATCGCGGTTAGGCTCGTAATCGGGATTCGTTTCAACCATAGCCCGGTCAATCAGATGGTTCGCATTCACGAACCAGCGGCCCACCTCCGGATCAAGCTCACAGTCAGTCCGGGCGGAATTCGTAAGCGAGGCCACGTCCCCGTGACAGAGGATCATCTCGGCACTGCCGAAATTGAGGGATCGTTTCACGAGGGAGGTGAGTTGCCCGATGAGATCATCGAGTGATTGGAGCGACGAGATGCTGTCAATAAAGGACTCCTCCAGGCGGTTCAGGTCGTACCGCCGCCGGTTGAACAGCTGATCGATCCGTGGCTGGACCAGGCGAAGGTAGATGTAGTTCGCGAAAAACCAGAACACGCAGAGCGCGAAGAGTGGCGCTGTTCCGAGGTGTTTCACATGGGGATAGATAAAGTAAAAGAGCACCGCGTTGGGCACCAGGAGGAGCGACGACATCACGGCCCACATCAGGGTCACGTGGAGAACGCTCCTCACCTCCATAAGGCGGTGGCTCAGAACGCCGTAGGCGAGGAACGCGAGGGGGAGGAATGCCACGTTCCCGACCGGGTAGACGTCAATGCCGTTCATGGCGGGAAAGTTGACAAGGGTCAGGAGGCCGTTCAGGAGAAACGCGAGGAGTATGTACCGGAGCTTGAGACGGATGATCTGGTTCCGTTCGCTCCGCATTTTTTTTATGAAAAAATAAAACAGATAGAGTACCACGGAGGTCCCATAAAGGGAAAAGACCTGAAACGCGATTCCTCCCCTGGCAATGTACCCCCAGCTGTAGGTGTAGAGGCCATCAAAATACCATTCCGTCCACGTGGTGAGGGAAAAGATGAAGCTCGCGGCAAATGCGGCGGGAAGCATGACCCTGCTCCGGGTGCCGGTCATTCTGAAGAAGAAAAACAGGTTCACCGCGGGCAGGTAGACGAAAAAGAAATGCCCCACCCGCTCGATCACCATGATGAGTTCCACATTCCCCCGGAAGAGATGGTGGCTGATGAAGGCGACGTTGAGGACCGACCACCAGAGGCAGAGAACGGCGAAGAGTATGTTCTCGGTCCTCCACCGCCCCTTCACCAGGGAGATCATGGCAATGGCGATACCGAAGGCGAGTGATACAATCGGGGGCACGATGAATAAGCTCTGTAACTTGAATAACTGGTCCATTTTCTCCCGCCGCGAGGCATCCCGGAAAGGTGACCTGGCACTGTTCAGGCTATTTTCCGTTGCACCTCCTGTCAACAGTTAATCCATCAGAAGAGGCTCAACGGGTATTCCGATTTTCCCGCCACAAGGGTCGCTTGTCGAGTAAAAACCATGTGCATCCTCCCCCCCCGAAAAATTACTTTTTTGAGTTGAATTATTTACAGCATCATTTTAACATTAATACAAATTCCTGCCAAGGATGCCGCCAGGACATGAATGACAAGAACTACAGCCCGCTCGAAATACTCTATATCAAGGGGAGCTTCCTCTACTTCATCGGCCTTATCGTTCTCTGCATCATTTCCAACGTTTTTCTTTTCGTGTCGAAAATTCCATTAACAGAAACAATAAAGCCGATGTCCGTGTATATCGTGTGCATGGTTTTAGGTTTTTTCATCTACCAGGGGCGAAAAAAGAGAAAGAAGCGCGAGGTCCTCGCCTGGATCGTGGGATTGCTGACCGTCGCGGTGCCCATTATCGCGAAGTACAATTACGGGAAACAATACGGGTGGACCTTTGCCGTCCAGTCATACAACTCCACGGCGCTCCTCATCATCTTTGTAATGCTGCTCTATCTGCTCTACAACAAGCGGGTCTTCATCTTTTACTCGATCTTCGCCATCGCCAACTGGAGCTTTTTCTTCTACTACGCGATAAAGAACGGCGCCGATGTCCACGTCCTCGCCACCGCGGGGGACGTGGGGATCATCACCGGTGTCATCATGCTGCGCGAAGTGTTTTTCATCATCATAACCGCGATGCTCTTCTACCTTACTTACAGGAATATCCCGGTCATCGAGGAATTCAACGCCCGGACGGCACGGCAGCGCGCGGTGATCGAGGAACAGGCTGACCAGCGGCTCCGCACGGCCATGGAGGTGAAGGAGCGCGCCACGGCCCTCCTGACCCAGGTGGACGAGCAGAATTCCCTTGTCTCACGGTTCAACGAAAAGATGCAGAACCAGTCCGCCACCTTCGAGGAGATGTCGGCGAGCATGGAGGAACTCCTGTCCACTGCGGAAAACATCAGCGGCTCCGCGTCCGACCAGGTGGAGGGGAACGTCGCCATGGAGCAGATCATCACCGATTTCCGGCACATCAAGGAGGAGACCACGGCAAAGCTCCGGGACACCTACACGGACATCGAGGGCATCGTGGCCCAGACGAGCATCTCCAACGAAAGCCTCCGCGAGGTGGAGCGCACCATCACGAAAATCAACGAGCAGAGCACGCGGATAGGCGAAACTGTATCGATCATCGTCGACATCGCGGATAAGATCAACCTCCTCTCGCTCAACGCGAGCATCGAGGCGGCCAGGGCCGGGGAATTCGGCAGGGGCTTCGCCGTCGTCGCCGACGAAATCGGGAAGCTCGCCGTCCAGACGAGCGACAGCATCAAGGAGATCGAGCGCGTGCTCTCCCTGAGCTCCCGGATCACCGAGGAGGGCGTCGGCGTCATCACCACGACGGCGGAAACAATCAAGAAGCTGATCGCCAACATGGGCCAGAGCTCCGAGAAGATCAAGCTCCTCCAGGAGAGCATCATGGTGGAGGAACGCTACATACGCGTCGTCATCGAGCAGATGGAAAAAAACATCGACCTGGCCCGGAGCATCGGCACCGCCACCGAGGAAGAGAAGAAGGCCATCGAGGACACCACGAAGGCGATCGACCACGCGAACGAGATCGTGGGGGCCATGGTCATCGAAATCAGAGAGCTCGCCGATACCTCCCGCGTGATACTGCAGAACGCGACCGAGCTGATGAAGAAATCCGACGAGGCGGTCTGACGCTCCCGCCTCACCTGAGGGAGAATCGGCCCGTTTCGTCGAAATCAAGGGTGAGTGGCGAGCTTTTTATCTCGTCCGGGAACTTAACCGACGAAACGCCCTTCAACCTGTAGGAACCCTCCCTGCTTTTCAAAAGCGCGTACGCCGATTCGCCGAGGGACCTCGAACTGATGGTATTAACGATCCTTATGACTGAGCGGCTTCCCTCGTTGCGCACCTCTCTGCTCGTTCCGCTTATTATTCCCCGTCCGGCGATGGCAAAATCATAGGACAATTCGCGGCATGAGAAGGTGGCTTTCGTATCGTTTTTCACCTCGACCTCCAGGGTGAGGGAGATCGGCACGTCCAGGTCCTTGTACAGCCTGGCCATGGGCGCCTCCTTCCCGGAAATGAGATCTGAAAACGAGCGGAAGAGCGCCTCGGCATCCAGTGACTTCTTCCCCGCCTCGGCGGCGGACTTCTTTATATCATTCAGGGAAGGGGCCTGGAGACTCGCGCTCAGGACGCGGATGGACGGCTTCAGGGCCGGGATGCTCCTCTCAACCGTTCTTTTGAAAGTAATGCTTTTTTTTATTGAATGGAGCGCCTTCGGCAGGGGAATCACGCAATCGACATCGATCGCGCAGTTCAGCCGGTCACGTTCCCGGTAATTCTTCACGACCTTCACTATCCCGTCATAGGGAATGGCCACCTTTACGGGCGTCGTCTCGCTCCCGCCGGCCTTGACGACGACTCCCTTTTTCGTCCTCGTGGAAAACAGGCGGCTCCCCTCCACCGAGACGGCGAATCCGACGTCCTCGAGGGTGAAGCCCAGGGGATAGGGGTTATGGAGCTCGATTTCAAAGAGGAAGGTGATGTCCCTGAGAGAAATCGAATCGATGTCGACCCGCTTGAGGCTCACCTCCGGTTTTTTCGAAAGAAAATCCAGGCCGGCACAGGAGAAGAGCAGGAATGCGAGGATTGTTACAACCGGGTATTTTTTCATGGCGCGGCTACCTCCTTGGGCCTGCGCCCATCCAGGGCGCTCCGTTGCTTCTTTGATCATCACAGGAACGACTCCCGCTGTCAACGGAGATTCGACGGGTTGAAAAAAATTATCCTTGAAGTCCGGTCCCCGTCGTGTCCCATGGCATATCATGGAAAGAAACAAACCCGTATGCGGAGAAATCGTCGCCCCGGCGGGAAACCTTGATAAATTGAGGTTCGCGATCCATTACGGCGCAGACTCCGTTTACTTCGGCGGGGGCGACTTCAACCTCCGCGTGCAGTCCGACAATTTCACCATGGATGAGATCGACGCGGCCCTGGAGATATGCGCCGGCGCGGGGGTGAAATCGGTCTTTCTCCTGAACGCCTTCCTCCACGAGGGTGACGTCACCCGGGCACGGCAACAGGTCCGGTCCCTCCGTCACCTGCATTTCGGCGCGATCATGGTATCCGATCCGGGAATGATGCTCCTCCTCCGCGAGGAAGGCATCACCTCGAGGATCCACCTGTCGACCCAGATGTCGACACTCAATCACCTTTCGGTGAGCTTCTGGCAGAAGGCCGGGATCGACCGCGTCGACCTCGCCAGGGAGGCGACCCTTGATGAAATCCGCATGATACGCGATCACAGCGACGCCGAAATCGAGGTCTTCGTCCATGGGGCCCTTTGCGTGGCCTATTCCGGACGCTGCCTTCTCTCCCGTCACCTGGCGGGTCGTGACGCGAACCTCGGTGACTGCGCCCAGTCCTGCCGGTGGCGCTACTCCCTCGTCGAGGAAAAGCGCCCCGGGATCTACCTCGATATCCTGGAGCACCCGGGTGGCACGGAGATACTCTCCTCCCTCGACCTGTGCCTGATCGGTAAAATCCCGTTCTACCTCGAGGCCGGGGTCGATGCATTCAAGATCGAAGGGAGAATGAAGTCCCTCTACTACGCGGCGAACACCACGCGGATATACCGCCATGCCAGGGAGCGCGCCGCGGCGGGGGACTTCGACACGCACCTCCCCTTCTGGAGGGAGGAACTCGACCTGGTGAGCCATCGCCCCTACACCGAGGATCTCTTCAGCGACGCCGTCGATGATCGCGGAGACGGGGCGTACGTCCGGAAGGTTCTCTTCCTGGGTTACCGGGGGGGATCCGGAACCGGCGAGACCGTTGAGGTAACGGTTCTCAACCCGATACGCCGTGGCGACGCGATCGAAGCGATTTACCCTATCGAGGGAGCCGTGCGGGACGGTACCTGCACCGTTAGGGACATACGTGACGATGACGGTGCCGCCAGGGACATGGCAACTCCGAACCGTACCTGGCGCATCACCTTTGACCGCGAGATCGGGGAACACGCCGTATTCAGGAAAAGACGCTAGAAAATCAGCGTCACCTTTCATTGTGCTCTTGACAAATATCCCGCCGGCATGAAGAATCGGCAGATAACCCCGGATCATACCTCGGGGGCACCACACCGGGAGGGCCATTGATGCTGTCACGACCGCCAGGCATAGAAGACGTGTTTCCCGACCGCGTCGCGATACGGGATGGGATCACCTCCACCGCCCGGGATGCCTTCCGTCTCGCCGGCTACAGGGAGATAATCATCCCGGTGATCGAATTTACCGAGGTCTTTGCCCGCGGCATCGGCGACGATACCGATATCGTATCCAAGGAAATGTTCACTTTCGAGGACCGGGGCGGGCGGAGCCTCACCCTGCGCCCCGAGGGGACCGCATCGGTGGTGCGCGCCTACGTCGAAAACGGCGAATACAACCGGCTTTCGACCTGCAAGCTCTTCTACACGGGCCCGATGTTCAGGGCGGAACGCCCCCAGAAGGGCCGCCTTCGCCAGTTCAACCAGTTCGGCGCCGAATGCTTCGGGAGCGATGATCCCTGGTATGATTGCGAGGTCATCGCCATGATGGACTCCATCGCCAGGCGCGTCGGCATCAGGGACCACGAGGTGCTCATCAACTCCATCGGGTGCCCCTCCTGCCGCGCAAATTTCGTCGCGGAACTGCGGTCCTATTACGGCGGGAAAACCGGGACCCTCTGCCGCGACTGCGGGGCCCGCCTCGAGCGGAATCCCCTCCGCCTTCTCGACTGCAAGGAGGAATCATGCCGGGACCTCAAGGATGAGGCCCCCCGCATTACCGATTATCTCTGCGAGGGATGCCGGGACCATCATGCCGCGTTGAAGCGTCATCTCGACGCCGCCCGGGTCGCCTACACCGAGGACCACCTTCTCGTTCGCGGACTCGATTACTATACCAGGACCACCTTCGAATTCGTCTCGTCCGCCCTGGGGGGTCAGAACGCCTTCGCCGCCGGCGGCCGTTACGACAACCTGGTGGAGCTTTTCGGGGGGCGCCCCACCCCCGCCGTGGGCTTCGCCGCGGGTATCGAGCGGATGGAGCTCCTTATCGACGGCAGGGAGGCGCCCCCGCGGGGCAGCGACGTGTACCTCGTGCATTCCGGCGGTCCCGCCCTGGAGCGGGCCCAGGAACTCTGCATGTACCTCCGGGACAGGGGCATCTCGGCCGATCTCGAGCCCTCCACGACGGGTTTCAGGGCGCAGTTCAAAAAAGCCGACAGGGAGGGGGCCCGCGTCGCCCTGGTCATCGGGGAGGACGAGCTTGCCTCGTCAACCTGCACCATGAAAAACCTGAAAAGCGGCGAGCAGGACACCGTTCCCCTCGATTCGGTCCACGACCGGGTCCTGACCGTTCTCAGGGAAGGATACAATCGCGAGTGAACGATACCCGGAGCGCATGGATATGACAGCGGCACGGTACCGCGACGCCCTGGCGGGCTTCTTCGATCAAAGCGGCATCGTCCTCTCACCGCTCCAGATCGACCAGTTCGTCCGCTACTACGAGCTCCTGGCGTCGCACAACGAGGATCTTGACCTGACGCGCCTGACGCGCCTGGATGACATCGCGGTCAAGCACTTCATCGACTCCATCTACTTCACCGAGCTCATCGAGCTCCCGTCGCCCCTTATCGACATCGGTTCAGGCGCGGGCTTCCCCGGCATACCCCTCAAGATATACCTTCCCAACCTCGAGGTCATCCTTTCGGAACCGAGGAAAAGACGGGCCGCCTTTCTTGAAACCGCGGTGAAGGAGCTTAGGCTCAGAGGCACCGTGGTTTACCCCCATATGGTGACCGGCCTGAGCGATTTCAAGGTGCGGGGGGCCATCACGCGCGCCCTCGAGCCGATCGACGACACCCTGGCCAGGGTACTCCATTTCCTTCCCCGTGACGGAAGGGTCATATTCATGAAGGGACCGGGCGTCGCCGCCGATCTCGAGGGACTATCGGAAGCGAACAGGGAGGCCTACTCACTCGAATCGGACCTTCGTTATACCCTCCCGGGAACGTCGTACGACCGCCGCCTTATTGTTTTCAGGAAGGAACGCGATGACTCGCGGAAAACCTACGCTATTCTCAAGGACCTTACCGCGACGAAGGGAACCGCCGTTACCTCCCCGGATAACCGATCCTTCCGCGAGCTGAAGCGAATCGCCGCGGGCGAGGGACCCCGCCGACGGGGAAGGATACTGGTGGGAGGGAGAAAAATCATCGCGGAGATGACGGGCAATGATGACCTGAAGCTGGAGCAGTTGATACTCAGGGACGGCCATGTTGAAGACGATGCGGTGATGAACCGCCTCATCGAGGATTTCGCGCGCCGCCGAAGCCTCCTGGTGCTAAAGAAATCACTATATAAAGAGATCGATCCTTTCAATACGCCCGGCCCCCTGGCGACAGTCGGAATCCCCGAGATGAAAGAGTGGGACCGGACGGCCGGGTCCGGATGCACCCTCATGATCCCATTCCAGGACCCCGTCAACGTGGGGGCGTCGATACGCTCGGCGGCGGGATTCGGCGTGGAAAGGATCGTCATGCTGAAGGAGGCGGCACATCCATTTCATCCCAAATCCGTCAGGGCGTCGGCGGGATGCGTCTTCGGCGTGACCATGGAGAGGGGACCGTCTCTACATGAGCTTGACGCGATCGTCCGGGAGGAAAGGCTTGCCGTCGTGGCCCTTGACAGGGGTGGCGTGCCCCTCGCTTCGTTTGCCTTCCCGGAACGGTTCCTCCTTGTTCCGGGAATCGAGGGACCCGGTCTTCCGGGTGAGCTCAGATCGGGGTCGGTATCGATTCCCCTCAAGGGAGGGGCCGAATCCCTCAACGGACCCGTCGCCCTTTCCATTGCCCTCTACGAATGGAGGCGTCAGTCGCCCTCGAAGTGAACCAGGGTAAAAACGTCATACCCCGCTCCTTCGATCTTCTTCCTGCCCCCGACGTCGGGAAGGTCGACGATGAAGCCCAGCTCAACCACTTTACCCCCGAGCTTTTCCATAAGGGTCGCGCAGGCGAGTGCGGTCCCCCCCGTGGCGAGGAGGTCGTCGATTATGAGGATGCGGTTCCCGGGGGCCACAGCGTCGTCGTGCACCTCGATCCGGTCCGTTCCGTATTCCAGCTCATACTCGTGGGAAATCGTCCGGTGGGGCAGCTTGCCGCCTTTTCGAATCGGGATCAGCCCCTTCCTGAGCTCGTAGGCCACGGCGGCGCCGATGAGAAAGCCGCGGGCCTCGATCCCGGCGATGTAATCAATATCCATCCGCTTGTAACGCCGTATGAAGGCGTCGACGGTCATCCGGAATCCCTCGGCATCCTGCAGGAGGGTCGTGATATCCCTGAACATGATCCCCTTCTTGGGAAAATCGGGAATAGTCCTGATCTTTGAACGTATCATCTCTTCGATGGTCATGCCCCCTCCTCCTACTCTCGCTTCGCGCGCCGGCCCCGGGCGGGGGTCAGTACTTCGCCTCGAGCTTGAGGTACACGTTGTTGTTCGGTGTCGGATTCCGCCTCGAGGAATCGGGTAATTTCGCCGCCATCTTGAAGATAATCGTCTCGTAGTAGAGCATCATCCTGAAATACCTGTTGAACTGGTACCCGACGCCGCCACCCATGAGGAGGGTTTCCCGGGTCTGCCGCTGGTTGGCGAGCATGCTCTTGAGCTCTTTACCGTAGGCGCAGCGCCCCGCAACGAGAACCCCGGCCGGAGTGATGGCACCGAGGTTCAGGTGGATCCAGGAATCAATAAGAAGAAATTTCTGGCGGTACCGGGGTGAGTATCCCGTGAGGGGATTAATGAAAACATCAGGAGTAAACCGGGGATCTATGAAGGAGGTCTTGGAATAGTGCTTCTCGGGAGCGAAGAAGTTGAGTCCCGCCTTGAGAAGGTCGGTCTTCCAGGCGATCCCGAATCCGAGGTAATTCCTTTTATCGACGCCGCTGTACTTGATGGGAGAGGCGGTTGGATCCACCTCCCATGGGGTAAGATCCAGCTTGTTCTTGTTCGTATCCTCCCAGCGTCCGTAAAAGTTGAGGTGTACCTCCTTGAGGTACTCCACGGGATTGATCGACACCATGAGGGTGTGCGCCTTACCGCCGTAGGTCTCGTTGTCGTCGGCCTTGTAGCCCTCGCCGTTGGTGAAGGAATATTCCAGGCGCACCAGGTCGAGAATGCCCAGTGATACCATGCCCCCGAGGTCGGCGGAGTCGTCAAAGCTGTTGCCGTTCAGCACGAGCTTGGAGTTGTTCATGTAGTTGGGGCCCAGCCATCTCAGGTCGCTCAGGAGGTCGGTGACGCCGACCACGAGGGTGCCGATCTTTCCGAGCTGGGCCTTCAGGTCGATGCTCCCCATGGGTGTGCCGAATTTCTTGAAAAACTGCACGTATCCGAGCTTCAGGAAAACGTAATCACTGCCCTGGGGATCGATATCCGTCGTCACCCTCACGCTGAAGTAATCGCCCAGTTCCTTCCGGAGGGTAATGTATGCGCGCTGCATCCTGAATGTGTGGTTGTTCTTGCTCGGATAATTCGTGGGCAAGGAACCGGCAACTTCCACGGGATTCTTCGCGTAATCCACGGCGATGCCCCAGCGAGGGATCTTGCCCCATGATCCGCTCCCCGTGTATTTGAATCCGCTGTTGTACGCCCACTCCAGGTACATCACGCCCGAGAGGTCCACCCAGAGCTTGCTCGGGTCCTTCTCCCCGTTTTTCTCCGCCGTCGTCGTCTCGCCTCCCCCGGGGGCCTGGGCGGCGACGGGCAGGCCGGCACATATCGCCGTGGCCAGTATGAAAAGACCGATCATTCTATACTTCATTGGAGTCCTCCGCTCTCTGTCATGGATGGGATAGGGAATCGGCGCCGCACGCGACGGTTCACAAGGATGAATTCGGGTCTATGTTCATGACGGCGCCTATTTTTTCAAGCAGGAAACGGCACATGGAGGAATAAATCTGGATCACGCGCGCGCGGCGTACGAAGATGGTACTGGATGTTTAAAAACAGGCGAGCCCCTCAGAGCTCGCCCACGTTTTCGAATTCCACGTCGCCGAATCGGCCTCCGTGCGCGCCCCCCGTCATGGCGCGGTCAGCGGCTTCATCGTCGTTCCCGTCCCGGAAACCTCCTCCATCATCGGGTTCCTTCTCCGGGGCTGGAGCGTTTTTCTCTCCACCGCCGTCCTCCGGAATCATCCTGTTCTGAACCCGGTAGAGTATCTCCTGCGTGCTCATGCTTTTCCATTTTCTCGCGATTCCCGCGTAACGTCCCCCGGGGTAGGCGTTGAGATAGAGCTGGAACTCCCGGGCGGCGAGATCGTAGTTTTTCATGTGGAAATACGAGTACCCCTTCCTGATCCTCGCGTCCTGTGAGTTTCTCCCCCCCGAGGCGAGCACCCTGTCGTAGTATCGTATCGCGGTTCCGTATTTTTTCATCGCGAAGTAGCTCTGGCCGATCCAGTAGAGCGAATCCACTGCCCTTGAGCCATCCGGGAAGTTTTTCAGGAGCCTGTTGAAGCTGGAGATCGCCGATGAGTAGCGCCCCTTCCGATACCGGTCGTGCCCGCTCTGGTAGACCTGTTCCATGTAGGCCTTCGTGACGTCGTCGGCATAGTTGCTGAAATTGCCGTAATACCTTAAATAGTAATCATAGAGGTCATAGGCCCGGTCATCCTGGCCGAGATGCTTGTAGGCCCGCGCCTTTCCGAGGATCGCCTCCTCGTTATCGCCGTTTTCCTCGAGGGCGAGGTCGAACATTCTCTTCGATTTTTCGATCTCGCGCGAATGGAGATACACGTGTCCAAGCTCGGAATAGATCCTGCTCCTGAAATCCCGGTCCTGGGACCTGTTCAGCAGTCCCATGAGCTCGTGAACGCCCTCCTCGGTGTAGCGTTTTTTCATTTTAAGCCTGGCAAGGCTTGCCCGTATCTCTTCGGCGAGACCGGGATCGAGGACGTCGCCGTTCTTTTCGGTGTTTTTAATGATGTAGACGTATTTCAGGTAGGCGAGACGGTTAAGGTTGAGCTTTTCGTAGCCCTGGGCAATGTAATAGTAGGCCTCCGCCTCTGCGGCGGACCCGGGGTAACGCGCGACGATCTTCGTAAACACGTTGATCGAGTCGTTGACCGCCTCCTCGGAGCCCCTCTCGTAGATAAGCTTGCCCTCGGCGAGGAGCTGACGAGCCTCCCGCTCATAACGGACAAAGTGCTCGTAATAGGCGAACAGGCCGATCCCCGCCAGGACCAGAATTACTCCCGCCACGATACCCTGTTTCATCACCAATCCTCACGTCGCGATTTAGAACGTCATTTTCTTACACGCGCAAGCGCGAAGTCCGCCCAGAATGCCGCCTCTTTAGGGAAATGCCTCTTCACGTCCGGAAGGACGAGGTATTCCACGGCCTTCTTGTAGCGGCCCTGCTCGATATGGGATCTGCCGATGAAAAGTCGGGCCTTGGCCGCTACCACTTCATTATCGGTTGCGTCGAGCAGATTCTGCAACTCTTTTAAGCTCTCCCCGTACTTACCCCTGAAGAAGGTCCTTTTGAGAATCCGGTCGATGTCCCCCGCTTCGCTGGGCGCCCTCTTTTCCCCCGGGCCCACCGCTTTGCCGGTTATGCTGACGCCCGGCACAAACCGGTAGGTCGCGGGATCCGCACCCTCGGGGATGAGCCCGTAATACCATGAGCCGGGGGGCGGCTTGACGTCGGTGTGGCCCGCCTCGGTTAAATCGACCTTTTTCAGAACCGTCCACGCGTCCACTCCCTCGAGGACCACCCGGGACTTCGGTGACCTGAAAAGCGTGTAGAGACGGTTGCCCTGGGAACCGGCATGGTTCCAGACTATCCTTATCCCGTCTACCTCGGGCATGGCGTCGATTGAGACCAGTTTCAGGGGCGACCGTATCCCTATCTCCAGTCCCACTGATGTGTAATTTTCATCGGTAATGAGACGGACATCTTCCAGCCCGTAGAGCACTTTCGCCGTCACGGCATAGTAATAGGTCCCGGAAACGGAAATCGTGTCATCAATGCATTCCCCCGCATCGGCGACAACCATGACGCGATCGGCCTCGCGAAGCCTCGTGTCGGTGTCGATGATTCTCCGGGAGCGGTACACCGTGTAGAAAATACCTGTTTTTTCGATCCTCTTCCACGAAACGCGGACCTTTACCTCGTTCACGATCTCCGCCCGGATGCCGGTGACCCGGTAGACCGCGTCGGCGGAAAATACCCTTACGGGAATCGTGGTGTAATTGACGTCGCGGTAGAGCCCCACCTTCCCGTCGACGAAGCTCTTTTTCGACAGGACGGCGTAGTAGTAATCACCCGGCGTGCAGTCAGTGTCGATAATGGCATTGTTCGTCGTCGCGTTGACGGTCTGGACGATCTTTGCGGCCAGGGCCTTCTCTTTGGTGTCGATACTGCTCCCGGAACGGAGGACCATGTATTCCCCGGTATAACCCGGGTTAAGATCCCAGTTTATCTTAATCGCGCACTGAAGATCCGTGATGTCCGGAATTCTCACCGCTTTTATGTTAAAGGCAATATCCGCGGGGATCTTCTCCTGGGGCACCACCGGCTCCGGCCTGGGTTTCACTTCCTCGACGGGGCGTTTTTCCTCTTCGTCCAGTATATACTGGGAACGAAGGCTCCCGCCCCCGGTGATGCACAGTACCAGGGCGCATATCACCGCTCCGCGCCACCCTTTTCCTGCTCCACTCATCGTTCGATCCCCTCTTGGTATTGACGTCCTTAACCGGATGGGGCCCGGCATCTCTCCCCCCTTGTCCGGCCACTGTATACATCCTATTCCTTCCCGGGTAAAGGAATATATTTTTTTTTATTTTCGGATATACGGAACCCGGACTTAAAGGATATTTATCATGCCATGGTCACGCCGGGACCTCCATAATTTAGGGTTGACTCGGCGCCCGGGCCTTCTATGATTGTCGAGGATGAAGGACTTCGAGCTTAAAATCCGAAGCAGGGACATCGGCACCCTGCTCAACGTAATCCGG
>CAZKPR010000039.1:24218-24492 GCA_964554685.1 uncultured Leptospirales bacterium | reverse complement strand
GGCAAGAAGAACGCGGCGGGTCTTTTTAACGTCTGATTCCGGGCAAGGCATTCGCATTTTTTCAACGGTTTTTTCCGGTCACAGTTATCATGTCCGTAATCCCATCCGATAAGTATCACAACGAACTTCAGATGGAGACAGGATATGAAAAAAGAAGAGATGATTGCCGGGATGTGCCTGTACGGGTTTATCCGAAGGGAAACGCCAGCGGAACAATCTCGATGCCTCGAACAGATATCCCTTCGCTACGGCAATCGCGTTGCCTCAATCGTGA
>CAZKPR010000039.1:0-24208 GCA_964554685.1 uncultured Leptospirales bacterium | reverse complement strand
AGGATTATATCGGCAGGTCACACAGGCAGCTCTGAAGTCTAAAAAAAGATGTCTTCATCCTCCCCGGCCTTCGCGTCACTAAACCTGGCGAAACTGAGTGCGGATTCATAGCTTTTATCCATGATTTCATACACGACGCCGAGATTATAGAGCGCCTCGATAATCGTATCATCGAGCTGGTAGGCGCTCTTGTAGGCATGGATCGCCTGGGGATACTTCCTGGCCATGTGGTAGGCCATGCCGAGGTAAAAATACCCCCTCGCAAGGCGGCGATCAAGCGTGACGGCTCTCTTCAGGTGCCGGATTGCATCGTCAACCATCCCGTACTTGTACAGGTAGGCCTTGCCGAGTCCGTAATGCCCCATGCAATAGTAGGGACTGATCTCGACAACCCTCTTGAAAAGGAGTATCGCCTTATCGAGCTGGCCGTCAAGGGCGAGACGGGCTCCCCGGCCGTAGAGCTCTGATGAATTTTCCATGGTACCGGCGGGCATGGCCCCGGCGATCAGGATAGCCAGGATTACACCGGGGACCGCGGGGCTATTTCGCCTTGGGCACCATCTCTTTGAAGCTTTTAAAGATGAAATCATCCACTCCCCTGTTGAAGAAGAAATAAATGATGAAGATCACCCAGAGAACCAGGGTAAGCACGCAGAGAAATTTCAGGAGCCTTTCAGCCCCGATGGCATCGGCCTTGTAGAATATAAGAATGAGGGCCAGGGGCCATATGAAAAAGAGGTTCACAAAGACCAGAGACAACAGCTCCTTCAGGAAATTGACGGTGACGCCGTACCATCCCGCTGCAAAGCCGTGATAACCGGAGCTGATCTCGTCGAAAAAGAACCAGACGTAGAAGAAGAAAATAACGGTGGCTATCGCCTTCCAGAGAATTTCGATCCTCGGCCTGAACCAGAGCATGGCGATCCCGATTCCCCACGCGACAATGAAAAAAAACGTTGATTGCATCAAGAGCGGTTCATTCATGGCGATTCCCCGTGTTTCAATGTATGCCGGCTTCGGGATTTTTGCAACTAATTATCCTTTTTTCCTAATAATCGGAATATCCCCGGTTCCGCATGACCAGTTATTCATCCATCGCGTCATCCCTCATCCTGAAAAAATATCTGTTTACAATCTTTATAGGTGGCAGTACAGATGAACCCATGGCAACTTCCAGGGACATCATCCCGCTTATCATCATCCTGCTAATTTCGTCTTGTCTCACCGCTGCATCGGAGTGTCGGATAACCGTCACGATACCACCCGGTGTACCACTTGACATGAACGCGGTTGCCGCTCACCTTCCTAAATCGACGACCCTCCCGGGTGCTTGTGACGAAGCGGAAGTTGTCGTCTATCATTTCTCCCGGGGTGTCGAGCGTCTCACCCTGGACGATGAGGGCTCCCTCGAGGAGTCGCTTTCATCGGGCAGGGCGGAATGCCTTGTGAAGATGAAGCGAAACCGAAAACTTTTCAGGGTCCTCTTCATCGACGCCCGGGGACGCAGCACGAGGGAGATACTGGAGAACCTCTCAACGGCCCTCTCGCGCGCCCTGGGGAAACCATAGCACCAGCTACAGTACCCTTCCTGCGCGTACTGATCCGTCCACCCGGCCTTCCGTCAGGGCCCGGTGCCCGTTGATGAAGACCGCGTCGATCCCTTCCGGCGCCCTGTCGGTCAGCAAATCGGTATTGTTATCTTTGACCTTCTGCCAGTCAAACACCGTGATGTCCGCCGCGTATCCTTTCTTCAACAATCCCCTCTTCGTCATGCCGAAACGCTCGGCCGAGGCGCCCGTCATCTTCTTCACGGCCTCCTCGAGGCTGATGATCCTCCTGTCCCGGGCGTACATCAGGAAGCGGGGAAAGTTCCCGAAGGCCCCGGGGTTCTGGACGCCCTCCGACGCCACAACGGCGTCCGTCATGAAAAGCGACGCGGGATGGCGCATCAGTTCAAAGATATTATCAAGGTTGCTGTACCGGTGATTGAGCACCCGCGCCTTTCCACCGCTTCGCTTCGAGAGGTCGATGAAATTCTCGAACTGCCCCATCTTCCTTTTCTTCGCGATATCGCCGAGGAACATTCCGTTGTATTCGTCGAGCTCCGGCGTGCCCGCGTGGGTGATCTGGATATCCTCATATCCAAAACCGAGCAGCCACTTGATGACCCTGAACTCCGCCTCGAGCCTCAGGAGCGCCTTCCTGTCACCATAGACCTCGGGCACCCTTCCGAGGAACCAGGCGGGAAGCACGACGTTGATGATCGAGGTACCGCAGTGGTAGCTGTAGGTGTCGAACTGCACGTCAAGTCCCTCGCGTCTCGCGCGGTCGATAATGGCCAGGGCTTCCCCGCAGGTGTCCCACGACCTTGAACCGACGAAGATGAGATGTGACAGCTGCAGCCGCACTCCCGTCTTGCGCGCGAGGTCGATCGCCTCATGGATCGCGAGAAGGTTGTGCTCCTTGCCGTAGGGCACGAGGGGATAGGTGGGGGAGAGGGAGGAATAGGCCTTCATGTGAATCGTCACGATGCCGTCGTGGCGCTTTACGAGGCGTGCGATTTCGAGCATCTCCTCGTCCGTGGCGAAGATCCCGGGCTCGTACTGCAATCCAAATGAAACGCCGCGCGCCCCCTGCTCCATGGACTCATCCAGGAGCCCGAGCAGGGTCTTCATCTCGTCTTTTTTCAGGGGAGTCGGGTCAAAGGCGCGGATCGACATCCTGCTGGTGCCGTGCCCGGCGAGATTCAGCATGTTATGGGTGATGCCCTGTTTCCTGAGAAGGGTGAAGTACTGGTCCATGCTGTCCCACTCGAGGCGGGTCATGCCGGTGAGCCCCCTCATGCGTGTTTCGATGAAATCACGGTGCCGGCTCCCGGGCACAAATCCCGCAACGCCGAAACCGCAGTTGCCGGTGACAAAGGTGGTAACCCCCTGGGCCGTGAAGGGGCCTGACAGCTCCGGCCGGTCTTTGAGAGGGAGAACCCAGTCCATGTGAGAGTGCATATCGATAAAACCCGGGGCGATCACTTTCCCCGTGCAGTCGATGGATTTCCCGCCGAAAAGTATCTCGCCGGGAGTCACCTCTTCTATAACTCCTCCATTCATGAGGAGGTCGCCGACGTACGATCTTCCGCCGGTGCCATCGACGATCAGGCCCTTCCTGAGAAGGATCCTGCCTCCCGGGGAGCCCGGGACGGTGACGCGTCCTGCTTTCGGATCCCTTTCCATTGCTCCCGAGGGCCATCCCGATTCCGGCGCGTCCTGCCGGCGGCATCCGGCATTCAGGGATGGCAGCGCGAGGGCGCCGATGAACCCGAGTGCGCGGGCGATGAAGTTTTTCCGCGACATCCGACCGTTGAAGAAGTTCCTGGTTGATTCCATGCCACCTGCCTCCTCATATTTTCGCGCGTAGTTGGCGACGCCCCTACCGGCTCCCCCCCGCGGGGGACGCGAGGCGCCGGGCCAGAAGTATGGCCTCCGTCATGCTTCTCCACCGCGCGAGGTTTTTCCCCGCGATATCAAAAGCAGTGCCATGATCCACCGAGGTGCGCACGATGGGCAGCCCCAGGGTCACGTTCACGCCCTCGTCAAAGGCGAGCATCTTGAAGGGTATAAGCCCCTGGTCATGGTAATGGGCCACGATCAGGGCGTAGCGCTCCCAGTTCCCGGGAAGAAACAGTGTATCCGCGGCGAAGGGCCCCTCCACGGCAATGCCCTCGCGCCGCGCCGCCTCGATCGCCGGGGCGGTGACGTCACGATCAAAGATCCCGATGGCGCCGTCGTCGCCGCAATGGGGATCGAGGCCCGCAACGGCCATCGTGACGTCGTCTCCGTCGATCCTCCGGATGGAATGATACCCGATCCGCAGCACCTCAAGGATCCTCTGCGCGTTGATATGCGCCGGGATCTCCGCCACGGGCACGTGGGTCGTGGCGAGGATCACCCGGTAGCGGGGCGAGTACATCATCATGTAGGGCTCGGCGCCGCCGGTCCTCCCGGCGATATACTCGGTATGCCCGGTGAAGCGCACGCCGCATTTTTCGATGAGTCCCTTGCTGACCGGTCCCGTAACCAGGGCGTCGATCGCACCGGCCTTCCAGAGATCGATTCCCGCGTCTATGCAGGCGAGCGCCTCCCTGCCGGTTTCGCCGCTCCCCCTCCCGGGGTCGGGGACCGCCAGGTCAAGCTGAATGTCGTGGATATATTTGTTACCCTCCTCGAGGGTTTCACCGGGAATGCCGGCGGCCTGATAATCGACGAAGATATCCGGGTGGTTTTTTTTTACGACGGCCTTGCGGCCGATGAGCAGGGGAATGATTGCCGGGTCGTGGAGAGCGTTGATCGCCTTCAGGGCGACCTCGGGGCCGATGCCCGCGGGATCGCCCGCGGTGATCCCTATCCTAAGAACTTCGTTTCGCAAGAAACTCCTCGGGGATGATCTTGTTCTTCTCGTACTCGGCGCCGATGAGGTCCTTCGCCGATGACCTGAGATCGTTGGCGATGGTGCAGCGCCCCTCGAGAATGACGCCGTTCTGGATGATGAGCTCCGGAGTCTTGATGTCGCCGAGTATCTTGGCCGTGGGCATGAGGAGGACCCTGCTCGAGGCGTTGATGTTCCCGATCACCAGGCCTTCCACGATCACGGAGACGGCGTTGATATTCGTGCGGATCTTCCCCGATGAGCCGATGTAAAGCTGTTCCGCCTGGAGGTACTTCCCTTCGAACCTCCCGTCGATCCGGAGCGATCCGTTGATGAGAAAGGTGCCGGTGAAATAGGAATTTTCACCGATCACGTTGTTCGCGACGTCGCCGCCCGCCTTTGAAATAGCCATACGCACCTCTTGCCCCGGATGATTTGCGCCACTATAGCTTCGCGCAAAAGGGCATGTCAATACGATTTTACGGCAGGGTGACATTTTTTACCCCGGCGTGATCGATTCAAAGGTAAAAACCCCCCGGGGCCGGAATGAATACGTTATGTCTCCCCGATATTCCGTTAAACCGGGGGCACGTTTCATCCGACAATAACCCTGCAGGCCCATTCCGGTCCCCGGCAGCGCGTCTTCCATCGGCCGCGGCGCGTCCCGGGGAAAGAAATCACGGGGGGATAAGCGGTGAAGCGGTTAACGCTACTTATTTCGGTGCTGATGACGCTTCTCTTCGCGGCAAGCGGCGTTTCGGCATCCCTGCGGGAATTGAAAAGCCTCGATCCCTCCACCGCCGCCGTCAGGTCTCTCCGGAACGACATCAAGAAAAGCATCTACGTCATAAAGAGCCGGCGACCCGAAACCGAGCTCCCCGACCTGACGTTCTTTGTCTACCGGGTAAAGCGGGGCGATACTTTCTGGAACATCCTGGCACGGTCCTCCCTTGACATCGACACCCTGATCTCCGTGAACGACATCTCAACACCCCGCGACATCACGCCGGGAAAAAGGATATTCATCCCCAATATGCGGGGAGTCATCCTGCGCGGAACGAGCAGGGCCTCAGTTATGGCGAAACTCAGGGAAGAGATGATTCCCCCGGGGTACGTGGACCGCGCGAACCGCACGCGGGATCTGAACAAGGATAATCTCTTCATACCATGCGGCTCCGTGACCAGGGTCGAGCGCTCCCTTTTTCTCGGGTCCGGATTCATGCATCCCCTCTCATCGCCGCGGGGCGTCCGCATAAGCTCAGGTTTCGGAACAAGAAAAAACCCGTTCAACGGCCGCACCATGGAGTTCCATGCCGGGGTCGATATCGCCTGCCCCCACGGGTCCCAGGTGATGGCCGCCAGGGATGGAAGGGTGGTATTCGCGGGGTACGAGGGCGGCTACGGCAGGCTCGTCGTGGTGGAGCATGAACACGGCTACCGGAGTTACTACGGCCACCTGAGCAGGACCCTGGTGAAGCCGGGCGCCCGGGTCAAACGGGGCGACGTGATCGCCCTCTCGGGCAACACGGGAAGAACCACGGGACCACATCTTCACTTCGAGGCCCGCCGGGGGGGGACCCCGGTGCACCCGGGTGTTCTCGTGAAATAACAGCGCCAGGCCGGAGAACACCATGCGGACCGGCGGCCGCGCGGCAGGTCATTCCATCCGATACGCATCGGCGTCCTTCCAGGCGGGAAACGACGCGCGGTATTCCTCCAGGGATTTTTTCGAGAGTACGGTCCTCATCGCTCCTTCGACCTCCCCCATCGCGGCGATAACGCTCCCCTCGTAATCAACGGCCATGGAACCGCCGCGGTAGGCCACGCCGTTGCCGTCGGTCCCGACGCGGTTGACGCCGATCACGTAGCACTGGTTCTCTATCGCGCGCGCCGTGAGAAGGGCCTCCCAGTGACGGGCACGCTTGGCGGGCCAGTTCGCCACGAAGACCGCCGCGTCGTATTCCAGGCCCCTGTTCCTGGTCCAGGCGGGAAAGCGAAGATCGTAGCATATGAAAGGCCGAATCTTCCAGCCCCTGACTTCCACGGTGATGGTTTCCCTCCCGGGGCGATACACGCGGTCCTCGCCCGCCATCCTGAACAGATGGCGCTTGTCATAGGTCGCGATGCCACCCGGGGAACTCACCCAGACCAGCCTGTTATGGTAATTCCCCCCCTCGGCGATGACCAGGCTGCCGGCGATATCCGCGCCGAGGGACGAGGCCCACTCCCTCATCCTGAGAACCGCGGGCCCTTCCATGTCCTCTGCCACGCTCCCCGGTTCCATGGTGAACCCCGTGGTGAACATCTCGGGAAGGAGGACGAGGTCCACGGGCCCCTCGATGCGGCGCACCAGGGCGTCAAGGCGCGACAGGTTCTCACCCGGCGCGTGCCAGGCGATCTCGCTCTGGATAATTGCAATGTTCAGATCGCGCATAACCGCTCCGCCGCCCGTTCGAGGGTCTCGTCCTTTTTCGCGAAGCAGAACCGCAGCACCCGGTTGTCCTCGCCGTCGTGGTAGAAGACCGATGGCGGTATGGCAGACACCCCGTGCTCCGCGGTGATCCTCCGGGCGAAATCGATGTCGCCCTCGTCGCTGATCCCGGAATAGTCGAGCATCTGAAAATAGGTCCCCCGGCTCGGCACGAAACGGAAACGTGATTCCGCCATGAGGGAGAGGAAGAGGTCCCGCTTCCCCTGGTAGAACAACGCGAGTCCTTCATGGGCATCGCCCCGCTCCATGTACTCGGCATAAGCGTACTGCATCGGCGTGGAGGTGGCGAAGGTTATGTACTGGTGGACCTTCCGGAGCTCCGCGGTGAGGGAGGCCGGGGCGAGACAGTAGCCCACCTTCCATCCCGTGGCGTGAAAGGTCTTTCCGAACGAACCGACCACCAGGCTTCGCGCGGCGAGCTCCGGCACCCGGGCCATGGACTGGTGGAGAGCGCCGTCGAAGATGATGTGCTCATAGACCTCGTCGCTCAGGATGATGATGCCCGTGCCGGCGGTGATGTCGCGGAGCGCCTCGAGGTCTTCCCGCGTCAGGACGGCCCCCGTGGGATTGTGGGGCGAATTGAGTATTATCATCCTGGTCTTCGGGGTGATCGCGTCATTCACTCCGTTCCAGTCGATAGAGTATTCAGGGCACACCAGCCGGCAGTGGACCGGCACCCCCCCGGCGAGCCGGACCGCCGGGCCGTAGGAATCATAGGCGGGCTCGAAGAGCATCACCTCGTCCCCGGTCCCGACAAAGGCCATGATCGCCCCGAAGAGCGCCTCCGTGGCCCCGGAGGTCACGGTGACTTCCTCCTCCGGGGAATAGGCGGCCCCGTAGAGGGCCCGCGCCTTTTCTGATATCCTTTCACGCAGGGCGGGAACCCCCTGCATCGGGGCGTACTGGTTCATCCCCCGGCGCATCTGCTTCTCGATGAGATCGAAAAGCACCGGGTCGGGATCGAAATCAGGGAAACCCTGTGCGAGGTTGATGGCGCCGTGCTCCTGGGAAAGGGCGGTCATGCGCGAAAAAATCGTAACGCCCACGCCTGGTAATTTCGATTTCGTCTCCATGGAACCTACGGCCGCCCCCCGATTATTTTTTCCAGCTCGTCGAGAAGGCCCTTCACGGCGTCGTGCCGATCCAGGACGCGCACTTTCTCGCCCTTCGCGAAGAGAAGGAGCCGGCCCTCGCGGAGACCCGCGAGTCCCGCGTCGGCCTCCCGCGCCTCGCCGGGCCCGTTCACCTCGCACCCCATGACGGCGACCTGGAGCGTGCCGCCTCTCTCGGCGAGGATGCGGTCGAACCGCGCCGTTACCGCGCCGTCGACCTCCCGCGCAAGGGCCAGGATATCCAGCGAGGGGTCCGTGCGCCCGCAGGTGGGACAGGCAATGATGCGTATGCGCGCTTCCCGCTCCCCGGCGCTCTCCAGGATCTTCCGCGCCACGAGTATCTCCTCCCGGGGATCCCCCGTCATGGAGACCCGGATCGTGTCGCCGATGCCCTCCATGAGGAGGTGTCCTATCGCCACGGAGCTCCATACCACGCAGTCAAGGCCGTACCCCGCCTCGGTGAGACCCACGTGCAGCGGGTAGTCGTACCGCTCCGCGAAGAGGCGGTTCGCCTCGACGGTCCGGGCGATGTCCGATGACTTGATCGACACGACAATGTCGTTGAATCCGTTCTTTTCGAGGAGGGACACATGCTCCATGGCGGACTCCACCAGGGCCGCGGGCGTCGCCTCCGGGTACTTGCGCCGGTCCAGGGAACCGCCGTTCACGCCGATCCGTATCGGCACGCCGCGGTCCCGGGCCGCCGCCGCCACCTCGCGCACGCCCCGGTCGCTCCCGATGTTCCCCGGGTTGATCCGCACCTTGGCGGCCCCTGCCTCGATGGCGGCAAGGGCGATCCGGTGATCGAAATGGACGTCGGCGCATATCGGGAGGTCGACGGCGGGAATTATTTTTTTCAGGCTCGCGGCAGACTCCACGCTTCGCAGGGCGACCCGCACGAGCTCCGCGCCGGCCTCCCGGAGCCCGGCGATCTGGGCCAGGGTGTCCTCCACCCGCTCCACGGGAATGTTCGTCATGGTCTGGATCGACACCGGGGCGCCCCCGCCGATGGCGAGACCCCCCGCCGTTACCCGCCGCGTGTTACGTCGATTCTCCCGCGCCATTCGGTTTCCCCGGAACCGTGTATATCGGTCCAACTGCGACCGGATAATGAGTATGCGCGAAGCATGCCGTTGTCAAGGTATTAATACCGTCCCCCCCGGTGGGCGGGTTCCGGTGCCGGGGAAATATGATTGACATAACGGTTTTCCCGGTGATTCCATGACGATCGTGCCGCCCCGCGGAGGCGGCACCCATCACGGGGGCGAACGACACCATGGTCAAGCGAATCATCCAGATTTGCCTTTCCCTTCTGGCGGGGGGGGCCGTATTCTTCTTTTTCCACGCGCTCCTGGAGGCGGGGCTTATCCTGGCGTCGCTCTTCGCCATCGCCGCGGCCGTGGGGGGGTTCCTCCTTCTCACCCCGAAGAAAATCGATCCCGAGTATCAGCAGCTCGCCGAGATTTACGGCATCACGCCCGATACGGTCAGGAAAACGGTGAGGAAAGGAGAACGGAAAGTACGCACCATGCGGAAGATCGCCGAAACGATCGACAATCCCAAGGTGCGGAAGGATATCGAGCGTATCTGCGTCCTCTCGGAGAAAATTTTCAAAAATTTTAAAACCGATCCCAAGGACATCAGGATCGCCCGGCCCCTGCTGAACTACTACCTTGACTCGACCATAAAGATCATCCGCAACTACTCGCGTCTCGCGAAGAAAGGTTCGGAAATGGGCGACCCGGCGACGATCCAGAGGGCCGAGGAGGTCCTGGGAACGATCGAGGAGTCCTTCGCGAAGCAGCTCAAGCGCCTCCATGAAAACGACAACCTGGACCTGGACACGGAAATCGCGGTGTTGAAAAAGGCGATGAAGATGGACGGCGCGGGCTGAGGCTACCTGATCGTCATGAACAGGACTTCCACCCTTTTAAGACGATTGTTATAGCTCCGGTCGGATTCATCATCCTTGCGGGGAAGCGGCTCGGCGGCGCCCATGCCCCTGACGAGAATCCTGTTCGTGTCGATCCCGTAGGCATGCACCATGTCGTTTCGCACCGACTCCGCCCTCATCGATGAGAGCTTCCTGTTCTCCTCCTGGTCTCCCCGAAGTCCCGTGTGTCCCTTGATGAGGATGCGGTAGTTGGGATAGTGCCGTATGGAATCCACGATGAGGCGCAGCTGCTCCTTCCCGTTCTCATCGAGGGCTTCCGTTCCGCTCCTGAACGAGACGGGACGGAGGCGCAGGGAGCCCACGACGCGAAGCCGCTTCCACTGCTCGTCGCTCAGCTTGGAGAATTTCTTCGCCAGGGAATTTCCGGAGGGTCCGCCGGCATACTGCTTCAGCGAAGGGTCGCTTTCCAGGGCGGCGATGAACCCGGAATTCACGATGGTATAGGGATCGCCGTCGGGCAGGGGACTGCGGGAAAAATCCCCGATATCGACGAGAATGCCCGCCGTCGAGGTGATCGACTCGATCAGCTCGGGAGAGACGTGCGCCGAGGAGGCGTTGAGGCCGAACCAGCGCGCGTTTTCCGGAAACGACAGCCAGCGCACGCCCCCCAGCATGGCCCTCACGCCGTCGCGCGGCGTTCGCACCGTCTGGACGATGTCGTTCTCCAGGCGGTCCTTCGAGGCGCCGTACATCTCCAGCGTCTCGAACCAGCTCCTCATTACGAGTTTCACGACCTCCGGGTTGCTCCCTGCATACTTCCTGTTCACCAGGAGGATATCCACGATGAGCTTCTCCATGTCCTCTGAACCGATGAGCTTCACGATTCCGGGAATCTCCAGGGCCTCGGTGACGTAGGGCTCCCAGAGCACCGCCATGTCCACTTCCCTGTCCGCCAGGCGGCGGTAGGCCTCCTCGGCCCCGTCCACCTCCACGGACCAGGAGGAACGGTCCGCCTTGAGCCGGTCAATGGCGAAATGGACAGAAAGCGACTTGAGGAGGTGTTCGCTGGGAGAGGCCGGGGTGTAGGCGATCTTCAAATCCTTCTTCGTGTTGATCCCGTTCAGGTCGGAGACGCGCTCCTTCCATGCCACGGCGGCGTCGCCCCCCTTCGACTCGTCAAGCACGGCGATGATAATGCCGGGATAGCCCGCGGCTTTCCCGTTGAGCAGATAGGAATCAACGGTGCACACGGCGAAATCGACCTTCCCCTTCTTCAGCATGGCCATGCGGCGGGGGTAGTCGGCGTGGTCGTCGATGACCTTTACCCGGTACCCCGCCTCGCGCATCAGGTTCCCGAAGACGGTGGAGCGGAGGGGGAAATACCCTATCCAGCTGTCCAGCACCACGGAGACCTCGCCCTTCAGGCCCCCCGCGTCGCTGGTGCTGTAGGTGACCACCATGTCCCGCTCCTTCTTTTTCAAGAAGAAAACGGCGCTTCCGGTGACGACCGCAACGAGGATGACGATGCCCGCGATCTTTGTGACGAGATTGGAGTTCATCGTTACAGACCGTCCGTTGAGAAGGAATCGCTCTCGGCGAGCACCTCGCCCAGCCCACGGGTGAGCTCACTGAAATTGCGCGCCGTCCGGTACGAGGTCAGGCCGGGCTGGTTGAGTGTGTGCCCCATCCCTATGTCGAAGCCGATGGTGTGGATCATCACGGGGCTTTCATCGAGGATGCGCTCGATTATCCTCGGGAGCCTTTCCCCGTCCGTCGCCATGCCGTCGGTGACGATCACGATCGAGTATTCCCCGTACCCGAGCTGCCGCCGGGCCTGGGCCAGCATCTTCTCGTAGGCGATCTCCACGGAGAGCCCCAGGGGCGTTCCCCCCCGGGGGATCGTCTTTCGTATCTCCCGGATGATCGTCTCCCTCGGGGTGCCGAAGGGCGCCCTTTCGTACACGCCGCGGGCATCGAAGGCCAGGAGCCCGACATTGGCGTCGGAGGGAATCATCAGCACGAAGATCTCCAGGGCCTTCTGGGCGGTCTGGATCTTGCGCCCGTGGTACATGCTGCCGGACCCGTCGAATACAATGTAATAATTCTTCATTCTCACGTCGGCCACCGGCGCGGCCTGGTCCGTCCCGAGGCCGGGAGGCCAGTCAAGCCTGGGCACCGACACTTCAGCCCGGGGAACCGGCGCCTTTTCCACGGCCATTTTCTCCGCCTTTTTCTCGGAACAGCCGGGGAACCCGATGACAACCGCGCAGGCGAATGGCAGGACCGCCCTCTTCATAGCGCACCGCCTCTACAGGGGCCGGAAGACTTCATCTTCCGCCTCGACCTGCATGATCCTGAATACCACCCGCATGTTCTTCCTCCACTCCTCCTGGCTTGAGGGCACCGCGTATTTCGGCGACGCGATGCCCTGGCCGATGGTATTGAGCTGGTTCGGGTCAATGGTCGTTCCGCGGGAGGCCGCGTACCGCACGATCTCCTTTTTCACCGCCTGGGCGCGGTTGTAGCTGAGGTTCTTCGCCGCCTGCTCGATCTTCCTCAGTAGCATCGGCTCGGCCCCCTCCTTCTTCTTCCTGAGGTAGTTCATCGGGTCCGAGTGGCCCTCGATGGTGATGATGGCCCCTCCGTAGGTGGAGGCCAGGGCTATCACGCGGTCGAACTCGGCGCGGTACTGCGAAACCGAGAATTCGCTCTGGTTGGGCCGGAAAGTTATCTCGAAGGAAAAGAGACCGCCGGTGCCCTTCTGGCTGAGCCGCTCCGCCACCACGACCGTCGTGTCCTCGCGGAAACGGGACACGTCGACCCTGTCGGCGTAGCGGAGCCCGCTCCGCAATTCGTTGTAATTCCAGTCCGCCGCCTGCATGGCGTGCCGGTTTTTCAAAAGGCCAAGGTCCAGCAGCGAATCCTGGATCTCGAAGGAGAGACGACTGTAGTTTCTCAGGTAGGCGGTGTCGCCGAAGAACTTCGCGTTGCCGTTGAACCCCGCCATCTCCGCGTCGGCGTACATTCCCGCCACCTCGTCACCCGCGCCGGGGTCGTCCAGGAGGAGCTTCCCGCTTATCCCCAGGAGCTGCTCGTAGGCGTCCCCCTTGCCCGAGAAAAGGTCCCGCACCTCCTCGTCCGACTTCAGCATTGCCCGGACGAAGGACTTGACCGCGTCGCGGTTGCGGTCGAAGTAGTCCTTCCTGACGGCATAGACGTCACTGATGATACGGTTCGCCGTCTTGGTCGAGAGTAGGATCCTCGCGCCCCGGACGGAATCCTCCGCGCCGGTGCCCACGCTCCCCTGGGAGGTGAGGGCCAGGGCGTCGGGGATGATGACGAAGGCCGCGTCGATGCCCCCCGAGGAGAGCTTCGCCATGGGGGTGTCCCCCGTCGCCCCCACCAGGTCCCTGGTCCATACGATCTTCACGTCGGAGCTCCCCAGCTGGGCGTCCCTGAGGAGCTTGAGGAAGTAATCCACGTGGGGGCCGTTCCTCTGGATGGCGACGGTCTTCCCCCTGAGGTCGGCCACGGAGTTGATGCCGCCCTTCACCACCAGGGCGTCCCCACCGGCGGACCAGGAATGCTGGTACACCAGGACGGGCCTCGTGGCGGGGTTCCCCCCGAGGCGGTCCATGGCCATGTTGATCATGCCCATGGTGCCCCTGAGGTAGGCGATGTCGCCGGCGATGAAGAGGTCCACCTGCTTCCCGAAATCATCCTCCCGGAACAGCTCGAAGTTCAGTCCCGCCCCGTCGAAGAGCGAGCCCTTCGTGGTGAGGGCGCTCCGGCCGTTGGCCTGGATGGTGACCACGTCGGCGCCCCAGGCGATGAGGGGGAGCCGCATCCGATCGCCCGCCACCACCTCCCCCATGGTCACCCCGGACGTATCCCCGTCCTTCTTCCCGCATCCCCAGGCCAGTCCCGCAAGGACCAGGGCCGCGGCGACGCAACGCGCCGCGATGTGTCTTCTCGCCGGTGCTGCATTCATGGTGTATCCTCCTCTCACTGCGCGGCCGGCACGGCGCCGGCGACTTGGTGCCCTACGGCCTTCTCCGCTCGATGTCCGTGAGGGTCTGGAACGAATCGGGATGCGTGAGGTTGAATTCCGTCACGTGCCTCCGGTACTCGGGGCTGAAGCCCTCCTGCCGTATACGGGCGATCAGCTTTCCGAAATCAGGCGACGTCTTGTAGTTCGTCGACGGCGCCACGTCCTTGAGCTTGTAGTCCGATACGATGCGCGCCCCGTGGGGGCTGTCCTGGCCCCGGCCGTCATAGTAATACTGGGAAAGCACCACGATGCGGGTGCCGAGAAACACCGCCTCCTCCATGTCGTGGGTCACGAAGAATATCGTCATCCCGAAGCGCTCCCACGTTTCCAGTATGAAGATCTGCATGCTCTCACGCGTTCCCGGGTCGAGGGCCCCGAAGGGCTCGTCCATGAGGAGTATCTTCGGCTTCATGATGAGGGCCTGGGCGATGGCCACCCGCTGGCGCATCCCCCCGGAGAGCTCGTGGGGGTACTTGTCCGGGTGCTCCGCCATGCCGCACCGCCTGAGCAGTTCCATGGCCTCCTCCCGGTAGGCCCTGGTCGTGGCCCGCGAGCGGATGATGCCCGAGGTCAGGACCTTCCCCAGCATGACGTTGTCCAGGACGTCCAGGTGGGGGAAGAGGGAATAGCGCTGGTAGACGATGCCGCGCCGCGTGTCCGCCTGGCCCAGGGGCTCGCCGAGGAAATGGATACGCCCCGACGTGGGATACTCCTGGCCGAGGATGAGCCGGAGGAGCGTCGACTTGCCGCAGCCGCTGGGCCCCACGACGGTGCAGAATTCCCGCTCGCTGACGGCGAAATCGATATCGTCGAGGACGTTTTTGTCCCCGTAGGACTTGTAGACGTTTTCAAGGTAGAGGAGGCTCTTCTTCTTTTCCATTGCGGCGCCCTACCCGCTCTGTTCGCGATACCAGGCGAACCTGCTCGCCACGATATGCTTCAGGGTGAAGTCGATGAGAAACCCGAGGAGGGTGATGAGGAACACGTAGGGGATGATGATGTCCATGGCCAGGTAGCGCCGCACGAGGAATATGCGGTACCCGAGGCCGCTCGTCGAGGCGATGGCCTCGGAGGCGATGAGGAAGAGCCATCCCGCGCCGAAGGAGAGCCGCGTGGTGTCCAGGAGGCGGGGAATCACCTGGGGCATGATGACCGAGTAGGTGATCCTGAAGGGCCCCGCCCCCAGGGTCATGGCCTTGGTGATCTGCTCGCGGGGTATGTTCTTGGCGTAAAGGTAGATGTCGCGGCAGATGAAGGGGAACGTCCCGATGAAAATGAGGGAGACCTTCGCGAGCTCATCCACCCCCAGGGTGATGAAGAGGATCGGCAGGATCGACAGGGGCGGAATGATCGAGATCACGGTGACGAAAGCCGAGGACAGCGACTCGATCCCCGGGAAGATCCCCATGTGGATGCCCAGGAGGAGACCCAGGACCGACGCGAGGGTGATGCCCAGGAGGAGTCTCCCGAGGCTTGCCAGGGTATCCCCGGCCATCAGGTAGGTCCCCGTCCGGGGATCCCGCTCGAAGGCCATCCGGTGCACGGCCTCGGCCATCTGGGAAACGGTGGGGAGAATCTTGTCCCGGGGGTTCTCCATGTGCCGCAGGTGCGACATGGCCAGGTAGACGCCCAGGCAGAGCGCGAAGGGGAGCGCGATCAGGATGACCCTGAAAAAACCGGAGGGCTGCGCCGAAAGCCCCAGGAATCTAGGCATCCTGGGCCTGTCGATGGCCGGCTTCTGTTGTTCCTCTTTGAAAACCATCACGCGGTTGAACCGGGCACCCGCACGTCAGAGACTGCCCTCGGCGGCCATGCGCATGTACGTCGCGTCGAAGCGGAGCTTCACGTTCGATTCGTCGCCCATGACGGTTCCGTCGGGGAAGCGGATCCCCACGAAATCCTTCGATTTCGCGTTCTCCCCGAAGAGCTTGTTGTCGAAGGAAAAGGACCGCACGTATTCCATGGTCTTTTTCAGCTGCGCGCTCTCGCCGAAGGCCACCGCCTCGGCGGGCCGGTAGAACATCGCCGTGGTCTTCAGCTGTTCCTTGAACTCGGGAACCGTCGCCGCGGAGCTTTTCGCCATGTGATCCAGGGCTGCGCCGTTGGTACCCGGGTCCGCCATCACGGCCATGGTCTCGTACCACGCCCCCGTCAGGGCCTTTTTCAGGTCATCCGGCGCGTCGGAGTGGATCACCAGCAGGTCGATGATCTCCCCGGGTATCTTCGAGGAGTCGAAGACCATGCTGACCCCCTCGGTCTTGCGCACCTGCATCAGGATGGGGTTCCAGGTCACGGCGATGCCCTCCTTCTCCGAGAGGAACACGGAGCCGATGTCCGCGTCGCTGGTGTTCACGATGGTGAGCTCCTTTTCGGCCATGTTGTTCATGCCCAGGGCCCTGGAAAGAAGATAGTGGGACACGGAATTCTGGACCAGCATCACCCGCTTCCCCCCGAGGTCCGTCACCTTCTTCTCCTTCTTCGTCACGATGCCGTCGTTGCCGTTGGAGAAGTCCCCGATGATCAGGGCGGTGCAGTCGATGCCCCCCGCCGCGGGGATGGTGAGGGCGTCCATGTTCGTCATGGCGCAGGCCTGGTATTTTTTCGCCGTGAAGAGGTTGATCGACTCCACGTAGTCGTTCACCCGGACGAGCTTGATGACGATGCCGTACTTGTCCGCCCACTTTTTCAGAATGCCCGAACTGTCGGCGTAATCCCAGGGCTCCCACCCGGTATAGTGCGACCAGGCGACGCTGTATTCCCGCTTTTTGGCACAGCCCAGGACCGTACCCGCGGCGACAAGGAGAACAATTAGCCATACTGTGTATCGTTTCATGGCGGCGCTCCGATTGGTTGATGTAAAGACTGATGACGAGAACCACGACTCTACACCGGGAATTGGTCTACCGTCAAGAAATTAATACGCGGGTGTGAAATTTGATGTCCGGGGAACGGATGGCTTTCGGCTGACGGCGCCCGGGTGCCCTTTTTCTGATTGCATTTCCCGCGGCCGTGGCGTCTCCTGAATCGTACGCCATCCTGATCATTGAAGACGAGGTATCACGTCATGAAAGCACTTCTTCGCCTCCTGCTCCTCTCCCTGGCCCTCATCGTTTCCTTCGATCCCGGCGCGTCAGGGCGATCGAAGGCCGCGGCGCCCATCACAAACGCCGCCGGGACGGACAGGTTCACCGTTCTCTTTTTCAACGACCTCCACGGCAACCTCATGCCCTTTAAAATCACGAAGGAGGACGGCACCTCCGTCGAGGCGGGGGGTATCGCCCATATGGCCGCACTGGTGAAAACAATCCGCGAGGAAAACAGGAAGAAGGGTATACCCACGTTCCTTCTAGTCGCCGGGGACATGCTCCAGGGCACGCCGATGTCCACGGTCTTCAAGGGCGCCCCCGACGTGGAGATATTCAACGCCATGGGGGTCGACGCCATGACCGTGGGTAACCACGAGTTCGACTTCGGCCTGGAGAACTTCCTTGTCCTGAAAAAGGCCGCGGCGTTCCCCTTCATCAGCTCGAACGTCGTGTGGAAGGAATCCCGGGAGCTCATGAACGATCCCGTGGCCCGGTTTCCCCTTGGAGGGGGGCGCCGCCTCACCGTCATCGGCGCCACCACCACGGAACTCCTCACCTCGACCGCCCCGTCGAACGTGGAGAAGGTCGACGTCATCGACTCCCTGGAGACCGTGAGCCGCCACTTCAACGAAGGGATCGGGAGGGGCCCGGTGATACTCCTCTCCCACAGCCGCTACCGGACCGACGCGAAGATCGCGGAGAGGCTCCCGGAGCTCACGGCAATCATCGGAGGCCACGACCAGGTGCTCATCAACCCGGCCCGCAACCCCGGGGGCGTGCCGGTATTCCAGGCCTACGAGAAGGGCCGCTACCTGGGCCGCATCGACGTCACCGCCGGAGGAAAGTCGCGAAAGGGCGCCATCATACAATCGGAATACATCCCCATCACCCCGTCCACAGCCTCGGACCCGGAAGTGGAGAGGATCCTCCTGGGCTACAGCGCGAGGCTTGACGCCACGTTCAAGGAGGTCCTGGGCGAAGCCCTGGTCTTCATGGACGGGGAGCGGGGGCGCATACGCTACGAGGAGACGAACCTGGGCAACTACGTCACGGACATCATGCGGGAACACACCGGCGCAGACGTGGCCCTCCTGAACGCCGGGTCCCTCCGGGCCAGCCTCAACCGCGGCCCCGTCACCATGGCGGACGTCTTCAAGGTGATGCCCTACCCGAACGAGATCATCGTGGTGACGGCCACGGGGGCCGTGCTCCTCGAGGCCCTGACCCGGTCGGTGCGCGACAGCCGGGAGGACGAGGACGGCGGCTTCCTTCACGTGTCGGGAGTACGGTTCAGGGTGCGCGGCAGGAAGGTCGAAGACGTCGTCGTGGGGAACGCCCCCCTCGACCCGGAGCGGACCTACACGGTCACCGTCACCGACTTCGTCTATTCCGGGGGGGACGGCCACCGGGCCTTCGTCGGCAAGCCCGCGACGATGACGGGCCTGCCCCTCCGCGAGCTCATCGTGGACACCATACGGAAAAGGAAGACCGTCGAGGCCGGGGTCGAGGGCCGGATCGTGCGCGCCGGGGAATGAGCCGGCCCCGGGGCGCGGCGGGACCCCTTACAGGTACGCGTCCACGGCATCGCCCTGGGAATCGTCGTCGAAGTCTCGGTAGTCGGAGGTGATCTCCTCGCCGATGTTGATGTCGACGCGTGCCACGGTGACGCTTCCCATCTCGTTCTCGTAGTTGTCCGTGTTCGGGGTACGCGAATGATTGACGTACTTCGCGTCGTCGGAACAGAGGACCAGGGTGTCGCCCTCGCGGTAGGTGTAGGTGTCGATGAAGCGGCGCTCAATCTCCGTGAGGCCCTCCAGGTCCCCGACGGGAATCTCCCTGTCGATGACGGGATTGAATCTCCAGATCACCGTTCCCTTCGGGATGAACTCGTCGGCGAAGAGCCCCAGGCCGATATGCACGTCCCCCCGGTAGGCGTCCCTGACCCTGGTCCTGACCAGCAGCATCGTTTCCTCCTCTCAGTTCGGCGGGCCAGCGGGGCCGGTCATTCCGCGAGAAGGTAGGCGAATATGAGTGGGGCGACGATGGTCGCGTCGCTCTCGATGACGAAGCTCGGCGTCTCCTTCGCGAGCTTGCCCCAGGTGATCTTCTCGTTCGGCACGGCGCCGCTGTAGGAGCCGTATGAGGTGGTGCTGTCGGATATCTGGCAGAAGTAGCCCCAGAGGGGGCACTCCTCCAGGAGGTCCTGCTGGATCAGGGGTACCACGCAGATGGAGAAGTCACCGGCGATGCCGCCGCCGATCTGGAAGAACCCGACCGAGGACTTTTTCGATGTTTCGAGGTACCAGTCGATCAGGCTGTCCATGGCCTCGAGGCCCGACCTGATGACAGAGAGCGAGGATATCCCCTTTCTCCTGGCCTCGGCCACGGCGACGTTCCCCAGGGTGGAATCCTCCCACCCGCCGATGAAGATGGGGATGTTATTCTCGCAGGCCGCGACCACCCAGGAGTCCTTCGGGTCGATCTGGTAGTATTCCTTGAGGTCGCCGTTTTTGATCGCCTCGTAGAGGAACTCGTGGGGAAAGAAGCGCTTCCCCTCGCCGTCGGCCTTTTTCCAGTACTTGATCACGGCCCGCTCCAGGCGGCGCATCGCCTCCTCCTCGGGGATGCAGGTGTCCGTGACCCGGTTCAGGTGCTTCTTGAAAAGTTCCTCCTCGTCCTCCTTCGTCAGGTAGCGGTACTCGGGCACCCGCACGTAGAAGTCGTGGGCCACGAGGTTGAAGATGTCCTCCTCCAGGTTCGCCCCGGTGCAGGATATCCCGTGGATCATGTCGCGGCGGATCATCTCCGCCAGGGTGAGCCCGATCTCGGCGGTGCTCATCGCCCCGGCCATGGCCAGGAACATTTTCCCGCCCCCGCGGATATGCTCCGCGTAGGCCCGGGAGGCGTCCTTGACCACCGCGGCGTTGAAATGGCGGTAGTTGTGCTCGATGAAGTCCTTGATCGCCCTGAACTGTTCCTTTGAATTCATCTCGTTTCATCCTTCCATGATGTCCGGCTCACGACACGATGAACCGTGGTCAATCGACTTTGAAAAATTTATCCTTAGGCGCGTTGCAGACCGGGCATTTCTCGGGGGGCTCCCCCTCGTGGAGATAGCCGCAGACCTCGCAGACATGATACTCCACGAACGTCTCCTCCGCCAGGTGGTCCAGGGCCTTACGGTAGAGCCGGCTGTGGACCCCCTCCACGTCCCGGGCCTGGGAGAATACCAGGGCCGCGGCCTTCTCGCCGTCATCCTCGGCCTCCTGGAGCATCTTCGGGTAGTAGACGCCGTTGACGGCGTTCTCCTGGTGAAATGCCTGCTCCATGTTGGTCTGGGTGTCCTTGATCGATTCCAGGAGCCTGAAGTGGCGGCGGGAGTGGACGCCCTCCGAGGCGGCGACGGCCCGGAAAAGGTGGGCCACCTGGTGGAACTCCTCCTCGTCGGCCTTCTTCGCGAACTCGAGGAGACGCTGGTAGGCCTTCGCCTCGCCGACGAAGGCGTCATGGACGTTTTTCGCGGTTCGTTCTTTCATGGCTCGTTCTCTTTTTTTTAAAGTTTGCTGTGGCGTAAAATGAGTACGCGGGCGCCGTTGTGTCAAATATTATTTTTCCGCGGAAGCCCCCGGCAGTTCCTTCGCGCGCCCGCCAGGCGCTGCGGCGCGGCCGCCGGAAAAATCCGGGACCCCGGCAACCGCTCTTCCGCATCTCACGCGAAGGGCGCCGTGAACCTGTCGTAGCGGCGGTCCTCCCATCGCATCACGCCCCTGATGGCCCGGGCCGTGATCGATCGGAGCGGCTCCGGCGGCCAGGGGATCGTGCGGCGATTGACGAAGAAGGTCCCGGTCAGGTCGCTCTTTTTCTCGAGGACCAGGTCGGCGAGGGTACGGCCGTTCAGGTGCGTCATGGACACGGCGTGTCCGCAGCATCCCAGGGAATAGACCACGTCCTTCCCCGCAGCGTACCCCATGGCCGGCGCCAGGTCCAGGGGCACGGACACGGGCCCTCCCCACTGGTGGGTGAAGGCGATGCCCTTGAGGGGCGGAAACATCTCGATGAGGTCGCTTTTCAGGGCCTCGAAGGTGCCCTCGTCATAGTCCTTCTCCGGGGGCATGGCGCTGCCGTAGAGGAGGCCCACGTCGCGCCCCCCCAGGGCGATCCGGTTGTCCGCCGTGAGGCGGTAGTAGTGGACCAGGTCGCGGAAGTCCTCGATCCCCTCGCGGCCCTTCCAGCCGATGCCGCGGAAATGCGCCTCCGTGAGGGGCTCCGTCAGGACGATGTAGGTCCAGACCGGCACCTGTTTCCGCCTGGTCTGGGTGAAGTGGTGGGACCAGGCGTTCGTGGCCAGGACCACCTTGTCCGCCGTGACCTCGCCGCCCGGCGTCGCCAGGCGGTAGCGCCGGCCCTTCCGGGAGAGCTTCGTCACCGGCGTCCCCTCGTATACCTCAACGCCCATCGAGGTGATGACATCTTTCCAGCTCCAGGCGAGCTTCGCGGGGTTCAGGATCCCCGTCCGGGGCTCCCACCAGGCGCCCCCCATGTAGAGGGGGCTCCGCACGCGGGACGCCAGGGCGTCGGCGCTTATCCATTCGATCTCGCCGATGCCGAGGTCCCGGGTGACGAACTCGTATTCCCGCTCCATACGCTCCTGCTGCTTTTTGCACGTGGCCACCATGAGGAAGCCGGTGTGCTCATAGTCGCAGTCGAGCTTCAGCCCGGTGACGAGCTCCCGGAGCAGGTCCACGGCGCGGCAGTTGTACTCGTGGGCCTCGACGGTCTTCCGGTTGCCGAAGCGGAGGGCCGTTATGGAATGGATGAGGCCGAACTTGGTCATGCTGAAACCGCCGTTGCGGCCGCTCGCGCCGTAGCCGATCACCTCCGCCTCCAGGAGGGCGATCCGCTTCCCCGGCTCGTCCTTTTTCAAAAAATAGGCAGTGGAAAGCCCCGTGTACCCTCCCCCCACCACGGCAACGTCCACGTCGAGGGAACCCCCGAGTGGTTCGCCGGGAGCGTAATCCCGGGTGGTCATCCAGAACGATTTTTCCCTGAAAGTATCCATGCCCGCCTCCTGGACCGATCATTGACCGCGCCCCGGCGCGGCCCCGCGAGGGTCCTGTATTCAGGGTAGCACGGGACAATGGGGAAGTCAAGGACTGCCCCCGCATCACGGGAAAATCATGCAATAATCTTGACAGATTCCGGGACCTTACGTAGATTTGCCCTGCCCGCGGAAAACGCGGGTCCCGGGGCTGTAGCTCAGTTGGGAGAGCGCTAGAATCGCACTCTAGAGGCCAGGGGTTCGACTCCCCTCAGCTCCACAGAAAAATCGCGTTACCCCTTTCAACGCGTGGCAAAATGAGCATCGTGCCTTCACCATCGGTTCCATCCATGCGTACCCTTCTAAAACGGCCGCTTCCCGCGCTGATACTCCTTCTCATGGCGTTTCCCGGAACAGCCGGGGAATTCGAGGGGAGGGTTACACGCATCGTGGACGGCGACACGGTCCACGTCGCCCTCCCCGGCGGCGGGGTGAAGAAGATCCGTCTCATAAACATCGACGCGCCGGAATCCTATTACCTGGGCGAGCGCCAGTCCCCCTGGGGGCGCCTCGCGAAGCGCCGCCTGGAAAGGCTCCTGCCCCGGGGGGCCCGGGTGACCCTGCGCACCCCGCCCTCCCCCCTGGACCGGTACGGGAGGACCCTGGCGATTGTTATCTACCGGGGAAGGAACATCAACCTCGAGATGGTGAGGTCCGGGTGGGCCGTCACCTACCTGGTCTACCCGGCCATGGGAATGATCGACGCGTTCCGCGGGGCCCAGGCCGCGGCCCTGGCGGAAAAGCGGGGAATCTTCAGCCCCGCGGGCGGAGCGCCGGAGATCCCCTATCTCTGGCGCCGCAGGATCAGCGGCCGGAGCCCTTACTGGTGGGTCGCCTCGGCGCGGACGCGGCGCTACCTCCCACCGGGGGGAGAGGCGTCCATCGCGCTGGAGGACAGGGTGTTCTTCGCCTCCGAGGAGGAGGCGATCAGGGCGGGGTACGAGAAGTGCGGCCCCTGACAGGCCACCGGGTGGCGCCCCCTACCGCCTTTCCCTGTTCTCCCGGATGCCGAAGCGCTTCGACGACACGGAGGGGAAGCCCGGCGCCCGGACGTCGGGGACGCGCACGATGAGCCAGCCGCTCCGTCTCGCGTAGTCGGCGATGCTCTCCTGTTGGTCCGAGGCGACGAACTCGTCGGGGTTGACGATCATCCTGAGGCCCCGGCTGTACTCGATCATCTCCCGGTCCCCGCGGCTGTTCCCCGCCACGAGGAGGGGCCGCTCCTGGACGAAGGTCTCGATGGCTTCCTTCTTGCCATGGTCCTGGGGCACCGGCTTCACCATCTCGCCCGTGATGATCCCCCCGCGGATCACCGACTTCACGCCGAGGACCCGCACGGCGGGGATGCCGAGCTCCCGGGAGAGGAAGCGCTGGTACATCAGCTCCGGGCTGGCCGTGACGACCCAGACCTCGAAGCCGTTCCTTCCCAGGAGGCGGACCAGGTCCTTCATTGAGGGATAGATCTTGTCCGCGTAGTGCTCCCGGTAGCAGCGGTCCCCCAGCTCCCGGAGGGACTCCGCCGTGTCCCCCTCGAAGAAGCGTACCCGGTCCTGGACGTAGGGAAGCGACACGTTGGAGAGGCGCACCATCCGCGCGATCACCTCCGGCTTTTTCCCCGGGTCCTCCAGGGCCACCCGGTAGAGGCACTCGTCGGCGAGGTAGTGGGGGACCTGGCCGAAGACCGTGCCGTCGCCGTCGAAGACCGCGACCTTCCGCCCCGGCTCCTCCGCCGTGGAAAGGAAGAATTCCTTAAGGGCCTGATTGGTGTCGTCGTCGAACCCCTTCACCGGCGTGAAGGAGGCGCCGCCGCAGGAGAGAAGCGCGGATGCGAGGGCGAGCATAGTGAACAGTCGTTTCATGGTATTAATAAACAATGCTTTTACCAGATACCGATCCCTCTAATGAAATAAGCGTTATCGTCAGCAAGTATGGCACGCGGGGAGGAGCGTGGCAAGTAAAAACCGTGGGTATATGCGTCGCCTCTTTAAAGGCGGGGGCCGTCCCGACGACGACAATACCGGCGAGATATTCGTCCGCCACGTCCAGGCTCACCA
>CAZKPR010000038.1:20140-24694 GCA_964554685.1 uncultured Leptospirales bacterium | reverse complement strand
CACCGGGGAGTCGTGCTGTTCGAGAACCACGATAACCTTAAAAAATCAGCGCTGCAATCGGTCAACCTGTATTCCATCCTCTGCCTGAACCATGATGAAAAAGCGTACAAGGCGTATTTCCAGCCCGTGGTGCATTCCGCCACGGGCGAAGCGGTGTGGTACGAAAGCCTGCTGCGGATACGCAACGCCCGGGGCGAATACGAATCGCCGCTTCCCTACCTGCCCATCGCCGAATCAACGGGATTGGACTGGGACCTCACGCGCTTCATGATCCAGGAGGCCTGCGACGCCCTGTGCCGCACGGGGAAAAAAATTTCGGTGAACATATCCTTTAAGGACATGGTGAGGCCCGAGTTGACCGCCCTGCTCCAGGCCCTGCACCGGGATTCATTCCGGTTCGAGGGAAACCTGGTGCTCGAGATACTCGAGCGTTCGGATATCAGCGAGAAAAACTCGTGTCGCGATTTCCTCGATACCGCGAGGAAGCTGGGATGCCTCATCGCCATTGATGATTTCGGTTCAGGGTATTCCAACTTCGGGAACCTCATGACCCTTCCCGTCGATATAGTGAAGATAAGCGGCGAGCTGATCCAGCAGATGCGGAATAACCTGAAGGCGCGCAGGATCATCGAGAACATCGTCAATTTCTGCAAGCAGACCCGGCTTTCCGTCGTCGCGGAATGGGTTGATTCGCCCCAGCTGGCCCGTGAGCTGGCCGATCTCGGCGTGGACTACCTCCAGGGATTCCATTTCGGCCATCCCGAGGACATGGAGTGGAACTGAAAAGCCCCCACGGGATGACGGTGAAAACCCCTGAAGGTGAAGTACCTCTCGATCATGCCTGGGTTCAGCGTCCTGGCAAGCCCGGAACCGGAGATCGAGTTGACCTGCGTTTATGTGGCGGGTATCGCGTGCGTGCTCTTCATGCTGTTCATGGCGAGGCAGAGGATGGCGGGAAAAAAGGATTGATCAACTGCGCCAACTGGGTTGTAGTGGAGTGGACCCGGCCGACCGGTTCAAAAAAGGTGTTTCCATGAAGAAGCGCGTTATACCGCTGGCGGTTCTTGTGGCGGTCTGCATCTGTCACTGCAGGAAGGAAGATCCCGCGTCCTCCCCTCTGAAACAGCTGAAGAACTACTCCTTCGACGCCGCGCTTCCCCTCGAAAAGAGGCTCGTTGATCCTCCGTCCCTGGTTGTCGAGTCATGGAGGAAATTTGACGGGAGGGATGATTACGCGCCCCACCGCCTCTCCGGGAAAGAGAGGATGATTTTCGCGCGGAACCTGAAGCGCCTTCCGCCCCTGAACAGAAAAGTCCTGGAGGAGCGGCTCATCGGATTATATTTCATTGATAACTTCCTCGGAAGCGCCGCCGCGGACTGGGTCCTTGATGAGAATAAAAAGCTCCATTTCTACATTATATTTAACCCGAAAATCCTGGCGATGAGCCTGTCCGAGGTGCTGACATGGCGGGAGCGGAGCTGTTTCATCCCGAGCGAGGGATATAGCGTCAACGTCGACTGCGGCAGGGGCCATGACGGCATTCTCTACGCCCTTCTTCACGAGACGACCCACGTGGTGGATTACACCCTGAAGATAACCCCCTTCGTTGAAAAGGATATGGCGCCGGTCCCGCGCGTTTCGGAAAAGTCGACGGAATTCGTCCGTGGGATATGGAAGGATATCGGGGCCACGGTCACGCCCTACGCCTACAGGAAGGACCTTACCTTCTACGGCCTGGGCGGCGGGCCGAAGCTCCATCTCTCGGATGCCGAAAAGATCTACCGGGAGTTCTGCGGGAGCCCCTTCGTTTCCCTCTACGGCAGCATGACCTGGGCGGAGGATATCGCCGACATGGTGACCTTTTATCATCTCACTGAAAAGATGAATCTTCCCTACCTGGTGCGATTGTCAAAGGGAAAGGATGAATTGTTCCGATGCGAACCGATGAAAGAAGAGGCCGTGAGGAAAAGGCTCGCGCATCTGGACCTGTTTTATCTTTAACCCCCTTGTGGACCCCCCTTCGCGGCGCACCGACGGGGAAGAACATCCCCTCCCGCGCCGCCCCGTATTCGAATTCCATGACAGAAGAAAAATAACGGGAATTCAACAAAACGAGAACCTTTCATGGGGAACGCTGTCCAATGATAAACTCCCTTGAAGGAGGAAGCCATGAAGCGATTAGTCGCGGTCCTCGCGTTTCCGCTGTTGTGCGTCACCATCGCTCTCCGGGGCGCGTCCGCCCAGCCGGACGAGGGCTACCGGATCACGGGTCCCCATGCCCACAAGAACCTGTCGGTCTTTCTCATCCACGGCGCCAACCGCATTGAAGGCACGAATTTCATCACCCTCCAGGAGGCCATGGACAGGAAGGCCGTCGTGGTCCATGAGACCGGCGACGTCAACCGGCTCATGGTCACCAACAATTCGAATTCCAGCATCTTCATCATGTCCGGGGACATCGTCAAGGGTGGCAAGCAGGACCGGGTCATCCAGTACAACTACATCGTTCCGCCGAAGACGGAGAAGATGTCCGTCAATGCATTCTGCGTCGAGAGCGGCAGGTGGGAAAAGAGGGGGGGCGAGAACCTCCATGCCTTCAGCTCGTCGAGGGAACGCATCGCCTCGAAGGACCTCAAGATGAGCGTGAAAAAGGAAAAGTCACAATCAGGGGTGTGGCAGAGCGTTTCGAGGATGCAGGACAGGCTTGGGGAGAACGTGGGCGAGGTCAAGGGGGCGTCGGAAACGAGCCTCCAGCTCACGCTGGAGCATGAGAAATTGAAAAAGGCGCGGGAAGAGTACTCGCGCACCCTCGCCGGCGTTATCAGGAATCATGGCGACGTTGTGGGATACGCCTTCGCCATCAACGGGAAGATAAACAGCGCCGAGATCTTCGCCTCAAGCGCGCTCTTCGCGAAGCTCTGGGAAAAGCTCATCAACGCCAGCATCGTGGAGGCGATCTCGGATTACCGGGTGGGGGCAACGTATAACAAGGTGGATGCCGAAGACGTCAGGCGGTTTCTCCAGGAGGCTGATAAGGGGAGCACCGTCTCCGATCTCGACGTGTCAGAGCGGACAAGGGTCCTTGAAAAGGAAACGCCCGGCAACCTTCTCTATGAAACGCGGGACAGCGACGGCGGCGACCGGTGGATCAACAGGAGCTACATGGCGAAATAGGGCGCTGGGGCCGCCCATGTCCGTTTTGCCGGCGTGTCACCGCCGGTTCATCTTGCCCGCCACCCGCGCCACGGTGGCGTCGGCGATCATGCGGCTCACCCACCCCGGAGAAAACCGGTTGAGATGATAGAGGAACCGCGCCTTTGCCCCGGGGATGATGAGGTACGCCCCCCGGGCGACGCCCCGGAGGATGTACCGCGCCACGTAATCGGCCGGGAGGAGGCCCACCATGTCCTTCAGGGCGCGCGACTCCGGGGGAATGGTTTTACTCTCCTCGGCCAGGAAGGGAGTGTCCGTTTCGGGCGGACAGGCCAGGTGGACGCGGATGCCGAAGCGCCTGACCTCGCTCCTGAGGCACTCGGAAAACCCCACGAGGGCGAATTTCGACGTGGCGTAGGCCGTGTAGCCGAACATGCCGAGGAAGCCCGCCATGGAGGAGATGATGACGATGGAGCCACCCCGTTCCTTCATGTGGGGGAGGGACGCGGCGATGACGTTCCGGGTGCCGTAGAGGTTTATCTTCATCACCCGGTCGAAGTCTTCATAGGGTATGTTCTCGAAGTGATCGGCCCTCCCGATACCCGCGCTGTTGATGACGATGTCGGGGGCGCCGAAGTCCCGGACCGCCCGGGTAATGACTTTCCGGACCGCGTCGTCGTCGCTGACGTCCAGGGGCATGACGGCTATCCGCCCATCGGCGCCGGCCCGGTTCGCCTCGACGTCGGCGCGTGCCGCCTCGAGCCTCTTCGCGTTCCGGGCAAAGAGGAGGAGGTGGGCCCCCATGGCGGCGAGCCGGCGGGCCAGGGCGAGGCCGATGCCGCTCGAGCCGCCGGTAATATAGACGCGCTTGCCGTTGTAGTGGTTCATTGCCGTGCCGTCCTCCCCGTGGATGGATGTCGCTGCCGGTGAAAAGCCTACCACGCCCCCTCCGCCGCGTCGACCGCTTTTATCCGACCCCGCGGTTTTTTCTTCCCCGTGACGCAAGAAGCGCTTCACGGATGTACCGGGAGATCATTCCGGCCTGGTGATGATGCGAGGAAAAGCGAAGCTTAATCGTGCGCCGGGACGGAATGTTCTTGATTAATATGCCGGCGCGGGAGAGAATCTGGCTGCCATGCGCGACGCCAAGCTCTACCTCGTGCCCTACGGGCACCTCGACACCCAGTGGCGGTGGAATTTCGCCACCACCATCACCCACTACCTGAAAGCGACCCTCCATGAGAATTTCCGCCTCTTCGAGAAGTATCCCGGGTACTGCTTCAATTTCACCGGCGCGATCCGCTACGACATGATGAAGGAATACTATCCGGACGACTATGCCAGGATGAAGGACTATGTCAGGGAGGGGAGGTGGAAGATCGCCGGGTCATGCCTCGAGG
>CAZKPR010000038.1:0-20130 GCA_964554685.1 uncultured Leptospirales bacterium | reverse complement strand
CCCACCCCCCCCCCCCGGCCGACGCTCACCGAGTCGAGCGCGACAATGTGGCCGTGGACGCACCCTCTTCCGTAGACCACGCGCCCCCTCCCCCGAGTCGCTGATACGGAACATCCTCTACGGCAACCGGTTCTTTCGCGAGGAATTCGGCATGGAATCTTTCGATTACATGCTCCCCGACTGTTTCGGCTTCCCGGCGAGCCTGCCCACGGTGCTCGTTCACTGCGGCATCAGGGGCTTCTCTACCCAGAAGCTGACCTGGCATTCCGCCGAGGGCATACCCTTCCCGGTGGGTATCTGGAGGGGGCCCGACGGGAGCGGGCTTCCCGCGGCCCTGGACCCGGGAAGCTACATGACGCTGCTCCTTAAGCGCCCCGGGAAAAAGGCGCGATGGCTGAAGCGCCTCGAGGACAACGGCCGGCGGTACGGTGTCTGGAAGGATTACCGCTACTACGGCACGGGCGACACCGGCGGGGCCCCCCTGGAGCGTTCGGTTAGGAACGCGGAGAAAAGCGTCAATGAAAGTAACGGCCTCGTGTGCCAGGATTCGTCGGACCGGTTCTTCAGGGACCTTTCCGCCGACGAGGCGGCCCGGATGCCTGAATACCGCGGGGACCTTCTGCTGACCGAGCACTCCGCCGGCTCCCTCACCTCCCAGGCGATCATGAAGCGCTGGAACAGGAAAAACGAGTTCCTGGCCGACGCGGCGGAGCGCGCCTCCGTTGCCGCCTGGCTCACCGGCGGCCCGGCCTATCCCCACCTGCGCCTCCGGGGCGCCTGGGAGCGGGTGATCGGGAGCCAGATGCACGATATCCTGCCGGGGACCTGCACCCCCGACGCGTACACATGGTCGTACAACGACGAGGTGGTGGCCCTGAACGTCTTCTCCTTGGTCCTCGGCCGCGCGGCGGAGGCCATGGCAAGGCGTCTCGATACCCGGTGCGAGGGCATTCCCCTTGTCGTCTATAACCCCCTCTCCTTCGAGAGGGAGGACCTCGTCGAGGCGGTCGTTCCCCTTCCCGGGAATGGAGAAATCGCCGTGTACGGGCCCCGGGGCGAACGGGTCCCGGCCCAGGTGCTGTCCGTCGAGGGGGGCGCGGCGCACCTCATCTTTGCCGCAGAGGCGCCCTCTCTATCGTGGAGTGTCTATGAAATCAGGCGCGATGCCGGCCCCCCGGCCGGAAGGGGAGAGGTAACGGCGGAGGAGACGGCTGACCGCATCGTCCTTGAAAATCACGCCTACCGCGTCACCATCGACCGCGGGGGATTCGTCTCGTCGATTATCGACAGGGACCAGGACTGCGAAATTCTTCACGACACGGTTCACTACGAGCTGCAGGGAGAAACCCCCCGGATGTTTCCCGCCTGGAACATGGACTGGAAGGACCGGAAGAAAAAACCCGTGCGCCTGGCGGGAACCCTCGAATCGGTGCGCATCACGGAGGGGGGCCCCGTAAGGGTCTCCGCGGAGATCACCCGGACATTCCGCGGTTCGACTTTCATCCAGAGAGTGTCCCTTTCCATGGGCGGCGCGGGACGCCGCGTTGAATTCACCGAGCGGATCGACTGGAACCTTTCGGGTTATTCCCTGAAGACATCCTTCCCCCTGAAGTGCTCGAACAGGGAGGCCACCTACAACTGGCAGGTGGGGAAGATGCGGCGCACCAGCAACAATGAAAAGAAATACGAGGTCCCTTCCCATATATGGTTCGACCTTACCGACGCCTCGGGGGAGCGGGGCGTCACCATCCTCGAGGACTCGAAGTACGGGTCGGACAGGCCCGATGACCGCACCCTGCGGCTTACCCTCCTCTACACACCGGCCCGGCGGTGGTACGACATCGCCTTCAGGGACCAGGCCTCGCAGGACCGGGGGAGGCACGCCATCCGCTACGCCCTCTACAGCCACCGGGGGGACTGGCGGGAAGGGAAGAGCGACCTCCAGGGGCTCAGGTTCAACCAGCCCCTCTATCCCTTCCTGGCGGGACCATCGCCGGGACGTCTCGGCAGACAGTATTCCCTGCTGGGGATGTCAACGGACCGCGCGGTCGTGAGCGCCCTGAAACGCTCGGAAGAAAACGGCGATACCGTGATTCTCAGGATGAACGAGCTCGCGGGAGACGGCGACACGGCGGCGCGGATTGACCTCGGGGAGCGGCTGGAAAAGGCGTGGGAGGTAAACGGCCAGGAGGCGCCCACAGGGGAGATTTCCTTCGATGAAAGGGGCATTGACGTTACCCTGGGTCCCTACCAGATCAGGTCGATCGCCCTCAGGTTCGCGCAGCCCTCGCCGGGAGAAGCGGCCGGTTCAGCGCCCCTTGACCTGCCCTTCAACGCGAAAATGATAACCCGGAACGGGGAATATCCGGAGCTTCCCTTCTCCTTTCCCGAGGAGCGCATGCCCGGGAGAATAGAAAGCGGCGATATCGCGTTTCAGATAAGCAGGGGCAGCGAACGGGACGTGCTTCTCTGCGCCGGCCAGGAGCTTCGGTTCCCCGCCGGGGGTTTCAACTGCCTGAGTCTCCTTGCCTCCGCCGCCGGGGAGACCACGGCGGAATTCACCTTCACGGGAGCCGCGCCACGCGCCGTGGCGGTGGTCGTTCTCTCGAGCACGGGCTTTGTGGGGCAGTACGACACGCGGACATGGAAACGGGAGAGCCGGTGGAAGAAGCGCGATTACTTCTGGCGCATCCCCTGCACCGGCGTGCGTCCCGGTTACGTCACCCGGCAGGAACTCGCGTGCTACACGACCCACGTCCACGCGTACGGCAAGGACCTTCCTTACCGATTCGGGTACCTCTTCAGGCTTGACCTGGCGATACCGGAGGGCGCGGAAGGGATCAGGCTCTGCGACGATGACCGGGTAAGGGTCTTTGCCGCGACGGTGAGCAGAACTGATGGGAGCGTCGTCTGCTGCAGGCGTCTCCTCGATGATTTTGATTTCTAAGGTGTCGGTACCCGCCAGCTGGTCAATTTCTGCGATGTGCAATTTCTGTTCTGTCTTTTTTTGTTATCACAATTCCTGCATAGATTAATGATCGCCCATGGGATACTAATTAGACCGTCCGGATGGTTTTCCGGCAACACCGGTTTACGTATCGCTGAAAATGATCTGATTCCCGGAGGTACCCCATGCGCCGCAGGATCGTTCCCTTTATCATTTCCCTATTCGCGATAACTATCATTTCCGGCTGCTACAATGACGGCGATCTGCCCCCCATTCCCTTCGGGGGCGATTCCGCTGAAAACACAATGGAAGACGGTTCCCTCGATGGTGAAGGCGAGGAGGCGAAGCCCCTGGTGCGCTACGAAGGCCCCAACGGGCTTATTCTCGTGGCGGGATGGGCGGGAAGCGCCCACATCATGTTCGACATGGACTATTTCTGGCAGCTCGACACGGCCCTTGAGGACGCGGGATTCGACACCCAGGCGGTTCCTGTATCCTGCTTCGAGGTGCACTCGAAGAGGGCGAAGGAGGTGGCGGCCTTCCTCTATCTCAAGGTGAGAGGGTTGATGAGGGAGATGGTGGAGGACGGCCGGGCCCTCTCGATCGAGGAGATCGATCCCACGTCGATCAAGTTCAACATGATATGCCATTCCCAGGGAGGCATCAACGCGCGCTACCTGATCAAGGCACTCTCGATTCCCGATCCGCGCCATGATATCCCGGACCTGGACGAAGACGCCCTGGATCCCTCATACCTTGACGACCTGAAAGTCCTTGCGCCGTACATCGGTGACATCGTCGAGGTCGACGGCGCCGACGTCCCGAACCCCGCGCCGACGGTTCCCGCCCTTGCCGCGTCGGAATTCATCGGCTCCATCGCCATGCTCTCGACTCCCAACAACGGGACCTACATCGCGGAGTGGATCACCGCCACGTCGCCTAAGCTGATCCGTGCTCTCGCGCCGGGAATCGCCGACTACCTCTGGGCGGGGGTGGTGAACGGTCAGCGCGACAGCCATTTCACCGCCGCCACGTCGCGCATGGCCAGGGGATACATGGAATCCACCTTCAACCCCGCCCTGGAGGCGCGGGGCCGGAAAACGCCCGGCATCAATATCTTCGTTTACGCAGCGGAATTCAAGGAGGAGCGATTCCTCTGGTGGACCGTGCCCTCCTTCATACCGAGCTTCAACTTCGCCGTGACGGGGACCCTCTGGCACGTCATCCATCCCGTGGACGGCTCCAACGACGGCATCGTCCCCACGGAAAGCGCCCTATGGATTCCCGGGAACAGCGGGGGAGACGCCTCGTGGATCAACATGGGGATCATCCCCAGCCAGTTCGGCGTGGACCACTGGATGATCATCAACCACTTCGCCGACCTCACCCACACGGATTTCAACTATGACGCGACGCCGGGCTTCGACGCCCCCGCCTTCTTCATCGAGGTGGCGGGAATGCTTCGCGACGCGGAGTAGCCGCCGGGGGAACGCCGCGCCGGGGGGGCGCGGCGGGTAAAAAAACAGACAGGAACGCTGACATGGGTAACTACAACGCACCGCTGACAAGGAAGGATTTTCTCAGGCTCTCCGCGACGACGCTTGCCGGCGCCGCCCTCGCGGGGACCGGGACGGGATGCTCCACCCTCGGAGGGATGAAGCCGCCGTCGATGGACTTCGGGAAGGGGATGTTCCTGAAAAACGCCTCCCTCGTTGATGTCCCCAGGGGCGCCGTTTCGCGCGACATGAGCATCACGATCGTGAACGAGAAGATCGTGAGGATCGACAACGCCACGACCCCGCCCTCGCCGGAGTTCGGGGTCATTGACCTGGAGAACAGGCATGTCATCCCGGGGCTCATCGACGCCCACTGCCACACCACCCTGCCCAGCATCAACGGCACGGACGTGAGGCTCCTGAACGACGTCCTCATCCAGCTCGAGCGGAATTTCGTCCAGCATATCCAGAACGGCGTGACCACGGTGAGGGACAACGGCGCCGCGCCGAAGCTCCTTCCAAAGTACCTGGGCAGGATCGAAAAGGGATCCCTGGCGGGGCCCCGCGTCAGCCACTGCGGCAGGTTCATCAACATCGCCGGGAGCCACCCCGACATTGACCTCAGGGACGTGAGCGCCGTGGGGGGGATAGTCCTGGCCCTTACGGGCGATCCGAACTGCAATTTTATCAGCATCGAGGACCTGAAGAGAAAGCTCGAGGAGAACCGCGAGAGCGGGCCCGACTTCATCAAGCTGACCATGGATGACGTGTCGGTCATGTGCGGCAGGAACCGGCTGGAATGCTACTCCGAGGAGCACATCAGGGTCATCCTTGACTTCGCGGCGCGGCACAATCTCCCGGTGACGGCCCACATCCACCACAAATTCGGGTTCGACCGCGCCATCAGGCACGGCATCAACGTGGAGCACACCATCTGCGACGCCGTGATCCCCGACGGCCAGATACGGCAGATGGCGGCGAAAAAAATGTCCATCGTCCCCACCATGATCATCGGCCAGCTACTCGCCCACGAGGAGAGCTACGGCGAGGTGCCGCGGGAATTCAGGAACGATTTCATCGACGGGGAGCTCAGGCTCCGGAGGGAGTTCCTCTACAATTTCGACGACCGGTACGCCCAGCCCGCCATCCACCGGTTCAACATGGAACTGCTGAAGAAGTACGGGTCCTGCCCCTGCGAGGAGATGTACGCGCGGAAAATCCTTCTCACCAGGCCTGAGATCCATTTCGGCGTCCTGAAATACGGGCCGGACAATGTCCGCAGGATGAAGGAGGCCGGCGTGCTGATCGGATGCGGCACCGACGCCGGCGTGGGCTTCTGTTACCACGGGCTCCTCTGGCGAGAAATGGAGATCCTGACGCGCGTCGGCTTCTCCAATCTCGAGGCCCTCAGGTGCGCCACGGTCAACAACGCGAGGATCCTGAGGATGGAGGACCGCATCGGGTCGATCGAAACGGGGAAGCTGGGCGACCTGGCGGTGTTGAACGGTGACCCCCTCGCCGATATCAGGGCCTGCCGGGAACCCGTGCTGGTTATCAGGGGGGGGAGGGTGATGTACCGCGCGCCTGGCGCCTCCCTCGCGACGTCACGCGCCGGATGACCCGCCCGGAATAATCCGCGAACTTCACGTTTTATTAAAGCGTGTCTCCCCCGCTGTGACCCCGGTGGGGGGGGTGGTCTGTTTCCCCCGGTGAATGGGAGGGCCCGGAGCGGGGAGCGATACCCGTGACCGGGTAATCGGCGTCCATCCATTTCCCTGCGGGAGTGGATATTTTAATTGCCATTCTCTCGTGCAGCCTGTACACTGAACAGGGGACATCGTGTGTCCGGTTTTTTTACCCGGGGGATCCCATTGATGGTTACACATCCGGGAGCGAACGTCGTTTTTAGATAAAGGCATGCTATTCTCATCGTGCCATGCGGTCCTGGAATCCGGTGGTGCATGCGTGAACATATTCGGCAATAGCAGCATCAGGATAAAGCTCCTGGGGGTCTACTCCCTCCTCTTCTTCGTGGTTTTCGCCATTGGAAGCGCCGTTCTGTATGTCACCCTGTGGCGGCATATCGAAGACCAGATCGAAAACGAATTGCGCAAATCAACCGCTACCATACTTGTCATGGTGCGGACCATGGCAAGGTCAACGATACGCGTTCACCTGAAATCGATCGTTGATGAAAACCTGAAACAGATCGTCGCTCTCCACGCGCGGACCCTCCGTGGAGAGCTGTCAACCCCCGAGGCCATGGCCCTGGCGAGAAAACATCTCCTGGGACAGAAGATAGGCAAGACGGGATATATATTTGTCTGGGACATCAGGAGGGCGCCGGAGGTCATTCCCCTCGCCGTGCACCCGGTTATCCAGGGAGAAGATGTCGCCTATGTTGACTTCGTCCAGGAGGGCGCGAGGCTGAAGCAGGGCTACATGGAATACCGCTGGGCCAATCCGGGCGAAAAGCGGAAACGCAAGAAGTCAATGTATCTCGGCTATTTCAAACCGTGGCAGTGGGTGATGGCCGTCTCATCCTACAGGGATGAATTCCTCGACCTGGCCAGTACCGATGATTTCAGAGACAGCATACGCCCCATGTCGTTCGGGAAATCGGGCTATTCCTTTGTCATCGACCTCAAGGGCAACGTGATCATCCACCCCAAGCTCTCGGGAAATTTTTACAACGTCAGGGACGAAGACGGCCGGCACTTCATCCGTGAAATGATAGCCAGAAAAGAGGGAAGGATCGTGTATCGATGGAAGAATCCGGGCGAGGAGGTGGCGAGAAAAAAACTCTGCTTCTACCGCTACCTTCCGGAATATGAGTGGATCGTGGCCGCGTCGAGTTACCATGAAGAGTTTTACAGCCCCCTGTACCGGGCGAGAAACATCATCCTGGTGACGGTGGTCGTCCTCTTCGCGCTCATACTCCCCCTGACGATGTGGATCGGCGGGTACCTCACCGCGCCGATCAGGTCTCTCATGGCGGGTTTCGCCCGGGGCGCCGCCGGGGACTTCGGCACCCGCATCACCATGGAGCGTGTCGATGAGCTGGGGGAGCTTGCCGGGTTTTTCAATGTCTTCATGGAGCGCCTCCAGGCCAATAGCGAGGAACTGCTCCAATCGAACCGTAAGCTTTCACAGGAAAAGGAGCGAATCCTGACGACCCTCAGATCCATTAACGAAGGAGTCATCGTTACGGACAGCGACGGAAGGCTGCAGCTCATGAACGAGGCGGCCGAGCGAATCATTGGGGTCTCCCAGGGAGAGGCCGCGGGCAATGAAATCGGCGGTCTCATGCGGCTGTTCAACGAGCAGACCGGGGAAGTGCTGGAAAATCCCGTGATGACGGTTATCAATTCGGGCGCATCCGTGGAACTCGGCACGGATACGCGCCTGCTTTCCGGTGGTGAAGATTCACGGTATATCCAGGCAAGCGCCGCTCCCGTTCGCGATACAGGCGGTACTACCGTGGGCACCGTGCTGGTCATCCGCGACATGACCACCCAGAGGAAAATGGAGCTGGAGCTGGAGAAGGCGCTGAAGATCGAGTCCCTGGGGGTTTTTGCCGGGGGCATCGCACATGATTTCAACAATCTTCTCACGTCGATCATGGGAAACATTTCCCTGGCGAAGGTCATGAAGCATGAAGACGAGGAGCTCCTCGGCGTGCTCGACGACGCGGAAAAGGCCTCGCTGCACGCGCGGGAGCTTACCCAGCAGCTCCTTACCTTTTCGCGAGGGGGTGAGCCCATACGAAAGGTCCAGCCTGTAGCGGGACTCATCAAGGAGTCCGCGGAGTTCATATTAAGCGGGTCGAAACTGAAGCTCGAGGATTCCATTGAGGAGGGGCTCTGGAATGTTTCCGTGGATGCCGGACAGTTCTCCCAGGTGGTCTACAACATCGTGCTGAACTCGCGCCAGGTCATGCCCGGGGGAGGCACCGTGACACTGCATGCGGAGAACGTTCATCTCGGGGCCGGGGAGGGGATCCCCCTCGAGGCCGGACCGTATGTGAAAATCAGCATAACGGACAACGGTCCCGGGATGGCTCCCGATGTGATGCCGCGGATTTTCGATCCCTATTTTACCACGAGGGCTGATGGAAGCGGGCTCGGGCTGTCCATCTGTTTTTCTATCATACGGCGCCACGGCGGTTTCCTTGAGGCCAGATCAGATCCCGGGAAGGGGGCGTCGTTCATCATCTACCTGCCTGCCTCGCTCCGGTATGAAGCGGATCCCGCCCGGGTAAACCGCGCCACGATCTCCGCATCAGGCAGGATTCTGGTGATGGATGATGAGGAGCCGGTATGCGCCACCGCGGCTCGAATGCTTGAAAAAATGGGGTTCACCGTGACCTGTTCCCGTGACGGGGAGGAGGCCGTGGCGGCAGTCGGCGAGGCCCGGGAATCGGGCGAGCGCTTCAGGGTCGCCATCATGGACCTTACCGTGCCCGGCGGCATGGGGGGCAAGGACGCCCTGGCAAGGGTGAAGGAGATCGATCCCGAGCTCCTCGTCATAGTCTCCAGCGGGTATTCCAATGATCCCGTCATGGCGAATTACCGCGAATACGGTTTCGACGCCGTCATGGCCAAGCCGTACCTGTTTGAGGACATGAGCAATGTGATTTCCGGATTGCTGGGTGATGAAGCGTGACTCTGCCCGGCACGCGTGGGGCCAGGAGGGATTGCCATGCCGATGAGCGGAATACAGAAACTGATACGATTCTTTACTCCCCGGTACGTCTTCCATGAAATCGAGCGGGAATCGCGCCAGTGGGTCTTCCATTGCGACTGCGGCAGGGACTTCAGCGTGTGGGAGATCGGCGGCGTCAGGTACCGCGCACGCGGCAATCCCGTGAAGCTGGTCCGGTGTCCCGGATGCCAGGCCCTGAAAGCGCGAAGGCTGTCGAGGGGGTAATCCCTCCCGTTTTTCCCCATAATCCCGTGTTATCCTCATGTACCCCGAAAAAATTTTATTCGCCCGTGCCCTCCGTTCGTAGCAACTGTACCTCCCATGGTCCATTGCCCATGGCGGGATTTCGTGAAACCCGGCATGAACGCCATTCGCGAAGCCGCCGGTTTCTCCCATCCCGGCTGGTGGCAAGTGATCCGGCCCGGGAAAAATCAATTGACGATACAACCTTAAGGCTGTATATTGGAATGAGCGGCAAAGAGCTCGTGCGATTGCTGAAAAAGCACGGATGGTCTCTGGACAGGACCCACGGTTCCCATTATATCATGATGCGGAACGAGAAGACACTGTCGGTTCCCGTCCATGGCAACAGGGACCTGCCGAAGGGCCTGCTTGAGGCGATTTTGAAACAGTGAGGCGTGCGATGATACGGTACCCGGCGAGAATACGCTATTCCAGGAGTGACAGGTGCCACCTCGTGGAATTTCCCGATCTTCCCGGGTGCGTGACCTATGGTGACACGCTCGCGCACGCGAAGGAGAATGCCCGCGAGGCCCTGACCGGGTACCTTGAGTCATTGGACCTCAGGAAAATCGACGTGCCGAAACCCTCCAGGATATCCGGGAAACGGGTGTTCCCCATCGGCCCGGAGAAGCGCGTGGCGTTCGCCCTCTGGCTGAAGATCAGGCGCGCCGAACGGGGATGGTCACAGAAAGAAATGGCCCGCATGTTGCATATACGTTACCAGAGCTACCAGAAATATGAAAACCCGAAAAGGACAAACCCCACCCTGAAAACGATGGAAAAAATGGAGTCACTCCTCGGCGAGAGAGTGCTCGTCCTGTGAGTTGTCCCCACCACACCGGCTGAAAGCGCGGAGGCTGGGTGTGCCGCAGCGGGCTGTCGAGTAAAGGGTTGTGCGGGACGGATGCGCAGGGAGGATCAGCTATGGCGATATTTAATGATTTTCATTTTTTCTAACGTAACAAGACCTTCCTCTACCGTTTCATCAATGAATGGCATTAGTGTGTTGATTTTTTCATCTGTATCAACGATTTCAATGATAATCGGCAAATCTTCGGACAAGGCAAGTATCTTGGCGGTGTGAATGCGGCTGTCCGCGCCAAAGCCCAGGATCCCCCTTGTCACGGTCGCTCCCGCGAGATTTAATTCACGCGCCTTCATGACTATCTGTTCATACAGGGGTTTCCCCCTGTAGCGGTCATTTTCACCGATAAATATCCTTAACATTGACGCATATTCTGGCAGCTTCATGTTCGATTACCTATTTAATCATTTTTAATACAAACTTCGATGCTATCATTCCCAAAAAGACCATGATGAGGCAAAAAAGATTATTCAATACTAGATTCGAAATTCCAAGCTTAATTTCTCCATCCTTGAATAGATTAATTGTTTCGAGAGAATAGGTTGAAAATGTAGTAAATGCGCCTAAAATTCCAATCGTCAAGAACGATCTTGTATCACGAGATACAATGACAGTGTCAAAAAGAAAAAATAAAAAACCTATCAGGAATGATCCAATTACATTGACGGAAAGAGTGCCAAGCGGGAGAATCTGGTTATATATTGATTGTATGTTTTTTGATACTAAATACCTGAATACGGCCCCTATGCTGCCGCCAAGGGCAATTGCGAATAAATGCTTCATCATATGACTCCTGGAAAATAAATGCAGGAGTCATCAGCCTGTCTCGGCGGTTAAAGGTGAACCCCATCACCTGATTGACTTTTTTTACCCATACTCGTTATTTGTCAATAATTATAAATAGCCCCCCAATTCCTCAGCGGCCGTCGCGGTCCCAGGTCCTGCGCGAGTAATCCCAGAAAAGGCCCAGGAGCTTGAAGATGCGCTCGATATCGGGTATCACCGGTATCCGGTACCGCTTCCCCATGGCCTCGTGCTCCTTCATCGACTGGCCGCCGAAGAGGTGCGCCAGTATGGGGGTCTCCCGGTATTCGCGGTTCAACCGGTCCATGAATTCCCAGTCGAAGGCAGCGAAGGGCGAGCCGATGGTCATCATGACGATGGAGTCGAAGAGCCCGCATGACATGAATATCTCCAGGATGCGGTTGAAGCTCTCCTGGGGCCCCACCTTCTCGACGGAGGCCCAGGTGTCCAGGGGGTTGTCGATGGGCGCCCAGTCGGGAAAGAGGGGCCGGAGGCGCGCGACGACCTCGTCGGGGAGCGCGGGGAGGTCGATGCCGTACTTCTCCGCCATGTCTGAGGAGAGGACGCACCCCGAGCCGGACACTGATATGACCCCCACGCGGTTCGAACGGATCCGCGGGTACTGGCAGAGTATCGGGAGGGCGCCGAAAAGCTCCTCGTAGGTGTCCACCAGGATCATGCCGAACTGCCGGGCCACGCCCTCCACGACGGCGTAGCTTCCCGCCATGGAGCCCGTGTGGGACGCCACGGCCCGTCCCCCCCGCTCGCTCCGCCCGGCCTTCAGGAGGACGATGGGCGTGCGGTTCGATTCCCGGTTGCGCTTCAGGATGGAGGAGAAGCGCTTCCCGTCCCTGATGTCCTCCAGGTACATGCCCACTGCGTGGGTTTTCGGGTCCGAAAGGTAGTACTCGAGGATGTCCGATTCGTTCACGTCGAGCTTGTTCCCGATAGCGGCGATGTTCGCGACGCCGAAGGGCTGGCCGTACCCGGCGGATTCGAAGAACCACTCGACAAAGCCGGTGACGAAGAGCCCCGACTGTCCCACTATCGAGACGTTCCGTTCCCTCGTCTCGAGGAACTGGTTGTAGTGCTTGATGGGGGTGCAGTAGCGGAGGTCCGGCACGTTGAAGCCGATGGAGTTCGGGCCGACGATCCGTATGTCGCGTCCCCTGATGAGCGAGCGGACCTCATCGGCGAAGGCCGAGGCCTCGCCGGGTTCGTCTGAAAGGTTCCCCGACTCGATCAGGATTCCCCGGACGCCGCGGGCGATGCACTCGCGGAGGATCGCCATCACCTCGCTCACGGGGACGACGAGGACCGCCAGGTCGATGCGGCCGTCCCCCCCCGCCGCGGGGGGCACGTCGGCGAGGCGGCGGCGGCAGGGTACCCCGGAGATCTCCGCCTCGCGCGGGTGGACTATGTGAAAATCCGGGTAGCCGTGCCGCTCCATGTACTGCTTGAAGTTCTGGAGCACCTGGTACCCGCCCTTTCGGGGGTTGCTGCTCGCCCCGAAGAGGACGATCGATCGGGGATGGAAGAACCGGTCCATGTAGTGTCTCGCACGCGGTAGCGTATGCCAGAGGATGGCATTGGGGGGAATTATTTCAAACAGAAAATGGGCGCGACGAAAGATCGCGCCTGGCCCGGCCTGCCGGGGCGCTTCGGCGATCAGCCGTCTCCCCTGAAATCCCCTGACCTGATGCCCCGCGAAAGGTAGCGCCTCCAGTAATGCGTGGGCGAGGTGCGCAGTAGCAGGAAGTGAAAGGGCTCCCATTTCACGAGAATGTGGACGAGCCGGTAGAGCGCGAAGAGGACGGCCAGGAACAGTGCGGCGCGGATCGCCACCGCCCCCCAGTGGCCCGCCGTCGCAAGTGCGTATAAATCGGGAAAATGCCCCCGGGCCAGGCGGGCCAGGGCCGGGAAGGCGAATCCGTACCACCCCGCGGCGGTGCCGATGATGAAGACGTGCGAGGCGTCCACCGCCCTGGTGGGGCAGAGGTTGATGCAGCGCATGCAGTTTTCGCAGCGATAGGACCAGAATGGACGGCCCCGCTTCATGACGATGGCGCCGACGGGGCATTTGGCGGCGCAGATTCCGCATCCGTTGCAGGCGCGCGACGGGAGGTACATCTTTGCAAGCCAGAAACGCCCCACAAGGTTGTAACCCAGGGCCACGGGAATTATGGCCAGGTCGAAGGGAAGCGATATGAGCCCGCTATAGCTCCGTTTCCCCCCGAAAAAAGCATTGCTGAACCGGGCGATCTTTTTGCGGCAGTGGTCGTGGAGTGAGCGCGAGGCCGTATCATTGAAGCCGGGATGGAGGGTGATCCAGTTGGAGGGAAGGTTCAGGGAGAGGAGGCCGCGCACGCGATAGCCCTTGCAGACCAGGACAAGGGCCGGAAGGATAAGGGCGAGGCCGGAAAGGCCGGGCAGATGGAACCGGCCCGCCTTGGTCCCACCGAAGGTGTTTACCAGGAAGGCCGGCGCCCTTCCCAGGCGGGGGAACCCCAGGATGAATCGAAGCATGTAAAAGGGAAGGCTGAAGCCGTGCGTGGCGTAGAGAAAGCCTATGAAAAACGGGGTGCCGGTTCCGGGAAGGGGCACGCGCCGCGCGTCGAAACGGTCCACCGGTTCCAGGGTGATGTCAATGCCCCGGGAAGAGGCCTCTTCCCGCATCCAGCGCGCGGCGTTCAGGGCGTTGCCGGTGCCGGAAAAATAGTATATTGTCCCTCTGGCTGCTTTCACCGCGGCGCTCCATGATGCATATGCTATTCATATCCCATGTCTTTCCCGATCCTGTTGAACTCATCCTCCAGCGCCATGAACGTCTCGATGAGGACAGGGTCGAACTGGGTGCCGCCGCCGCCCTGAATGATCTCCCGGCTCTGGTCCCTCGAGATGGACTCCTTGTAGCACCGCTTCGACCGCACCGCGTCGTACACGTCCGCCACGGACATGATGCGCGCTTCAAGAGGAATACGATCACCCGAGAGACCGTCGGGATAACCCGTGCCGTCCCAGCGCTCGTGGTGGCTTCTCGAGATGGATATACCCATGCCGATGAAGGAGTTCTTGGGGTAGAGCTCGTGCACGGCCTTCATGGTGGCGGCACCGATCGTCGTATGCTTTTTCATTATCTCGAATTCATCCGGCGTCAGCTTCCCCGGCTTGAGAAGTATGGTGTCGGGGATCGCGACCTTGCCGATATCGTGAAGGGGGCTCGCGCTGTATATGTTCTCCACGAAGGACGGGTCTATCGCCGCGGCATAGGGCGACTTTCCGGCAAGCCATTCGGCGAGCAGACGGCAGAAGGTCTGGACGCGTTCCAGGTGCTTCCCCGTGTCGTTGTCCCGGGATTCCGCGAGTTTCGACAGGGCGAAGATCGTCGACATGTGGGAGCTCGATATGTCCCTGACCTGCTCCTGCACGAGATCCTCCAGGGACTTCTGGTAGCGCCGGAGTTCGAGGTGCGTCTCGATCCTGGCCTCGACCTCCTCGAACTGGAAGGGCTTGGTGATGTAGTCGACGCCCCCGCAGGTGAAGGCCTTCACCTTGTCCAGGGTCTCCGTGAGGGCGCTGATGAATATGACGGGGATGTCGCGGTACCGCGCGTCGTCCTTCAGCCGGCGGCACACCTCGAAGCCGTCCATCTCGGGCATGGTGATGTCCAGGAGGATCAGGTCGGGTGGCTCGCTTTCCACGGCCTTCGGGGCCAGTTTGCCGCTGGGAACGGGACGAACCCGGTGGCCCTTGTCCTTCAGCATCCCCGCGAGAAGCGTGAGGTTCTCCGGGGTATCATCGACGACGAGAATGTTGTGTGCTTTCATGGCGCTGTCGCTCCGGTGCGAAAGGTTATTCTCCCTGCTTCACCAGCCTGAGAATTGCCTCGTATTCATAGCGGCGGGCCATTTCCTGGAGCTTCTGTCCCGCCAGGGGATTGACCGCGGCGGCACTCTCGCACAGCTCGTTCAGGCGGTCGATATCCGCCGTGACCGTTGCGTCATGGAGGCTGCGCAGGAGCTCTTCGGGAAGCGAGGCGACGGCGTCGCCGAGGGCGGCCGTGTCATCGGTCACCGCGCCGGTTTCGCATTCTGCCCCGTCTTCATATTCCAGGATAACGCCGGCGCACTCGTGGATCAACCTGAACAGCTCGTCCTCCTTGAAGGGCTTGGAGAGGTACCCGTTGGCGCCGTTTTCCATCACCCGCCTCCTGTCCTCTTCAAAGGCGCTCGCCGTGACGGCGATGACCGTCGTTCCCTTCCCGGCGGGATCGGACTTGATGAGGCGCGTGGCCTCGTAACCGTCCATGACGGGCATGGTCATGTCCATGAGGACGATCCTCGGGTTCCAGTCATGAAATGCCCTTACCGCCTCGGCCCCGTTCTCCGCCTCCCGCGTCGTGAATCCCACGGCGTTCAGCAGCCTGGTGAGGAGCTGACGGTTCGTTTCACGGTCATCGGCGACGAGGATGCGTACCTCCCCCTGGCCTGGTTGCAGGCGGGACACGCGTCTCCTGGCTTCTACGGTCTCGGCTTCTTCTTCGCGCCCGATTTCGACGGGGAGCCGCACCCTGAAAATGCTCCCCTTCCCGGGAGTGCTGGCAAGGGTGATCTCTCCTCCCATGATCCTGAGGAATCCCTGGCTCAGGGCGAGTCCCAGACCCGTTCCCCCGCTTTTAATGCCCGACCTGGTCTGCTCGAATGCTTTGAAAAGCCTCTTGATTTCATCCTCGTCGATTCCGGGCCCGGTGTCTTCAACCTCGATGGTCAGCTCGGCCGCCCCGGTGTCCTTTTCCATGGAACCGACGCGAAGGGCAACGCCGCCCTCTTCGGTGAATTTCACCGCGTTGCCCAGGAGGTTGATGAGCACCTGCCTGAGCTTCCCCTCGTCGGTGATCACCCACCGGGGAACGTCCCCTGTCCGCTCGGCGAGAACGTGCAGTCCCTTCGCCTCGGCCCTGACGCGGAACATGATCTCCATGTCTTCGATGAGCCCGTGAAGGTCGAAGGTCTTCGGCATGAAGGCGGCCCTGCCCGCCTCGATTTTCGACATCTCGAGAATGTCGTTGATGAGGGAGAGGAGGTGCTCGCCGCTCCGATTGATGATGTCGAGATGATCGCGCAGGGTCCCCGTAAGACCCGGGTCCCGCATCATGAGCTGGGCGAAGCCGAGGATGGCGTTCATGGGAGTCCGTATCTCGTGGGACATGCTGGCGAGGAAGATGCTCTTTGAGCGGTTCGCCGCCTCGGCCGCCTCCTGGGCTGCTTTCAGCGCGTTGATGTCCCTCACCGTGCCGCGGAAGCCGACGATGGCGCCCCCCTCGTTCATGATGGGGTAGGCCGACGCGGCCGAATACGCGCTTTCCCTTCCCTTCTTGGAGAATTTCCAGTAGAAATCATCCGAGGGCTTTCCGCTGGTATACACCTTGTTGAATATCTTCGTAATGCGCTCGGATTCCTCCTCGTCCATGTAATCACGGAAATTCTTCCCCTCGAGCTCATCTTCGCCGTATCCAAGGAAATTTTTCAGGGCCGGGTTGCAGTAGACCATGGTGCCCTTCAGGTCAACCTCGTAGTAGCCGCTGTCCATCGTTTCCAGTATGGTCCGGAATTTCTCCTCCGCCTTCTTCAGTTCCCGTTCAACGCGGCGCATCTCCGTCACGTCGCGGATCGATTCGATGGCCCCGATGATGCTCCCGTCCGAGCCGTAGAGGGGGCTCGCGAAGCCCTGGAGGACCGCCCCGTTTTCCCCCAGCTTCGGTATGAATGACTCCGCCTCGAGGATGCCACCCTCGCGGCGGATATGGCTGTATTTCGTCCGGAGTTCCTCTTCCGGGGAGAACACCCTGTCGACGAGAATGGGCCGCCGCTCGCCATAGAAGGGGAGGGCGTATTCGTGATTCCCCTTCCCGATCATGTCGGCCGCCTTCGCCCCCGTCATCTCCTCCAGCGCCCTGTTCCAGGCGGTGATCCTTCCCTCGCGGTCGATCACCAGGGTGGCGATGGGAAGGAAGTTGATGATGTCCCCCAGCCTCCGCTCCGACTCGCGAAGGGCCTGCTCGTTTCGCTTTCGCTCGGTGATGTCCCGGCTCACGCCGTTAAACGCCACGGGTCTTCCCCGTTCGTCGCGCTTGAGCACCGCGTTGATCTCCATCCAGACCGCGCGGCCGTCCCGGGCGATATGCTCTGCTTCGATTAATATCCTGTCCGAGGGCTCCTTTCCCGCGACGATTCTGGTGAACCCGGCCTGCACTCTCTTCCTTGTCTCCGGGGAAAAGAGTTGGTCCAGGGTCATGCCAGGGGCTTCATCGGGTGAATACCCGAGAATCCGTTCCAGGGAGTTCGAGGCGAAGGTGTAGCACATGGAAGACAGGTCGAAGATCCAGATGACATCGGTGGTGTTCTCCACGAGAAACTTGTATTTCTCTTCACTCTCGCGCAGCTCTTTTTCCGCCCGCCGGCGCTCGGAGATGTCGTGGTACACGCCCATGAACCCCTTCAGAGACCCCGTGTCGTCCCGCAGGGGCGTCAGGGCAATCTCGACCCATATGGTGGAGCCGTCTTTCCGGTAGAGCTCAAGCTCAAGGTGCGACGTGGGATTTTCCCCCCTTTCGATCTCCGGCTGGACGCGCAGGTAATCCGCGAAGGCCGCCTCCAGGGACGCGGGCGTTACGATCTGGTCGAGGGACTGCCCCTCCGATTCCTCCGGGGTCACCCCGCGCAGCTTGTACACCGCCGGGCTCACGTAGGTGACGCGGAGATTCGTGTCCATCGTCAGGATCACGTCGCCGCTGTTTTCCGCCAGGAGCCGGAACCGTTCCTCGCTTTCCCGCAGGGCCCGTTCGTTTTTCCTGCGCTCGGTGATGTCCTCGATGGTGCCCTCGAGGAATTGCGGTTCGCCCCTCTCGTCGCGTACCAGGTAGCCGCTGATGGAAACCGGAATGGTCGCGCCGTCGCCGCGCCGGAAGACCGTTTCGAACCCGGAAACCGGACCCCTGCGGACCATCTCCCAGAGGCGCGCGCGGTCCCCCGGGTCGACATAGAGGTTGAGGAGCCCCGTCTCGTTGAGCTCCTCGAGGGATGCGAACCCGATCGTATGGAGAAGCGACCGATTGCCCGCCTGCACCGTCCCCGACGCGGTGGTTCGGAACACACCGATGGGCGAGTTCTCGAAGAGCTGGCGGTATTCCATCTCGGACAACTGTAGCTTCTCGTCCCTGGCCCGGATATCCTCGCTCTGCCGCCTGATTGTTATCCGGTTGATGAAATTGTTCCTGTGGCCGGCGTAGACGATGCGCGAGAGCACCCATGCCAGCAGCGTCAGTATGGAGCCGTTGAGATAATGGCCGTACATCTTCGATGCCTCGGACGAGGAGAAGCCGATTCCCAGCAGGAAAAGGACAAGGCACAGCGCGTAGAAAAGCGTACCCTCCAGAAGGGGCATCAGGACCATTGCGCCGAGACCGACGGCCATGACCACGTAGGTGGTTATCTGGTCTTTCAGGTGCACGTCGATGGTCATGGTCGCCACCTGTGAAATCATGACGGTGATTGTCACGAGGAGTACGGTCAGCCGGTGCCGCCGGGTGATGGCCTCGGCATCCCGGGGCGCCCTGACGTGAAGGGCGATTGCAAGGGCGATGAGGAGGGCCCCCGTGACGGAATGTATAAGGAAGAGCTCGCGGTAGCCTGTCTCACCCCATAAGCCCTTCTGCCGATTCAGCAGGTCAAGGACCAGCAGAATGGCAAAAATCGGTATGGTAACGAGGGTGAGAATCCTGTATCGATAGAAATTAACGAATACGGTCTCGCGGCGCAATGCCCCGGAAGAGGCGGCGTCGAGATTCTGCGCGGAAAAAAGCGATCGTAGCCTGTCCAGCATCTTCGGTATACCCTGGTAATATAGTAGGTATCGGATTTCTTCCCAACGTCAACTATTTTCAGCGCTGCTCCTCCGGCGTGCGTAAAAAAATCACACGGGCGCCGCGGGTATGCCTTTGACGTGCCACGCGCCATTGAGCCGATCATCTTATCTCTTTCAATTTGTTTTTATGATTGATTTTTGACCGGATCTGTCGGAGGGTATGCAGGCCTGAGACGCCATCATGGGAATTCGCTCGATAACAATCCATGCGTGCCTGATTGCCTCGCTGTTCGGGGCCGCCCGGGTAATGGCCGATGACGCGACGCGGCCCTACTGGATCCTTCCCCGCTGCGGCGCCTACGTGCCCCTCGATGAAATGGACGTACGGGTCGAGATGTGGGTTCCCTATCTGGCCCTGGCGTTCAGGGCCATGCCCCGCACGGAGTGGTCCCGATATCTCGCCCTTGAGATCGAGGCAGGTTTCTTCGCCCACCGGGCGCGCGACGATGAGTCAATTTTCCCTTCCTTTTTTAAGGGGTACCGGCTCGTGAAACCCCCGCGGGCTGTCCTGTACGCCGAGCCTGTCATGGCGTCCGTGCTCGGGGTATTCTTCGTCTGGAAGGGACTTTACCTGATGCCCGGCTTCGGCGCGGGCATGACATTCATCCAGGTCCGCGGCGGTTCGTCCCCGGGCTCGTATAATCACATCTCGTGCGCCGCCGGCCTGGAGGCCGGTTACCGCATCAGCGACCTCCTGTCGGCGGCGATTCGCGTGCGCGCCGTTTTCGGCTTTGACCGAAACCGCGTGCTGTATCACGTCGTGCCTGATGCGGGCATTTCATTTCACTTATAGGACCCCGGGATGAGACGGACCGCGCTGACGCTGTTCTTCGTTGTCGCCTTCGGCATTCCCCTTCGGGCGGGATCGACGGGGTTTGACCTGGGCCTTCGCTACGGCGCCGGCCTCTGTTCCCTCGGGCAGGACCCGTTCATGGAGCGCACGGGCGATCACTATTCGTTCATAAATTTTTCCATCGCCGGAGAACTGGTCGTCAGAGACATCTTCCGCATCGAGGTCGACCTGCTCTTTGACGAGCGCGGCTTCACGAAGATCCGGGGGAACGAGGCCAGGCACCTTCTCTATTTCCTGGAGGTCCCCGTTGTCCTGAAGCTATACCCGTTCAAATACGTCTACCTCGGCACCGGCG
>CAZKPR010000037.1:0-24854 GCA_964554685.1 uncultured Leptospirales bacterium | reverse complement strand
AGGGATTCGGCGCCGAAGCGCGCGCGTATGACGCCTTCGATCATCTCGTCCATGAGCCGCCCCCCGCTGCCGTGTCCCGGGAGCACCTTTTTCGTCATTTTCCGCTCCAGTATTTATAGTACGCCGCGCAGGGCCCCTCGCTCGAGACCATGCAGGGGCCCACGGGCTCGTCCGGGGTGCATGCCGTGCCGTAGAGGCCGCATTCCGGCGGGGCGATGAGTCCCCGGAGGAGCTCGCCGCAGCGGCACCCCGGCGCCTCCCTTGGCTCCGGGACGTTCACGGGGAATTTCCTCGCCGCGTCGAAGGCGGCGAATTCCTCCCGGATCGCGAGGCCGCTGTCCGGGATGACGCCGATTCCGCGCCAGGACGCGGGGCCCGTTTCGAAGACGCGGCCGATCAGTTCCTTCGCCGTCAGGTTTCCCTCCTCTCTCACGACGCGTTCATACTGGTTCACCGTCTCCTTTTCGCCTTCGGCGATCATCCGCGCCAGGGCCAGGGTCCCCATCATCAGGTCCGGCGCCTCGAAGCCCGAGATGACGCAGGGAAGGCCGTGCCGCTCCGAGATGAAGCGCCAGGCGCCGGCGCCGATGACGGCGCTGACGTGGCCCGGAAGGATGAAGCCGTCGATCCTGGACTCCCCCGCGGTGATCAGGGCCTCCACCGCCGGCGGCGTGAGCTTGTTGCCGCCCAGGAGTGAGAAGTTCCCGATGCCGCGCTCCGCGGCCTGGACCAGGACCGCCGCCTCAGTGGGGGCCGTCGTTTCGAATCCCACGCTCAGGAACATCACCTCGCGGTCCACCGCTTCCGCCGCCATCTCCAGGGCCGCCATGGGGGAGTAGACCACGCGTATGTCCATGCCGCCGGCCTTTTCCTTCGCCAGGGAACTGCGTGATGAAGGGACCCGCATCATGTCGCCGAAGGTGGCGATGACGGTGCCGTGGCGTTTTCCTATCTCGATGGCGCGGTCCAGGTAGTCGTTCGGCGTGACGCATACCGGGCACCCGGGGCCGTCCACCAGGGTGATGCCCCGGGGAAACAGGTCCCTGACGCCGGTGCGGAAGAACTCCGTGGTGTGGGTGCCGCAGACCTCCATGATCCTGATCTCGCGGTCGGTGCGGAGCTCCCTGAGGCGGGCGGCCAGCAATGCGTCGATGTCCCGTGCCGTCATGTTATCTCGATGCTCGTTACGGTGAATTCCCTTCCCTCGAGGAGTTCGATGTCCGCGGACCCGCACGTGACGCAGGTGAATTCCCATTTCTCGGGAAAGGTGTGCTCGTGGCCGCAGGCGCGGCAGCGCACCTTCACCGGTATCCGCTCGATGGCCAGCTCGGCTTCCTCGGCGATGGTTTCCTTGCTGAGCATGTCGAAGTAGCTCTGGGCCCACTCAGGTATGATGTCGGAGAGCCTGCCGATCCTGAGATTTACCCTGGAGACCTTCCTGGCCCCGTTCCTGTGGGCATGCTCAAGGACGATCTCCAGGATGTTGGTCATGATGGAAAGCTCGTGCACGGCACACTCCACGACGCGGTGATCTCCCCCGGGGGATTGGTATACAGGGCCGCCATGGCCGTATATATGTCAAGAATTATTGCCGTAGATCGGCATCATGTCGCGGTGAGAACGGCGGTGTTTTTGTGTTGATTATTACCCGCCGCTTCGCTAGGGTGATTCGGCGCGCAAATCATGGACCTGGAGATGCATATGACAAAGGACCGGCCCGATGGGGTCCAGCTTGTTGTCGGGATCCCGTCATACATGGAAGCGGACAGCATCGGCTTCGTCACACGCCAGGTGGACATGGGAATCCGCAAATACTTCCCCGGGATGAAGGCCCTCATCGTCAACGCGGACAACGACAGTCCCGATGACACCCGGGGCGCATTCCTCTCGACGGAGACCGTGACCCCGAAAAAGTACATGACCACGCCGAAGGGCGTCCAGGGGAAGGGAAACAACCTGCTCAACCTCTTTCGTTTTCTCCGGAACCGGGCTCCTTCACTCAGGGCGGCGGCCGTGGTGGACGCCGACCTCAGGTCAATCACCCCGGAGTGGATCAAGCACCTCGTGGAGCCGATTATGAAGGGATACGACTACGCCCTTCCGCGGTACAGCCGGCACCAGTTCGACGGCACCATTACCAATCACATCTGCTTCCCCCTCCTCTACGGCCTCCTGGGCGAGAACATACGACAGCCCATCGGCGGCGACTTTGCCTTCTCCCCGCGCCTGGTGGCCCACTGGCTGGAGCAGAAGTGGCTTCCCAGCACCCGGCTCTACGGCATCGACATCTTCATGACCATGAGCGCCGTGACGGGGAAGTTCAAAATATGCGAGGTGGGGCTGGGCGCCAAGGTGCACAAGGCGAGCGCGCCGAAGCTGGGGCCCATGTTCACCCAGGTGGTCACCACGTTTTTCGAATGGATACTCACGCGCAAATCCGAATGGATCGGCCTCCCCGTGGACCGGCCGAAACCGAAGCCCCTCTTCGGCCTGAAGAAGCTCAGGTCTCCCCAGGAGCTCGCCGTGGACATGCGGGAGCTCAAGGACCGGCTTCGCGGGGAATTTCTCGTCAGGGAAAAACTTTTGCGAAAGTACCTGAGCCCCTACCTGTTCCTGAATTTGAAAAACATGATCGAACAGGACCACTACGAAATGGATACCCTGATGTGGACCCAGGTGGTGTACCAGATACTCTTCACCTTTGACACGGGTTCGCCCAGGGTGAAGCGGGAGATCGTTGAGGCCCTGAAGCCCCTCTACTTCGCCCGTTCCGTTACCTACGACTACGAGACCTGGAAATACCGGATACTCTTCGCCGAGGAGCTCATCGTTCACCAGGCCATGGCCTTCGCTTCCCAGAAGCCCTACTTTTACGGTCTCTACCTCAAGTTCGCCCAGAACCTCGACCGGGCCGAGAAGAGAAGAAAGGTGAAGTGAGGGTTTTCCCCCGCCGTGGCGCCAGGGGCCTCGAATTGAGGAAATTGTTCTTGCCCCGCGCCGCCGGTTTCGCTATCTATGAACATGGAGGGGGCCACGCGGTAGCGCTGGCCCGCCGCGAGGCGGGCGGTGAGGAAAGTCCGAACACCGCAGGGCAGGGTGCCGGGTAACGCCCGGGCGCCGCGAGGCGATGGAAAGTGCAACAGAAAGCATACCGCCTGCCGGGTTTCCCGGCGGGTAAGGGTGAAATGGCGAGGTAAGAGCTCACCGCGTCCGCAGTAATGCGGGCGGCACGGCAAACCCCACCCGGTGCAAGGCCAAGTAAGCAGCCGTTCGAGAGCTGCCCGCTCGAGGCTGCGGGTAGGCCGCAAGGAGCCGCGCGGCGACGCGCGGCCAAGATAGATTGCCGCATAAACAGAATTCGGCTTATGTCCCCCTCCGCCCGGCATTCCGGCACCGGCGATCGGCCGCTGCCGGAATGCGCATTAATTGCTTGCTTTTTTGCCCTCGGGACCGTACGTTTTAACCATGCGTTAGGAACGTATCCTTCCCCGGGCGCGACGCCGCGGGAAGGGACGCCGCGTCCCCGCGGGGCCGCACAGGGAGGTGAAGCATGAAACGACTGGCTCTTTGTATCACGACCCTTTCCCTTGTCTGTATCGCCGGGGCTCTCTACAGCTCGCGTATTTCGGATTACCAGGTGGCGGATGTCTATATCTGCTCCCAGGGGATAATCCTCGCCGAGTTGCAGGCCAAGGCCGCCCTGAACCGGCAGGAACTCACCTCGGTAAGCTACTGCACCTGCGAGGGTATCGATCCCAGCTTCAAGACCGAGGTGAAAAAGGGCTCCTGCGAGCCTCCGAACAACCTGGTCTATTCGTGCAGCTGCATCGGCAGGACGGGTTACTGACGCTTCTTCCGGTGCTTTCCCGGCAGCGATAGAAACAATCCATAAAGGCGGCACCAGATGGACCGAAACCGAAAACTGCTGATTTCAATTCTCGCGCTCCTCGTGCTCTCATCCGTCATCGCAATCGTTGACATCAGCATCACCATGCAGCGGAGATCGGGCACGGGGATTTCACTTCCGGGGCCGCAGGTGGGGCCCGGCGTGGGCATCGTCCGGGTGGAGGGGCCGATCGAGATGCTGGGGGCCGCCGCGCCTTTCGGGATGCAGGGCGCCGAGGGGATCATCATGCGTCTTGACGAGCTCGAGCGGAGCGATTCCATCAGGGCCGTCGTGGTGAGGATCAACTCGCCGGGGGGCACCGTGGGTGCGACCCAGGAGATCTACCGGAAGCTCTGGAAGCTCAGGAAGAAGAACATCCCCCTCGTGGCGTCCATGGGGGAGATCGCCGCCTCAGGCGGCTACTACGTCGCCTCGGCGTGCGATTACATCGTGGCCAACCACGGGACCATCACCGGCTCCATAGGGGTGATCGCCATGTCGCCCAACCTGAAGGGGCTCTTCGAGAAGATCGGCATCGACATGAACGTGATCAAGAGCGGGCGCTACAAGGACATGCTCTCCATGGTCCGCGGCATCAGTCCCGAGGAGCGGCGGCTCATCCAGGAGATCATCGATTCCTCCTACCGCAAGTTTCTTAAAGACGTCGCCCTGGGAAGGAGCAAGAACGAATCGGATATCGCCCCCGTGGCGGACGGCCGCGTCATGGGCGGCGAGGCGGCCATGGAGTACGGCCTTGTGGATATGATGGGGACCTTCGAGGACGCGATCGACAAGGCCCGCGAGATGGCGAAGCTGCCCGAAGACGCCCCCGTGTACGACCAGACAAGGTCGCCCCTGGAACAGCTCTTTTACCGCATGGACGCCCTTCTCGGGAGGTCCGACCCGATGGGCCGCGCCCTTGACGTTATCCGTTACGAAAGCCACTACCGGATCGAATACAGGTACATGCCATGATAATCGCGGAGCTCAGGTCCCTCCGGTGGGCGGATCTCTTTCTTCACTCCCTGGTGGATCCCCGCGCCCTCTACCGGCAGATAGCAAGGAAGGAGCCCCGTCCCCTTGCCCTGAGTTTCCTGGTCCCCGCCATGGTGTCGGGTATCGGGATCCTCACCACGTCGGTCCTCGCGGTTCAGACCGGGTTTTTCTATTACAAGATCACCTACGGCTGGATACTCTTTTTTCTCTTCAACTCGGTGACGGTGCTTATCGCCGCGGGCCTCATGGACATGGCGGCCCAGTTCCTCGGGTTCCGCGGTAACATGCGGGACCTTGTCCCCCTTCTCAATTTCTCCCTCTTCCCGAGGGTGTTCATCCTTCCCCTTGTCTACATCTTCAAGGCCTTCAGCTTCGCCCCGATTTTCTTCTACAGCTTTTTCTTCGTGGGACTACTCGCCTGGTCGGCCTTCATCGCGGTCCAGGGACTGGCGGAGATGCATAACTGCGGCTTCGGCAGGGCGGTCCTCATCTTCCTTTTCCCCGGGCTTCTCACGGGCGCGGCCCTCTTCTTCATGGCGATTCTCCTCGCCATCTGCGGCGCGGGATATATCGCGGGATAGCGCGGCGAAGAGCTGCCTCAGAGGCGCGCGGCTCCCTTCGCGACGGCCAGAGAGACGAAGTAGAGAAGGGTGCCCAGGGTGACGATGGTGGCCCCCGCGGGGAGGTCCAGGTAGTAGGAAAGGACGAGGCCCCCGGCCATGACGGACACGGCGAAGAGCATTCCCGCGGGTATGACGCGGCGGTAGTCCCGGGAGACCAGGATGCCGAATCCCGCCGGGAGGACCACCAGGGCGGACACCAGGATGATCCCCACGATCTTGATGCTGATCACGATGATGCCGGCCAGGAATACGAGAAGGCAGGTGTCGAGCGCCCCGGTACGCACGCCGCTGACCTCTGCCACCTCTTCGTCGAGGATCATGAAGAGTATCCTGTTCATGAAAAGGAGAATGAAGGCCGAGAAGAGCAGGAGGGTGCCCAGGGAGATGACGATGTCCACGCGGGTGACCCCGAGAATGTTGCCGAACAGATAACTCATAAGGTCGAAGGCGTATCCCTTCTTCATCGCGAGGAATATGGCCCCCAGCCCCATTGAAAAGGCGAAGAAGATGCCGATCCCCATGTCGTAGGACAGTTTCCCCAGTCGCACGAGCTTCCCGATCAGTATCGCCGAGGCGACGCAGAAGGCCAGGGAGGTGAAGAACGGATCCACGCCGATGAGGATGCCCAGGGCCACGCCTCCGAAGGCCGTGTGGGCGATACCGGCGCCCAGGAACGACATCTTCCGCATCACCACGAAGAACGAAAGAATGCCGAAGAGTATCCCGAGGACGATGCCCATGATGAAGGCGTTGCGGAAGAATTCCAGGTGGAAGAGCCCGATCATCACTCCTCCCCGCAGGTGTCGCACCGCCTGTCGTGCTTCACGTAATGGATGTTTTTCCCGAAAACGCTGTCGAGGGAGCCGCTCCTGAAGCAGTCAGTGGGAGTGCCGTGGAAGTGGAGCCGGGTCTTGAGGCACGCCAGGCTGTCCACGACGCTCGATATGGCGCCGATATCGTGGGATACCATGACGATGGTGAGCTTCTTCTCGTCCCGGAGCCTGAGGAGAATCTGGTAGAAACTGTCCTGTGCCACGGCGTCAAGGCCCGTCGAGGGCTCGTCGAGGAGAAGGATCCTCGGCTCCAGGGCCAGTGCCCGGGCGATCAGCGCCCTCTGCTTCTGGCCCCCCGAGAGGCTGCCGAAGTGCCGGTCGCGCAGGGGGGCTATTTCCAGGGACTCCAGTGACTCGTCGATGCGCGACCGGTCAGTTGTGTCGAGCCTCTCGACGAACCCCTTCCCGGCGTAGCGCGCCATGGCCACGACGTCGTGGACGCTGACGGGCATGGCGAAGTCGACACTGCTTTTCTGGGGCAGGTACCCTATGGTACCGCGGGGGAGGGTCCCCGGCGCGCGTCCCCGCACCCTCACGGTTCCCCTTTCGGGCTTCAGTAACCCCATGACGGTGCGCAGGAGTGTGCTCTTGCCGCTCCCGTTGGGTCCCACGATTGACATGATTTCCCCTTCCCGGACGGAGAGGGTTATGCCTTCCAGGACGGGGGTGCCGCCGATGGTCACCCGGACGTCGTTGAGCTCGATTGCCGTATCGGACACGTTACCCCGGCCTCCTTCAGCGGAGGGCGCCGGCGAGGGCCGTCGCGTTGTGCGTCATGAGCCGTATGTAGTCGGATCGGTCCGGGTCGCCGGGGTCCCCGATGCCGTCGAGGCGCACGATCCTTCCCCCGATTTCCTTCGCCAGGACGCGGGCGCCGCGGTCGTCGACCCGTTCGCTCATGACGATCACGGTGACCCCGCTGCGCCGCGCCTCGCGGACGATGGCGTCGATGGAGCGCACCGAGGCCCTCTCGCTCCCCTCGCCCTGGACCGTGCCGATGATGGTGAGGCCGTAGTCGGAGGCGAAGTAGTTCCACGCCTCGTGCCACTGGATGAATGCCCGCTCCCTGGCGCCGGCGAAGAGGGCCGCGATCGAGGCGTCGAGGTCCCCGAGCCTGCGGGTGTAGGCGGCGAGGTTACGGCGGTAGTGCGCCCCGTTCGACGGGTCCCGTTCCTCCAGGGACGCGGCGATGACGGCGGCGATCCCCTTCGCCTTCCTGACGCTGAGCCATACGTGCGGATTACCGTGCCCGGCGCCGTGCCCTTCCATGAGATACCGTCGCGCGGCGTCGCGCGGCAGGTACCGCTCGATCCACCCGTCGAATTCCGGCGCGACGCCGATGAAGAGGGAGCAGTCACCCAGTTCGCGCGCCGTCGAGGGCCGGGGTTCGTAGGTGTGCGGGTCGGCTCCTGGGGGTATGGCGGAATAGACGCGGGCCTTTTCGCCCGCGACGGCCCGCGCGATGTCGTAGATCGGGAACACGGACACGGCGACGCCGATGCCCCCCCTCCTCTCCGGGGCCTTCGCGCAGGAGGCGATGACGAGCAGGAGAAGGATGATCGTCGCGCGGGGAAATGGTCGTTTCATGGCTCCCTAACCTTCGTCAATTGCGTCCCCGGGGCGATTTCTGTCGCCGCCACCGGGGGACGTGTGCGATACGCTAGCGGATCGTCCCGGCCCTGTCAAGATTTGTTTGAAATTCCACTGGACAATTTGCCGGAGGGTACTCTATCATTGCCCTTCACGCCGGGCGAAATGCCTTGAAATCCCATTCACGTGGAGTACGTCATGCGATCGCGGTTGTTCAATCTCCTGCTCCTTGCCAGCGCCCTCGTCGTCCTGATCATCGCGGGGAGTGGGAATTCCATGACCGTCGTTGATTACTACAACCTCCTGCCTCCGGAGCGCCTGGCGCACCAGAAGTACACCCTGGTGCTGAAGGGGGGGGCGTGGACGGTCAGGGAGACGCCCGATTACGGATCGGTCAGCGCGCCCGTCGTGGACGTGAAAAACGGCTATATCCGCACCGTGTACCATGGCGGTGACGGAGACGACGAGAGGGTCGTCGCCCTGTTCCTGGCGAAGAACGGGACGCCCCTCCTCGGAGTGTATTCATGCTACAACGGCACCGGCGGGGAATACGGGATAGCCTTCCTTGAATATCGAAACAGGTCATGGAGGGACGTCACCGCCCGCGTTATGCCGGCAATCAGTTACCGGGATTTTCTCGTGAAGGGGTTTGACGCGGCCCCCTTCGAGGGGGTGATGAAGCGCGTGAACGGCGGAGGGGGGCGGTTCATCGAGCCGCAGTTCATCGTCACCCTTCCGCGTCACGGCACCGTCGTGACGGTGGAACTGCACCTGAAGGCCCTGCGCGGGGTCGGCGTGACCGACGGCGACCTGGAAATCGTGGAGAAGGTGCGGTCCGCCCGGGCGATCAGGGTCATCGAACTGAACTGGAACATGGAGAAGGGGATATTCGAGATAGGCAAGAAACGCCAGGCGCACCGTGCCCGTGCCGCCGGGGCGGACGGGACGGCGCGGCGAGCACCGGGAGTGCTCAGGCCTGGGGCGGCTTCTTGAATTTCGAAAGGGCGTTTTCGAAGGCGGTTGAAAGATCACCGAAGGCCTTCTCGGCGCCTTTCTTGATCTCATCCCAGCCCTCGCCGCTCACCTGCCGGAGCTCGTTCAGCTTCAACTCGGCGTCTTTCCGTTTCACCTTGAGCTCTTCGGCGATCCTTGTGTAGTCTTCCTTGAGGACGGTGCCCGCCTCGGTTCCCTGCTGCTTCAGCTCATCGAGCTTTTTGTCCAGCTCGACCATCTTGTCGGCAAGTTTTTGAAGATAGGATTTTTTTTCGTTGTCCATCGCTCTCTCCTTGATGAAGTGTCGTCGTCGATTTCCGGGCCCTACTGATATCGGATGCGATCACTCCCGGGTTTGTTACACAGGATAAGAATTCTACCGCACGCGGCCGGATTAATGCAATAACAATTTGGCGATAACGGTGAAAATCCGTCGGTACGGATTTGGTCTTATTATGAGGTACGAAACGGCGAATCTGCAATAAAATCATTGACCGGCGGTCCGATCAGGGCTATGCAGAACCATCACTTGCTACGTGGAAGGTGGGTCATGAAATTTGTCAAGGGGATGCTCATTCTGGCGATCATCGCGGGGGCCGTCTATATAGGGACCCGGTACCTGGGCTGTTCACTCCTGAGGGACTATACCGTGAACGAGGACAAGAAGATCCGGGCCATCACGGAACGTATTGATGAGCTCGAGAAGGAGAAAGTAAAGGACACGATGACCCTGCGGCGACTGGGGGACCAGTACAGCCTTCTCGGCACGGTCTACCTTGAAAAGGGCCTCTGGAACCAGGCCGTCGCCGCCTTCGAGAAAAGCGTCGCCCGGGGAAAGACGACGCCGGAGGTCCTCTACTCCCTGGGCCTCGCCTACGCGAACCGGGGGAAGGAGGCGAACGATCCCGCCGACATCGACCGGGCGGAGGCGCTCTACCGTCGAGCCCTGGCGGCGCGCGGGAATTTCAGCGACGCCCGCAACGCACTGGCGATACTCCTCTTTTTCGAAAAGGACGACAGGGAACAGGGCCTTGCCATGGCGCGGGAAGTCGTCGCCGGGGACAGCAAGTTCTATATCGGCCGCTTCACCCTGGGGAGGTTCTACTACGAGATGGGCCGTCCCCGCGAGGCCCTCGCCGTGTACGAGGAGCTTTATTCCGACCTCGAGAAGCTCCCCCCCTCGGAGATAATCGAGGGGTACAAGAAAGACTGCCGGGAAAACATCCAGCGGATCATGGCGGAGATGGTGAAGAAGAAGGACGGGTGAGGTGGCTTAGCGCCATTCCTCGTCGGGGAGGGGCCGCGGCACGCGGCGGTCCTTCGATTCCTCCAGGTAGCGCTCCTTGAGGATCACGATGTCGACGCGCCGGTTGTAGGCCCTGCCCTGGGGAGTATTGTTATCGTCGATGGGGCGGTATTCCCCGAATGCCACGGAGGAAAGCTGGCGCGGGTCCACCCGGTCCTCCTCGGTGAGATAGTGGAGCACGTTCAGGGACCGCGCGGAGGAGAGGTCCCAGTTCGTCCGGTAGGTTTCCCTGGCCTGCGTGACCGTGATCGGCGAGCTGTCCGTGTGTCCCTCGATCCTGACGAAATTGTCCACGGAACGGATGATAGCACCCACCTTCCCGAGGATGGGCCTGACCTCCTCCTTGAGGCGCGCTGATCCCGGGTCGAAGAAAAGATCGCTCGAGAGGGTGATGACGAGGCCCCGCTCGTCTTCCCTGACGCGGACGCGGCGGGACTCGATCTCGGGCTTGAAGGTTTCCATGGCCCGCCGCAGCTGCCGCGAGAGGCTCCGGGCCCGTTCGCTGCTCGGAAGGGCGGTGATGTTGTGGCCCAGGTCCATCAGTGTTCCCTTGGAGATGGACTTCCCCCCCTCCATGATCCCGATGTTGCCCCTGAAGGAGGAGAGGACGTAGAGAAACTCCTGGCCCGTCACCACGGTGATGTCCCCCATGAGGACGATGAAAAAGCAGAGGAGGAGCATGTTCATGTCCCCCATGGTGAGCATCCAGCCCGGCGTGGACCGGACCTGTGATTTCTTCTGCTTGACGGCCATCGGTCAGTCGCCGACCTCCTCCGTTATCTCCTGCCTCATCTCGGGTGGCAGGAAGGATATCAGCTTGTCCTTGACGATGCGGGGGTTGTCTCCGGATTGTATGGAAAGGACCCCCATGAGGATGATCGATTTCATCAGCACTTCCTTGTTGGTCATCATCTCGAGGCGCGTGGCAATGGGCTGGAATATCAGGTAGCACATGATGGCGCCGTACATTGTGGTGAGGATGGCGACGGCCAGGTAGGGGCCGATGGAGGCCCGGTCGCTCAGGTTGACCAGCATCATGACGAGACCCATGAGGGTCCCGATCATGCCGAAGGCGGGCGCCCAGGATCCCCAGTCGTCAAAGATCCGCTTGTTGTCGTCGTGGCGGTTCACCATCTGCTCGATCTCGTTGTCCATGATGTTCTTCACGAGCTCCGGGTCCGTGCCGTCGACCACGAGCTGGAGGCCCTTTTTCATGTAGGGGTCGTCAAGCTCCTCCAGGTCGTCCTCCAGTGCGAGAAGACCCTCGCGCCGGGCCTTCTCGGAAAATGACACGATCGTGACGATCAGCTCGCTCAGGTTGTATTTCGCGGGGAAGAGGGCGATCCTGAAGAATACCGGCAGCTTCAGGAGCTGCCTCAGGGGATAGCCCACCATCAGGGCCGCGATGCTCCCTCCCACGGTGATCATGACCGACGGGGGGTCCATGAATATCAGGAGGCTGCTTTTCGCGAAGATGATCCCGAGGGCGAGGGTGGTGAAACCCCATACCAGGCCAATAATCAGTGTTATTTCCATACAGAAATCCTTGTGGTATTCAGAATGCTCTCTGTAGATATTTCGGTATTTTCGTTCAATTTCACCAATAAAAAAAGATTACGTCCCCAGGCCGGATTTTTAAGCCCCGGCGGGCCGGTTTATGGCCGGTAATAGCCCTTCGCCTCGGGGAGGGCGTTGTGCAAAAGCCTTATTCGCGTTGCGTCAGAGGGGTGTGTGCTCAGGAATTCAGGCATCGCTCCCCCCTTGTTCATTGCCGCCATCCGTCCCCAGAACTCAACCGCCGCCTCGGGATTGTACCCCGCCATGGCCATGAAGATCATCCCCAGGCGGTCAGCCTCCTTCTCGTGAAGGCGGCTGTAGGGGAGGAGCATGCCCACCTGTGCCCCGAGTCCGAAGGCTCCGAGCCAGAGCTTCTGCGTCTGCTCCGGCCTGTCCTTCAGGGCCTGGGCGAGGGCCATGCCCCCCATCTGCGCCACGAGTGCCTGGGTCATCCGCTCGTTCCCGTGGCGCGCGATGACGTGGGCGATTTCGTGGCCCATGACCACGGCGATCCCCGTTTCGTCCCGGGTAAGGGGGAGGATCCCGGTGTAGAAGACGATCTTTCCCCCGGGCATGGCCCAGGCGTTGACGTCTTTCGATTCGACAAGGTTATATTCCCACGCGTAATTCTTCAGGTCGGACGAGCGGTCCTGTTCCGCCATGTAGCGCTCCACGGCGGCGCGGAGCCTCTCGCCCACGTTCCTCACCATGCGGGCCTGGGCCTGGTTCGCGCTCAGGGGGTTCGCCTTCATGAATTCGGCGTACTGCTGGTCCGCCATGGCGATCATCTGTGATTCGGGTATGATGGTGAATTGCTTGCGGCCCGTGATCGGCACGGTGCTGCAGCAGATCACGAGGATCGAAAGGGGTACAAGAACCATGCGCGGCAGCGCTCGTTTCATGACCGGGCCTCCTGATTCTTCACGGGTCAGCTCCCCCGGGGGCGTTCCCGCCGACGGGCGTGACGGAACGCGCATTTTACATGTCTACCTTCCCGTGAAGGTATTGACAAGAAAAAAACAGTATTCATGCCGGGAGGTACGCACATTTATTATTTGTAGAACCGTTTTTAATCGATGCGCATTCAGGCAAACCTTTCCTTTTTGAACCACGGATGGACACGGATACACACGGATGGGGGAAAAGAATAGTGTGCGGTTTTAAAGAAAAAAATGATTTATAATGGATTCATACAAATATTTTTTCGGGATGCATACTTCACATTATTTATCTGTGTTCATCCGTGTCCATCCGTGGTTCAATTTGTTATTGTTTTTCTGATTATTCCTGCCATGCTTGTCTTCATTGAATTGTCAGCTTGCCAGGAGGAACCGCCATGCAGCGAGAAACCGCCCTTATAACCGGAGCGACCTCCGGCATCGGCCGCGCTTTCGCCGAGCGCTTCGCCCGGATGGGCCACGACCTGGTCGTCACGGGCCGGAGAAAACGCGTAATCAACGAGGCGGCACGCGAAATCAGGAAGGCCCATGGCGTTTCCGTGAAGGTGGTCATCGCCGAGCTGTCGGGGGAGAAGGGAATGCGCGCCGTCCTCGAGGCCATCCGGGGGGAAAAGAACCTCTCGGTCCTGGTGAACAACGCCGGGTACGGAATCGACGGCTTCTTCGCGGACCTGCCGATCCGGGACCACCTGGACCTTTTACAGGTTCACGTCACCGCGGCCCTCCGCTTCATACACGCCGCCCTGCCGGGTATGATCGAGCGAAAAAAGGGGACCATAATTAACGTCTCCTCACTGGGGGCCTTCGCCCCGGCGCCGATCAACGGCATCTACGGCGGCGCCAAGTCGTTTCTCAATCTCTTCACCGAGTCCCTGCACCTGGAGACGCGGCGCCACGGCATCCGCGTCCAGGCCCTCTGTCCGGGCTTCACGGTCACCGACTTCCACCGGAAGATGGGGGTGGAGGAGGAGGTACGGGGCAATACAATGTTCCACTGGATGGATCCCGGGAGGGTGGTGGAGATATCCATGCGGTGCCTGGAAAAGGGGAAGGTGATCTGCGTCCCGGGATTTCGCAACAGGCTTCTCCGCGCCCTCTTTGCAGTCACGCCCAGGCGGCTCTATTACCGGGTGGCCGAGGATAGCGAGAGATAATTATCCCGCGTATTGCCTCGTTTTGATCCAGGATTTTTTTATAAAATATCCCACAAATTAAAGCCTGAATGGGCTTGTTTTCTTGACACCCGGTTGTTTTTTTAGTATCTAAATAAGTAGAGAAACATGCACGCATTATATATAAATTTATATATAAAAACTTTACAATATACCATGTCCCGGAAGGGTCCGCTATGAAACAGATCGCCTCTTTTTTTATCCTCCTCTCCCTGGCCGGCGCCCTTTCCTGTAACAGAAACGATCTCTATAAAAACACCGAGAACGAAAATGAGGCCCTTCTCATGTCTAACCTCGACATGGGCCTCACCGTGAGTATCCAGTCGCCCGTTTCGGGGTCCACCAACGCTCCCATACCGATAACTATCGTCTTTAAAAGTCCGGTCACCGGTTTCGACCTGGCTGATATCGTCGTGGGAAACGGCTCCGCGGGTGGGTTCGCGGGGAGCGGCGACACCTATACCGCGACTATTACCCCCCTCGTTGACGGCGCCGTCACCGTTGACATCCCGGCGGGGTCTGCCCAGGACGCCGAGGGGAACCTCTCGAAGGCGGCCCCGCGCTTTACCGTGGTCTATGACACCGTGGTGGGTCTCTCCACCGTAATCATCGGGTCGAACAACCCGAACACTTCCCTGGCGGTCCTCGGCGACAGGGTCACCCTCTCCTTCACCGCCGGGGAGGCCTTGATCACCCCCACCGTCGAGATCAACACTGTCGCCGCCACGGTGTCGGGCGGGCCGGTCAACTGGACGGCCTCCCGCGTCATGAACGCCGGTGACCCCGAGGTCGCGGTCACCTTCACGATTTCAGGCATCCAGGACCTGGCGGGGAACGTGGCGGCCGACGTGTCCGCCACCACGGACGCCTCGACCGTGGTGTACGACATGACGGCGCCGACGATCGATCCCGTGAGCATTATATCGAGCAACCCCCTCTCGGCCATGGCCATCGTGGGCGACACGGTGACGCTGACCTTCGTCTCCGACGAGGACCTCCAGGCGCCCGCGGTGACCATCAACGGCGCCGCCGCAGCCGTGGCGGGCGGTCCGGTCAACTGGACGGCCACGCGCGTCATGGCGGCGGGCGACCCCGAGGGCGTGGTGGCCTTTTCCATCGGGAGCATCAGGGACCTGGCGGGCAACGCGACGGCGGCCATAGCCTCGACCACCGATTTGACCAGCGTGACCCTGGACAGGACGGCGCCGCGCATTACCTCCATTGATTCCTTCACGGCCGACGGCGCCTACGGCACGGGGGCGAACATCGACGTGACCGTGAACTTCGACGAGAACGTCACCCTGGCGGGGAACGACCTCGAGCTGACCCTTGACACGGGTGCCGTGGTGCACATCGCGCCCTTCGGGCCGTCCATGTCGGCGAGCGGGACCTACATCGTGGGGGCGGGTGAGTCGAGCGGGGACCTGAACGTGACGAACGTGGCCCTGGCCGGCGCGGCCACGATGACTGACGCGCCGGGCAACAGCGCCTCCCTGGCCCTGCCCGGTGGCAGCAACCTGGAGAACAACAGGGCCATTGTCATCGACACGGCGGCGCCGTTCATCACCTCGATAACCTCGGCCACGGCAAACGGAACCTACGGCACGGGTGCGACCATCGACGTGACCGTGAACTTCAGCGAGAACGTTACCCTGGCGGGGAACGACCTCCTGGTGACCCTTGACACGGGCGTCGTGGTGAGCATCGCGCCCTTCGGCCCCGCCGGCTCCGCCTCGGGGACCTATACCGTGGCCGCGGGGAACACCAGCGCCCTCCTGAACGTCACGAACGTGGCCCTGGCGGTCGGCGCCACCCTGCGCGACGTCATCAACAACGACGCCTCCCTGGGACTCCCCGGGGGCAACAACCTGGCGGACAACAAGGCTATCGCCATCGACACGGCGGTTCCTTTCATCGTTTCGATCACCTCCACGCCCGCGGCGGGGACCCACGGCACGGGGGCGACCATTGACGTGACCGTGAACTTCAGCGACAACCTGACCCTGGCGGGGAACACCATGACCCTCACCCTGGACACGGGGGGCACGGTGAGCATCGCGCCCTTCGGTCCCTCGAGCAACGGCATGGGTACCTACACCGTGGCCGCGAACGAAACGAGCGCCCTCCTGAACGTCACGAACGTTGCCCTGGAGGCGGGGGCGACCCTGCGCGACGGCCTGAACAACGACGCCAATCTGACGCTTCCCGTGGGCAATAACCTGGCGGACAACTCCGCCGTGGCCATCGACGCCGTGGCGCCCACGGTCACGGGCGTCACCTCGGCGACGGCGGACGGGCCCCACGGCACGGGGGCGAACATCGACGTGACCGTGAACTTCGACAAGAACGTGACCCTCACCGTGGGGACCCTTGAAGTCACCCTGGACACGGGCGACACGGTGAGCATCGCGGCCTTCGGCCCCGCCATGACGGCCAGCGGCACCTACATCGTGGGGGCCGGCGACACCAGCGCGGACCTGAACTCCACGGGCCTTTCCCTGGCCGGGGGCGGCATCCTGCGCGACGACTACGGCAACAACGCCGACCTGACGATACCCGTCGGCCAGAGCCTGGCGGACAACAAGGCCCTGGAGGTGGACACGACCGCGCCCTTCATCACCTCCATAACCTCATCCACGGCCGACGGCCGTTACCGCCAGGGCGCCAGCATCGACGTGACGGTCAACTTCAGCGAAGACGTGACCCTCACCGTGGGCACCCTGGACATCCTGCTTGACACCGGCGCCGCGGTGAACATCGCGGCCTTCGGACCCTCGAACACCGCCTCGGGGACCTATATCGTGGGGGCCGGTGAAAACAGCACCGACCTGAACGTAAACACCCTGGCCCTGGGAGGCGGCGGCATCCTGCGCGACGCGGCGGGCAACAACACGGACCTTACGCCCCCCGTGGGCGGCAACCTGGCCGACACCAGGGACATCGCCATCGACACCGTGACGCCCTTCATCACCGCGGCGGAGACCATGGACGCCGACGGCAACGGACGCATCGACCACTACCGCGTCACCCTGAGCGAGGACGTGAACGACAGCTCCTTCCCCGGCCATGCCGCGAACAGCCAGGGGAGCCTCCAGTTCGAATGGACCGCGGCGGGCTACCCCAACCTGGTCATGGCCCAGGGGTCCGCCGCGCCCGAGGCCGACACGGCGAACGATGACGTGATCTACCTGAAGTTCAGCGAGTCCCTGGTGCACGACACCGACGCCAAGCCCGACCTGACGACCGGGGCCTCGCCGGCCCTCTCTGACCTGGCGGGCAACATCATCGCCCAGGTGAACATGGCCGCCGTGGTGGAGACGGATACCGCCGCCCCCGTGGTGGTCAACGTGGTGGGCCCCCCGGGCGGCAACACGGCCATGGTGGCCTTCAGCGAGGCGGTTGACCGCGACGGCGGCATCTGCGACGGGGCGTCGAACCTGGCGTTTGGCGATTTCGATTACTTCAACACCAGCGGCGGCGGCGCGACGTCGCTCACGGGCATGAGCGACGGGGACGCCTGCGACGGCCAGGCCGAGGTGCTGGCCGACGCGGTTTTTGCCCCCGCTGACATGGAAACGGACGCCATCGGGCCCCGGGCGGCGCAGATCTTTGACGCGGCCAACAACCCGGCCCTCACCAGCGCGGGAACGATACACGGCTTCCTCTCCAAGATGGTGTGCCGCTTCGACACCACCCCGGACGGCGCAGACGTGCCGAATGACGTAATGAATTTTCCCCTGCTCCTCAGGCTGACCGACCCGGCCATCATCGACGCCGTGCAGCCGGACGCCGACGACATCCGCTTCATCGACAAATCCGGCATCCCCCTCAAGTACCATGTCGAGCGGTGGGACCAGGCGCTCGACCGCGCCGAGGTGTGGGTCCTGGTGCCGCAGGTCGACGGCAACAGCACGGGGGACTATATCACCATGTACTACGACGACGTGATGCCCGGCACGGTGCCCGACGGCCAGGACCCCGCGGGGGTCTTCGACGTGGCCAACGGCTTCGCCGGCGTGTGGCACCTGGCCGACGGGGTCGCGCCGGCCACGATCGACGACGTCACGGTCAACGGAAACGACGGCGCGAACGTCGGCTCGGTGAACGACCTGGCGGGGATCATCGGCCTGGCGCGCTCCTTCGACGGCGCCGCGGCCCACATACTCCAGGCCACTTCCCCGTCACTGAACATCACGGGCCAGCTGACCCTCTCGGCCTGGGTCCGCCCCGATAACGGCGAATTCGCCACGGACTACCGGATCATATCCAAGAAGGCCGTTGCCGACGGCTACGAGCTGGTCATCAACACCCAGGACGAGACGATCAAACTCCTGGCCGGCGGCCCCGATACCGCCCTGGCCGACATGAGCGCATCGGGCGACGTACTGGACACGGGATGGCACTACATGGGGGCCACCATAAACGGCACGACGGCGGAACTATTCCTTGACGGCCTCGTCGCTCCCTCGGACGGCACTGTGGACGCGCTCCAGGCGGGCGGCACAGACCTCGTCTTCGGCGCCAGCCCGACCCCCGCCTATTTTTTCGACGGCGCCATTGACGAGATCCGCGTGGAGCACCTCCAGCGGTCCCCCGAGTGGATCAAGCTCTGCTACGAGAACCAGCGCCTCGCCCAGCGCCTCATCAAGTTCTGGTTCGACCCGGCATGGCAGTACCGGAAGCGGATCACTGTCCGGTCCGCGAAGGTGGCGGATGACCTCCTCTCCTTCCCGGTGTACCTGCGCCTGGACGACCTGGGCGCCGATTTCTTCAACCGCGTGAAGCCCGACGGCAGCGACATCGTGATAACGGCCGGGAACGGCCGCATGAAGCTGCCCCGGGAGGTGGCGGCAATCGACACGGGGATGCAGCGGGGCGAGCTCTGGTTCAACGCGCCGGCGCTGCTCATGGGCCAGGATGTCTCCTTCTACGTGTATTACGGCAACGCCACGGCGACGGAGGCCAACGACCCGGCCGTGTGGAGCAACAACTACGCCGGGGTGTGGCACCTCACCGACAACGTGGACCCCAAGGAATCATCGCCGAATTCCCAGAACGGCTCCTTCCAGGGCGCGCCCGCGGCCGTGGCCGGCCAGATGGGCGGCGCCATCCTCTTCGACGGCGTGGACGACTACGTGGAAATCATCTCATCAGCGTCACTGGAAATCGGGGGGGACGTCACGGTGTCGGCCTGGTTTAAGCCCGCCCTGGGCACGGACCTGGAGATGGCCCTGGTCTCCAAGCGTTCCAACGCGGCAGCCGTGAACGGCTACGAGATCACCGCCAATCCCCTGTTGGGAGACCTTACCGTCTACAGCAACGGTGGCAGTTTCGGCGAGGCGGACATGGCCCCCGGGACGATAACCACGGCCTGGTTCAACTACTATGTGGCGGTCTACCATTTGGGTATGCCCATGGGCACCTGCTCCCTCTACTTCAACGGTGCTGACATGACCACGGACCCGGACCTGGCGCTCCTCACGGACGACAACACGCCGCTCCGTATCGGCAGCAGGTTTGATGACACGCTCCTCTTCAACGGCGTCATCGACGAGGTGCGCGTCTCCAGTGTCGAGCGCACGGCGGGATGGGTGGAAACGGAGTACAACAACCAGTCCGATCCCTTCACCTTCTTCAACTACGGCGCCGAGGAGGAGGTGGACAGCCCGTGACGGCACGGCGTCTCCATCTCACCGCCGCGGGGGCGCTCATGGCCGCGGTCCTGGCGGTTTTCGGTTCCTGCTCCGACATGGGCGGCGAGGGCGGGGGCCTCGCGGTCGTGAAGGACCAGAAGTTCTACAGCGCCGCGGAGCCGGGGAAGTGGGCCCCCTTCGCGGCGGACCATGAGCCGGAGTGCGATTTCGTTCCCGACGGGAAGGGGGGCAGGGTCCTCGAGGTGACCGTGCCCTTCACCCGCCGCCGCGACACGCGCCACTACGTGGAGACCATCGCCCTCTTCGACGCGAAAAGGAAGGAGATCGCGAAAAAGACCTTCAATCGCGGCGAGCGCGCCGAGGCCTCCTTCAGGGTCCCCGCGGAGGCCCTCTTTCCCCTCTACGTGGTCTCCCGGTGCAACAAGCATGACATGTGGGAGAAGAAAATAGAGGGAAAGTGATCCCCGCGCCGCACGGGACAGCCGCCCTTAACATGCCCGTCTGACAATAAATCCCGTTCCAGAAATTTCCACCTTGATTTTATGGCACGTTTTGCGAGAGTGACGTCATGCCACTCGCGCCTGTTGCATCGGAAACTACCGCACTTACACGCGCCCTGTTCATGCGACTCCTCCTGGCGGCGCTTGTCGCGGCCCCGGGGCTGTCCTGTGCCGGCGCGCTCGACCGGCCGGCCCCGCCGCGCGCCGAGAAGGGCATGCTCGACCTGCGGCAGTGGGACTTTGAACGACAGGGGCACCTGCCCCTGAAGGGCGAGTGGGACTTTTACTGGCAGCGCCTCCTGGGGCCGGAGGATTTCCGGTCATCGCCCGGGCCCCTTCCGTCCGGCTCGTTCAACGTGCCCGGTTCATGGAACCATTACGTCATCGACGGAAAGCACCTTCCCGGGCATGGATGCGCCACCTATCGCCTGCGGGTACGAACGAATTACCCCGGCGCGCTCTCCCTGGGCGCGCTTTATCCCAATACCGCCTACCGGCTCTGGGTCAACGGCAGGCTCCTGGGGGGCGCCGGCAGGGTCAGCGCGGATCCCGCCCTGGCGTCGCCGGGGCAGGTTTCACGGACCGTGGACATGCCTCCCCGTGAAGAGGCGGAGATCATCATCCAGGTTTCCAACCATTCCTATACCTACGGCGGCATCTGGAGCAGCCTCTCTATCGGGAGAAGGGACGACATCAGGCGGAGGCACGAGAACGCCCTGGCCTACGACATGTTCCTTTTCGGCAGCCTCTTCATCATGGGCCTCTATTACCTCGGCCTCTACGCGGTGAGAAAGAAGGACCGGTCATCCCTCTGGTTCGGCCTGTTTTCCCTGCTCCTGGCCCTGAGGACCCTGGTGACGAACCAGATGTATATCATGAACATCGTTCCCGGCATCGACTGGGAGGTCATGGTAAAGCTCAATTTCCTTACCATCACGCTGAGCGTCCCGCTCTTCCTGGCCTTCATCGCCAGGCTCTACGGGTCGTTCATGTTCAAAACCATGAACCGGATTTTCAGTGCCCTGTTCGGCGTTTTTTCAATTATGATCGTCCTCTTCCCCGCCCGGGTCTACAGCGAGACGCTTCTCCTTATCAACGGCTTCCTGGTGCTGGCGGGCGTCTACATCCTCGCCTGTGTCGCGCGGGCCATACGCGCAGGGAGCGAGGGGGCCATGATCGCCTTCGCGGGTTTTGTCGTGATTTTTATCGCCGTGATGAATGATATTTTCCTGGCGAATTACCTTATCCTGTCGGTACAGCTGGTGCCAATGAGCATATTCGTCTTCATCTTCGCCCAGTCCTTCAACCTGGCCCGCACCTTCTCCTCGGCGTTCAACAAGGTGGAGGACCTTTCGGAGAACCTGGAAAAGAAGGTGCGCGAGCGGACCGACGAGCTGGTAGTGGAAAAGGACCGGCTCAGGGAGAGAAATGAGACTATTGAAAACGAGCTGAACATGGCGCGCAGGATCCAGCAGCAGCTTATCCCGCTGCACCACCCGGCCGATTTCATCCACTCACTGTACCGCCCCATGGACCGGGTCGGCGGGGACTTTTACGATTTCATCGCCTTCGAGGGTTCCCGGCGCATCGGCATTTTTCTGAGCGACGTGTCGGGCCACGGCGTGCCCGCCGCCTTCATCACCTCCATGGTGAAAACGATCATTCTCCAATCGGGTGACCGGAAGGATGACCCCGCCCGTCTGCTGCAGTACCTGAACGAGCTCCTCCTCGGCCAGACCGCGGGGCACTTCGTCACCGCCTTTTACTGCGTGTTCGACCCGGATAGCCGCGCGGTGCGTTACGCCAACGCGGGCCACAGCCATCCCTACGTCATCGGCGACGGCGTCGCGGAGATGAAGGGCTCGCGCGGACTTCCCCTGGCGGTGATGCCCAATGGCGAGCTGGAGCGCCGCGGGAAGACCTACCGCAACAACGAGGCCGTTCTCCTTCCGGGGGGCAAGCTGCTGCTCTTCACCGACGGTCTCATCGAGGCGTCGGCGGGCGATGACAGGAACAAGAGGTTTGAGGAGCGCCTGCCGGGCCTGCTGGCGCGCGTCGGGGAGAGGGACTGCCGGGAATGCGTTGAAATGCTTTTCAGGGAATTAAAGGAATTCAGCGGTACCGACGATTTCGACGACGACGTGTGCATCATCTGCGTGGACGCCTGAGGGCCCCGCGGTAAAACACGCGGGGCCTGCTTCCCATGGCGTGAAATTTCAATAGCTTCTACGGCGACGCGGCCTGGCGGCGGGCGCTTTCCCTTTCGGTTTACGTACAGGGGATGCGGTGTTCTTCCCGTGAGACCTGTCAGCGGGGCGATTGGGCCGGACGACCACCGGTCCTGTTTCCATCATCGGGTAGGGATGCCCCTCGCGCAGGGGGATCCTCTTCGCAAGCAGCTTCTCAATATCCGCGATAAAAGCCTTTTCCTCTCCGTCGCAGAACGACAGCGCGGTGCCGCCGAGACCCGCCCGTCCCGTGCGCCCGATCCGGTGCACGTAGGTCTCCGGAACATTGGGTATCTCGAAATTGATCACGTGGGAGAGCTCCTCCACGTCGATGCCGCGGGAGGCGATATCAGTCGCGACGAGGACCCGCGTGCGCCTGGCCTTGAAATTCCCCAGGGCGCTCTGGCGCGCCCCCTGGGACTTGTTGCCGTGGATCGCCTCGGCTTTTATGCCGGCCCTGACGAGGTTTTTCGCGACGCGGTCCGCCCCGTGCTTCGTTCTCGTGAAGATAAGCGCGGTGACGATTGACGGGTCGTTCAGGAGGTGGACGAGAAGACGCTCCTTGTTCTTTTTGTCAACATAGTAGAGCTCCTGTTCGATGATCTCCACGGTGGAGGAAACGGGGGTCACCGCCACCTTCTCCGGGTTTTCCAGGATGCTGTCCGCCAGGCGCGAAATCTCCGGGGGCATGGTGGCGGAAAAGAAGAGGGACTGCCTGCGCGGGGGAAGCTTCGAGATGATCTTCTTCACGTCGTGGATGAAGCCCATGTCGAGCATCCGGTCCGCCTCGTCCAGGACGAAGTGACTCAGGTTCTTCAGGTCGACATGCCCCTGGCTCATGAGGTCGAGAAGCCTTCCCGGCGTCGCGATCAGGATCCGCGCCCCTGTCCGGAGGGCGTGAATCTGGGATTTCTGCGATACGCCGCCGTAAATCACGGCATGGCGAATTCCCGTGTGCCGCCCGTAGGCGGCAAGGCTTTCCCCGATCTGGATGGCGAGCTCCCGGGTGGGGGTCAGGATCAGCGTGGCGATGGTTCGCGGCCCACGGGCGGCATCAGGGTCCTCGTGGAGCATCTGGAGCAGGGGGATGGCGAAGGCCGCGGTCTTTCCCGTGCCCGTCTGGGCGCAGCCGAGGAGGTCGCGTTTGCCGAGTATGATCGGGATCGCCTGTTCCTGGATTGGTGTCGGGTGCGTGTAGCCTTCGGCGTGCAGGGACTTCATGATGGGCGCGATAAGGCCCAGGTCTTCAAATGACATTGTTTTCTTTTCTCCTTGAAATGACAGCCGGCTGAAACGGTGAGGGTTATGAGACAGCGGGATGAAATATCGAATTTTCGGCCACTGTGGGGGTATGCCGGGTATTGTCAATGATTATATTCGGGCGATCCGATTATATCGAACGACCGACTGTGCCGTGAAAAGAGTCAGCCCCGTTCCCGCGGGATGCCCCTCACGCTTCGTAAACCTCGACCCTGCTGAATTCGCTTACCATGACATACCGCGTGATCGTTACCAGGACGAGGGCGTTCGCCGGGTCTCCGGCGAAATCGTCGAGGCGGCCGTGGCGTTCCAGGTAATGGGGCAGGATACCGTCGCGCCGCGGTCCCGTCACCTCGGCGGCCCTTCCCATGACGGTGATCCCCGTGGCCTCGCGCAGGTCCGCGTCGCGGTTTCCCCGGTCGTCGATGAAAAGGGACACGCGGTCGTTCCCGGCGAGGTTCCGGTACTTGACGGAGTCCCGGGGGGTGACGAAGACCAGCTCGTGGGATGAGCCCGTCCCCGCGAAGGCAACCAGGCTGGTGTAGGGCCCGTCCCCGCCCGTGGTGGCCAGGACGGCGAAGCGCTGGCCATGGATGACCGCGGTGATTCGTTCAAGCAGATCCGGCATGGCGTGTACCCCGCGCTGACGAGAATTTCATAATGGTGCCATGCCCCGGCGCTCCGGGTCAATTCATTTACGGGATGTCACGCCCCGGGGAATCCCTAGTCGCCGTCCTCTTCCAGGCCCGACATGTCGATCGACTCCATGGTGGTCCTCACCTTCTCCGCCATGTCGGCGATGGTCTTCAGGTCCTCCGTCATCGCCTGGGCGCGCATGGCGCTCGACTGGATGAGATGGTTCACGTCGGTGATGGAGCGGACGATCTCCTCCGCGGCCTTCTTGTGCTCCTCCGTGGCCGTGGCGATCTCCTCGGAGCGGGCGCTTACGTGGACCGCGCCGCTGTTGACCGATTCCCCCGCCGCCACGTTGGCCTCGGTGCTCCGCCGGATGGCCCCCACCATCTCGCCGATGTGGTTCACCCCCTCGATGATCTCCGAGAGCACCGTCACGGTTCCCGCGACGGTGGCGATCCCCTTCGATACGCCGGTATCGCTCTGGCGGATGAGGGCGTCGATCTCCTTGACGCTCTCCGTGGTCTGGTCCGCGAGCTTGGATATCTCGTCGGCCACGACGGCGAAGCCGCGGCCGTATTCACCGGCCCGGGCGGCCTCGATGGCCGCGTTCAGGGAAAGGAGGTTGATGCGGTCGGAGATGTCGTGGATCATGCCGATGATG
>CAZKPR010000036.1:0-25002 GCA_964554685.1 uncultured Leptospirales bacterium | reverse complement strand
GGAAGGCCTGTTCGACACGATCACCACGTTGTTCTTTCCTTCCTGGAAATTGCGGTCGAACATGTCGCCCCGGGCAGCGGGTATCGGGATATTGCTTTCCATGTTGATCCGCGCCCTGACCTGGTACTCCTTCCCGTGGATGAGCTGAAGGTTGACGAGCTGCACCAGGAGCAGGAAAAAGACAAGCCCCGTCGCCGCCATGAACACGATCATCCTTATCCGGAAGGCCTCCTGGAGCTTGGACTTGACCGAGGAGCGCATCAGCATCTCAGAGATAACCCTCCCGCTCGAGCTCTCGCTCGAAAATCTTGTCGAAGAGGAAGAAGAGGGGCGGCGCCAGGAGGGCATTGTAGAATGCCTCGGGAAGAATGATGCTCAATATCGAGGAAGCCGAGGCCTCATGGAAGACATAGCAGAGAAAAAGCGTGAGAAAGCCCTTGACGATCGACGCTGAAAACAGGAGGAGCGATATCGTGAGTATGTTGCTCTTGAAAAGCGACCGGCCGAACATTCCGATGATGAAGGCCACGGCCACCTTGGGAAGCGTAAGGAGTCCGAGGGGCGAATTTGATACCGCGTCATGGAGGAGCCCGCTGATGAACGCGGTCACCTCGCCGTAAAAGGAGCCGAAGCAGTAGGACAGGTAGACCACGGTGATGAAGATAAGATCCGGTTTGACGCCGGCGATCCGGAGCACGTCGAAGGAGGTGTGTCCCTGCACGAGGAGGGAAACGAGTATGATGGCGGCGGTGAAAAGATAGGTTACGATCATTGCTCTTTCTCTTTCTCCTCCTCGAAAAGCTCGAAAAGATCCTTGTCAATATCCTTTTTTATCACGAACACGTCTTCTACGAGATCATAATCGATGATGGGTTTCACAATGGCCCGCTGGAACGCGCTCGACTCGAGGGCATAGGATTTCAGGACGGTCCCCACCACCAGTCCGGGGGGGAACACGCCGCCCTGGCCCGAGGTGATCACCACGTCGTTGAATCGTATGAACGCGGCGCGGCTGATGTAGTCCATTTTACAGAGATTGGAGTTGCCCGAATAGCCGTAGAGGAGCCCGGGAAAGCGCGCCTCCTGCAGCTTCACCCCGATCTTGACGTCGGGGGATATGATGGGAGCGATACGCGATATGCTCCGGCGCGCCTCGATGACCTTTCCCACGACGGCCTTCTGCCCCCCCTGGAAGGCGATCACCGGCATGTTCTCCCTCACGCCGTCGGAGGTCCCCCTGTTGATGATAATGGTGCGGAACCAGTTATCCGGGTCCTTCGAGATGATCGACGCGGGAATGGATTGGAATTCAACCCTCTCGGTAATTCCGGCGAGGGAACGAAGGCGCGCGTTTTCGCGCTTGATCTCGCTCATCTCCTCGTTCATGGCCTCGTATTTCTGGAGCTTTTTCCTCGTGATGGCAAGCTCCTCGCGGACCCGGGTCAGCTCGGTAAAGCCGGCCCATATGCGCGAGATGCCCCCCTGGATACCGTCGTAGGCCTTCTGGAACGGCATCGTCACCGCGCTGATGACTCCCTCAAAGGTGAGGGTGAAGGTGGTTGACTGGACCGATAGGGACACGACGCAGAAGAGGCTGAAAGACACAAAGGCCACGACGCTTCGATGTCGTACGATAAATTCCACGATATGGTTCACTCGCGCTTCCGGACCCGGGGAGCGGGACCCCCCGCGGGCCGGCGCGCCTGCCTTATTTCAGATTCGCCCGGTACAGGTGCTTCAATTCCTCGAGGAATTTGCCCGCCCCCAGGACCACGCAGGTGAGGGGATTTTCCGCCAGAATCACCGGTACGCCGGTTTCCTTGCTTATATACTTGTCGAGCCCCTTCAGGAGGGAGCCGCCGCCGGTCATGACGATTCCCCGCTCGACGATATCCGCCGCGAGTTCCGGGGGCGTTTTTTCCAGGGCATGCTTGATGCCGTCAAGGACCTGGTCCACCGGCTCCTTCAGGGCCTTCCGCACCTCCGTGGTGTCTATCTCCAGGGTGCGCGGAAGACCGGATATGGCGTCCCTTCCCTTGAGCTCCATTGTCTCTATTTTCTTTTCCGGAAAGGCATTGCCGATCCGGAACTTCACTTCCTCCGCCATCCGCTCGCCGATGACCAGGTTGTACTGGGTCCGCATGTATTTGATTATCGCTTCGTCGAATTCGTCTCCGGCGATCCGGATGGAATCCGAGATGACCATGCCCCCGAGGGATATCACCGCGATCTCCGTGGTCCCCCCCCCGATATCGATGACCATGTGCCCCGCGGGCTCATGGATGGGTATATTCGCGCCGATCGCGGCGGCCAGGGCCTCCTCGATCAGGAATATCTCCCGGGCCCCGGCCTGCTCCGCCGATTCCCTCACGGCGCGCTTTTCCACCTCGGTGATCCCCGAGGGCACCCCGATGACCACCCGTGGCCGGACCAGAGTCTTCCTCTTGTGGACCTTGGTGATGAAATAGCGAATCATCTTCTCGACGGTCTCGAAGTCCGCGATGACGCCGTCCTTCATGGGGCGTATCGCCACGATATCGCCGGGGGTCCTCCCCAGCATCCGTTTCGCCTCGTGTCCCACGGCGAGGACCCTGCCCGTGCTGGTCTGGACCGCCACGACGGAGGGCTCTGAAAGAACGATCCCCTGGCCTTTCACGTGGACCAGTGTGTTCGCGGTGCCGAGATCGATACCCATATCATTCGAAAACATTCCATATAGCGAATCAAGAAACATGTATACCTACTCCTCAGGTTGATGGGTGTCAGATAATCCGGCGCCCGCGTACTTCGACCGGCTTGTGAGCGAGAAGCACAGGACTTTCTACTACAATAGGCGTTTTTTTTGTCAAGATATTATCGCTATTTTTCCAAATTACGAGGCGGACACGCGCCCATCCCGACCTCCCCGCATGCACGCTTCACGGCGCCCCCGCCGCGGAATGATGGTCCTCTCCGGGCCCGTTATATCATATGGTCCCGAGAAGTTGTTTCGCCTCCGCGTTGGATCCGTCCCGCGCCAGGACCTCGTTCCATAAGGCCCTGGCCTTCTCCCTGTCCCCGAGGGCGAGGTAGCACCTGCCCATCCATATTCTTGACGGGATGCTTCCCTCGTTCAGCCCGAGTGCGCCGGAAAACTGCTCGATGGCCTCGCGGAAGAGAGACTGCTGGTAATAAATCCTGCCAAGGTTGAAATGCACCAGCTCGCGAATCCTGTCGTCGGGGGTCATTGCCAGGACTTTCCGGTAGGTCATGATGGCGCCGGTATACTTCTTCGCCATGCGTTCAGCCGTGGCGTAGAACAGGAGGCCCCGGATGGAATCTCCGGCCATGCCGTGCCTGGAAAGGAAGGCAAGGCCGTAATCCTCCTTCCCGTTCAGAATATTTATAACGGAATAGAACCTGACAAATTCAACGTCCATTCCCTTCCCCGGGTCTCCCCGCTTCTCGATCATCGTGAATATCTCGGCCGGGGCATAGTAGCCGGACAGATAGGCCGAGGTGGCAAGCATGAAGAGGGAGGTTTCATCAAGGGCTCCCTCGTCGAGCGCCCGCGCCTTCCTGAAGTCCCTGATCGCCCTTATGAATTCCGCCTTCGGCTCCTTTTCTATGTCTGCGGCGCGGTCGTTTATCAACAGCTCCGAAAAAGTGCCGGGAAGCATTGCCATGGCGTGGTGATACCGCACCTTCCCCGAGACCAGGAACGCCTCGGGATCCGCCGGTCGCTCCTCCTTGTAGCGCATGAAGGTCTCCGCCAGTTCCCCGAGGGCCTCCCGTTTTTTCACCGCGTCACTGATCTTCAGGGCGGCCTCCACCCGCGCGTAAAGCTTGTTCTGATCGTAGCGCCAGAACGTCAGGTAATGGTGGTATCTCGCGACCAGGAAAAAGCCCCCGGCGACCAGGACGGCCGTGATAATAACCCGCCGGAGGAACGTGTTCTTCCTCCTGCTTTGATATCTGTCGTACATGTCAGGCCGGGCTCCCCTGGTAATCGCGATACGCCGCCGCCGCGGTCCGTATCAATCCGCTTTCCGATTCGAAAATAAAAAGCCTCACCGATTCACTGCCCCCGAGGAAGAGCGCGAGATGCCGGCTCCCCTCCCTGATGCCGTGTAGGCGATGGAAGTCGAACCGATAGAGGGTCGACTCGGTCCGGAAGGTTATTCCGCCTTTTTCAACGGCAAACCTACCCCTGCCGATCCTCCGTATCTGCTTGTATCTCTCAAGGCTCGGATCGATGACCCCGGAGGCGGAATCGTAGTCAATGACCCGGGAGCTGTCCTCGTAGAGTACCGCCAGGGGCTCGGATTGCACGCGCGGGGAGGTTTCCCGCCGGGGAGAAACGCCGCTTGTCCGGGTCTCCTGCCTCCCGGTGTGGGATGGCGATGGGGCCTGCCTGGCCCGCCCCGGAGATTGGGGAACCGCCGCGCTCCCGGGCATCGCCACCCGGCCGGATCCGTCAACCCGATGCGTCTTCCCGGATGGCCGCTCCCCGCCTTCCATCCGGGGCGGGACCCTGTCGGGAGACGACTCCGCGGGCGGCGCCTTCTCCTCGTGGGTTCTCCTGGCATCAACGATGATGGAGAAGATGAAAATGATGATCCCGATGAAAATGAGAGCGAGGGAGATGTAGAGCATGCCGCACCAGTATCATGGTTTCGTTAACGTTATCGTATGATCGGCGCGGGAATGCGGAGTGTCAAGATTTTTTTATTCGCCGCATCGAAGGGGGGGCGGTGCAATCCCCGGACGCGCCATGCGGCTGCGCGTCACGGCAGCCTCCAGAGACCCGCTTTCAGGTAGGGAGATTCCCGGGAGGGAAAATCGAAGGGTTCCTGCTCCACGAACTCGCATTTCCATCCGCCCGGATGGAACCCCCTGTACTCCTCGACGGAGATCGACGGCGAGTTGACCGATGTAAGAACCCACCCGGGGCCCACGATCCCGGCCAGGAGGCCCAGGGCCGATGAATAGTGGCGCTTCACCGAAAAGGTCCTCCTCCGGTTCCTTGAAAAGGTCGGGGGATCGAAGAGGGCAAAGGTAAAACGCGCGCCCTTTTTCTTGAGGCGCCTGATCCAGTCGAGGGAATCGCCGTACACGAAATCCCGGTCATCGACGCGAAGCCCGTTGAGCGCGTAGTTGGCCCTGGCCCGCTCGAGAACCCCCTTCGAAAGATCCACGTTAACCGCGCCGCCGATTCCGCACCTGAGGGCATGGACGGAAAATAGTGCCGTGTAACAGAACAGGTTGAGCATCCGGTCGGAGGGGGCGTAGTAGTCCGCCAGGCGGTCCCTGACCCCGCGCATGTCGAGGAACACCCCCGTGTTCTGCCCCTCCACGAGGTCAACGATCGCATCGACGCCGTTCTGCTTGACATGGAAGCCCCGCGGCGGCGCTTCCCCTGACAGGAGAACGCTCCTCGCCGCCGATGCCAGGGCGGCGGCCCCCAGGCCCGGTCCCGGCCGCCTCTTCAGGAGCACACCCCGGGGAGTATCCGGGAACCCGGACGCGTGTGAATCGATGAGCGCGGTTATTTCGCCCGTCAGTTCGCCGAGTCCGTCGTCGAAATACTGGACGAGAAGGTATCCCCCGTACCAGTCGAGTGTCAGTCCGCGGAGGCCGTCACCCTCGCCGTTGAAAAGGCGAAAGCAGTTCGTGAAGGGATCTTCGTAGAGGGAAAGCCTCTTTTCCAGGGCCTTCGCGAGGAGGGTGCCGGGGAGCGCCATTCCCGCGCTACCCCTCGAGGGCCGTCGTGATTCGCTTCATCCGCTCACCAAGGGCGTCGTAATCTCCCGCGGCGACGAGACCGGGATCAACGAGGTACGACATGCCCACGGAGATGACCCGGTCAAGCTTCAGGTAGTCAAGATAGTTATTCTCGTTGACGCCCCCCGTGGGTACCAGGTGGAAATGTCGCGAGGCGAAGGGCGCGGAGACAGCCCTGATGTACTCGGTCCCCCCCAGGAGAGAAACGGGAAAGACCTTTACCACCTCGCCGTACGCGAGGGCGGCGTTCAGCTCCGTCGGTGTGGCGGCGCCGGGCATGAAGGGAAGCCCCGTTTTCCGCGCCTCCTCGAGAAGACGCGTATCCAGGCCGGGGGCCACGCAGAAGGCGGCGCCGGCGTCCCGGGCCATCTTCATCGAGTCGGCGTCGAGCACGCTGCCCGCGCCCACGAGGAGGCCTGGAAATTCAGCCGTCACGCGGCGTATGCTTTTAATCGCCGCGTCGGTCCGGAGGGTGATCTCGAGAATTCCGAAGGAGTGGGAATGGAGAAGCTCCGCGGTTCGCAGGGCCTGGTCGGGACCGTCAAAGCGAGCCACGGGGATGACCCTGTGGTTTTTCAGGAGCGACGGGAATTCATCCGCCACGGGGCGCTCACCTCCCATGATGCGGTCTAGATCGCCGGGTAGGACAGCTCTATCTGGTTTCCGTCAGGATCGAGGAACACCACCACCTTGCCCTTCCGAATGTTTTCCGGGCCGTGGATTATCGTGAGCTCCCTATCCTGGATTTCATCGACGGCGTCCTCGAAGTCCTCCTCGTCAACGAAAAAGGCGATCCTCCCCTGGGGCCCGTCAGGCCCGCGGTAACCGGGCGACTCGTAGAGGCCGATATTGATGTCGGCGACCCGCATGAGGGCGAAGCCGGGAGCGCTGGCCCTGTCGATGATTTCGAAATCAAACAGGTCCTTGTAGAATTTCACCGATTCCTCGAGGTTCGACACGGTGATGCCTATATGGTTGATGCTTTCGATGACGATCATTACTACCTCTTGCCTTCCGTTAGGGTGTTACGGTCCTTCCGTTCGCGCCGCGCGTCTCCCGGACGATACGTGAATGGCGGGATGTATCCCGCCATGAATACTATACTTTCAGGGTATTGGACATTATGTCAATAATTATCCGGAGGCAGGATAAAAATTATTGTGCGGTGGAGCAATTTTTTTTCTGATCATCGCCCGGGCGGGCTCAAAAAAATGTTGAATCTCTCTTCAGCACTTACCTGGCATCATCGATAATCCTTACTTTTTCAAGATAGAGGCGCACGATATCACCCCTGGCGTCACGATCGATCCTGAAATTTTTCAATTTCCCCGTCACGGCGACGGTGACGCCGGACTGCCACCACCCCTTCATCGCCGCGAAATCAGAGTCGGCTATCCTCCTGGCCGAATCCTCGTCAAGCTCGCCGTGGATGTAAAGCCACCGGCTGTTCTCGAAACGGGACAGCACCCGGTGGTCAAAGATACCCTCCGGCGACGCGAGGACGTAATCCCTCTCCGTGGTGATCTCTTTTCCCAGAAGTGAGCGGAGGAACCAGAAGAGCTTGCCCTCATGGTAGCGCCTGCTCCCGAAAAGGGCGTCCCGCCAGGCGAGGTAGTGCTTCCTGAGGAGGAAAAAATTTTTTTCCGCATCGGAGGGCTCCCCGGCGCGTAACCCCGCTCCGGCGATCATGAGTGCCGCCGTGATCATCGCGGCGATGCGTCGACGTGCCGGCGACACGGCCCTACTGGAGCCTCCCGCCGTCGGTACCCGGGGCGTGAATATCGATTTCGCCGAACCTTCCCTCGAATTCACTTATGTTTTGCCCCAGGCCGAGAAGCAGCCGTTTCGCGTGTGGCGGGGACAGGACGACGCGGGTCATGAGCTTGCCGAAACCGGGCGGCGGCGCGGGATGCACGAAAATAAAGTCGAGGACGAACTCCTCGGGGGAATGGCTGATGTTGGAATAGTTCACGTAGATACCCGTGGCCACGCTCTCGTCGACCTTCACCTCGATTTTCACGTCTTTGTCCTTATGCTCCATGGCTTCACTCCTTGACCCGGCCTACCGGGGCATGCCGTACTCATCATATATCTCTTTCAACTCCCCGACGATCCAATCCGGGGTTATCCCGTATTCTTCCAGGGAATACTCGTGCCGGCTCCGGTACTCGTGATTGAGCATGGCCTCTTCGTCCAGCCGCTCCCCGTAGGATTCCCCGAGGGTCATCCCGAAGGCATCGTACACCCCTTGTACCGCTCCGACGGGATCAGCCACCAGGTCAGTGTAGCGCAGGGTGATGAGACGGGAGGGGTCGATGAGGCCGCGGTTCCGGTGAAAGGAGCGGTAATACTCGACGCAGAGGCGGGCCCATTCGCGGGTCACTTCGGAATCCTTCGGGATATCAGGGGAATGGACCCGCCAGAAGGCGGTGAACATGTTCAGGGTCGAGGGCAGGGCATCGCAGGGGTCCCTCATGAGGTAGACCACCCTCGCGTCGGGGAAAAGCCTGAGCATCAAATCCATCCGGCTGTGGAAAAGGACGCTCTTGACAAGAAGGGTCCGCGAACCCGCCTTCCCGTGGTAGAGAATGCGCTTAAGGCTCCCGAGGTAGCAGCGGGCGATGGCGTTTTTCTTCCATTCGGGAAGTCGGTCCCCGAACCGGAGGGAGGGCACCTCGCTGAAGAAGGGAAAAAGCATGTAAAGCGCGGGGGTGGCGAAATTGAATAGAAACAGCCCCTCATCCTCCTCGGTACGCCCGAGGCCCATGCCGTGCACCCCTTCCCATCCGCCGAAAAAGACGCGGTCAAGACGTCGCATGATGGGAGCGAAAGGCCTGCCGAGAACCCGGTTGACCGTCCCGGCAAGGTCGATGAGCTTGAGTATGGTGACTGATGGGAAAAGGGTCTGGTAGAGCTTCAGGCACACGAAGGTGGTCTCGTCCCGGCTGAGCACGCGGTGCAGGAGGGTGGTGCCGCTCCTCGGGTTCGCGGTTATGATCAGCGGGGAGATGATCTCGACGCCCCGGTACGCGGGAAAGAGAAGCTCGTCCAGGAGACGTCCGATGACATTGATCGAATAGACCGTCGTGACCGCCAGGAGCGATACCGCCGTCCATAGGACGCGTCGCGGCGAGCGCCACCTCGCCGACAGTACGGTTTTCAGGGCCAGAAAAAACGTTGAAAGATCGACGAAAATCATCGGCCTCCCGGCACGCGACTGGTTTCTTTTCGTGGTTGCGGTTTACCGGTGAGCATGATACCCATCGACGGAATATTTGCAATGACAATTTTCTTCCCCCCTGGGGTGAGGGTCATGTGCCGGGATAGAGAAGCCGTGTGTTTTTTCCGATGAGGAGTATGGAGCGCCGTCGCGGGAGAAGCCGTCCCATGACAAAGGCGATGAGCCTGTTGGCCCTGCCGGCGACGATGCTCGGCCCCCTGCCCAGGGCGTCCAGGGCCTCGGCGACGACCGCGGCGGGGTCCATGAAGGGCATCCCGGGGACGTTGTCGATGCGCGCGCCCGACTTGGTGAGGGCCGGCGTGTCAGTGGCTCCGGGACAGAGGGCGAGGACGTCAACGCCGCGACCACGGAGTTCCTCCCAGAGGGCCTCCCCCAGCAACAGGTTGAACGCCTTCGTGGCGGCGTAGTTCGCGATGACGGGAGTGCCCTGGAGCGCCGAGGAGGAGGAGAGGAAGATGATGCCTCCCCTTCCCCTCTCCACCATCGCCGGGCCCAGTTCCCTTGCCAGCACCATGGGCGCCCGGCAGTTCACGTCGATGGTGCGCACCATCTCCCCGACATCGGTCTTCAGGAATTCCCCCGCGGTGCCGTACCCCGCGTTGTTTACCAGGAGGCCCACGCGGCGCTTTCCGACGGCGCGCCTGATCCGCTTCATGAAATCCGGCGCGGCCAGGTCAGCCGTCACCGGGACGACATCGATCCCGTACCGCTCCCGTATCATCCCGGCGCAGCGGCGCAGCATCCCGGACTGGACATCCAGCATCAGGAGGTCAAGGCCCCGGGCGGCGCACTGGGCGGCGAATTCCGCCCCGATCCCCGAAGCCGCCCCGGTCACCAGGGCCCACGGCCCGTAACGCTCACGAAAAGACAGGTGTTCCACATGCACCACCCTCGCAGGATTTCCGGCGTTGATAGCCCGGGAGACGGAAGGTGTAAAGAAATATTTTCACCACGCACGGCTTCCCCGCGAGGGATCGCCGCAGGGGCTCATTTTCGCCTGAACAGCATCTCCAGGGGACTGGAGGCCGCGGGCGTCTCGAAGACGATCCTGACCAGGGCGTCGCCGTGGGGGTGCGTATCCGGGTGGTCCATGGCGGTCGCTCCGGAATGCACCCATCGTCCCCTTTTCCGGTAGTCGCGGAAACGGGAGAACACCGTGCGCACGCCATCGTCCTCCCTGAAGGTGAACCGTTCAAGGGCGGCAACATGTCCCGCGGACTCAACCTCTCTGCCGTCACGGAGGATGATACGGATCGCCACGGGACGGAAAGAATATTCGTTTTTCCTCAGCTCCCTCCCCCGCCAGCGGAGAAACTCTATTGAACCGATATCGGCAACGGCGACCTTCACGGTTTGTATCGCGTCACCGCGAAGAACGGGCACATCGAGATCAGGCGCCCCGACCGTGAGGCGGCCCCTCATCCTGCCGCCCCGGGCCGTCACGAGGAGGACGGGAACCTCCCCCATCGCCCGGTCCCCCCCGGCGATGGGTCGTACCGAGGGCTCCTCCGGGCCCTTCGGCGGCGCGGGGGGAGAGGATTCGGAACCGAGGGGAAGGTGCAGCAACATAACGACAGCAATGAACGCGACGCGAAGGGCTGATACGGGCATGCTACTCCTCCCCGAGTTCCCGGGCCGCGGTCCTGTTCTCCGGGTCCATTGAACGCACCTTTTCCCACATCGCACGGGCCCCCCGGACGTCGCCCAGGCGCTTGAGGGAAAAGGCAGCAACGACGAGGGCGCGAACGAAGTTCCCCTTGAGGGTCGAGGCCTTCATCGCGTTCCTCAGGGCGGACTCGTACTCCCCCAGGCCGAACTGCGCCCGCGCCAGGTTATACCAGACGTTGGCGTCGAACTCGTTGTTCTCGAGATAGCGGGCGAAATGCTCGGCCGCCGGCGCGTACTCGCCGCTCTTGAGGTGACACTCACCGATGTAGAGGCGGCTCTTCTCGTCGTTCGGGTTGATGGCGAGGGCCTGCGACAGCAGATCAATCGCCTCACGGTACTGGCGGCGCCACAGCAGGGCGAATCCCCGGTCACGATGATCAACGAGGTCCCGGTAGGCGGGATCGATCTCAACGAGTACCATGGTCCTGTCGTCATCCCTGGGCGCTCCCCCGGTGAACTCATCCAGACTCCGCGCGATCGATTCAATGGCCTCCCCGATGGCCAGGTCGGAGGTTTCCGCGAGGAGCCGCTGGAGTCTCTCCTCGCCGAACTGCTGGCCCGCCCCGTCTATCGCGCTGGTGATTCCGTCGGTATAGAGGAGAACCCGGTCCCGGTAATCCAGGCGGTCGATGCCGTCTTCGTACCTCTTGTCGAAATCCCTGCTGAATCCCATGAAAAGCCCGTCCGTGTCCCATGTTTCGACGGCCCCCGTCTCGGTTCGAAGCACCATGGCCCGCTGATGGGAGGCGTTCCCGTAAATCACGTCGTAGGTGGGGCTGATGACGACGAGGAACGCCGTGACGAAATCATCGGTTTTGATCGCGCGGGTCAGCTCGTCATTCACGTGCCTGAAGATGTCCGCGGGGAACAGCGACATCTGGACCGCCTCGGAGAAGCTGATCTTCGCGAGGGCGGTGATAAAGGCCGCCGGCATCCCGTGCCCCGAGGCGTCGGCGATCAGCACGCCGATATAGCCGCCCTTCATCCGGAAGATGTCGTAGAAATCGCCCCCGATCTTGCCCATGGCGCGGTAATACGACACGACCTTGATCCCCTCGTGGTAGAACGGCGTCGGCGGGAGGATCCCCTGCTGTATGTTCCCCGCCATCTCGAACTCGATCATGATTTCCTCGTCCTTCTTCTCCATGATGCGGAGGGCGGCGTCGAGCTCCCTGGTCCGGTCGAAGACCTTTTCCTCGAGCTTAAGGTTGAGGGCCTCGAGACGCTCGGTCATGATATTGATCCTGTCGGCCAGGGCGAGGGAGAGGAGCAGCACCTGCCCGAGGGAGGAAGCCTGCAGCATCCATCGGGTCACCGCCGTGTCGGGGAGCACGCCGAAGAGCTTGAGCACGTAGATCATGCAGCATATCCAGAAGCCGGCCCAGGTGATGATGTAGAGGCGCGCCGCGCGGTTGCCCCTGAGGAGCGCGCGCACCGCGGCGACGTAGACGACGACGGCGGTCCAGAGCACGATAATGATGCAGAGGTAGATCATGAGCCGATAGGGCAGGAAGAGGGCCACCGACGCCAGGACCGCCGCGGCGACGGCGGTGAGCCTGAGCAGACGATCCATGTCGGGGATCGAGCGGGGTGAATCGAGGAAATGCCTCTCGAATTGAACGGCGAAAACCGCGGCAATGAAAACCAGGAATGGGACGCTGTGGTTCGACCACCAGGGCCACGCGGGCCAGAAATACCGGAACCCGAGACCGTTCAGGGTGATCTCGAAGAGGATGAAGGCGAGACAGTAGAGCACGTAGTAGAGATAGCTTCTGTCCCTCAGGGAAAAGAAAATGAAGAGATTATAGCAGAGCATGATGAGCATGCCGCCGTAATAAATCGCAAAAATGATGCTTAACCGGGAGGCGTGATCCCTGAAGGATCCGGGCGACCATATTTTTAAAAACATGTTGACGGGGCCGCTGGTGCGGATGCGGACGTAGCAGGCCTGCCGCGCGCCGCCGGGGGTGGCGAAGGGAAAGATGAAGTTCTCGTCGCCGATCTCCCGCTTTTCGAAGGGAAGGAGATCGCCGCCTTTCCTTGTTCCGACCACCCGCCCCGCGTCGTCAAGAAGGTAGACCTCGATGCTGTCGATGTGGGGATAGGCGATCTCCAGGTACCAGGGGATCGGATTATTCCCGGGGTTCACGACGCTGAAGCGGGCCCAGTACGCGGAACGGGTGAATCCGAAGGTGGGCGTATCGTCCCGCGACGGGATAAAGGCCCGGGAAAGCGTTCCGCGGGAGACATCCCCGATGCCCCTTTTCCCCTCCCGGTCCTCAAGGTATTCCAGGGATCTCCCCAGGGAAATCCCGTCCATCGGGTGGACGAGCCTGACATGCCGTGTGTCCGTCGCCGCGAAGGCCATGAACGTGCAGAGAAAAATGACCGCACTGAAAACGAAACTCGCTGCAATGGCGGGGCCCCGATGCACGGCCCTCACCTCTTCGTTCCCGGCGGGGAGAACACGGCAACCACCGGTGCGTGGTCCGACGGCCGCTCCCAGAGGCGGGGCTCCCTGTCGATGAACGCGTCCCTGCTCAGGTCGGCCATCGCCGGGGTACCCCAGATATGGTCGACCCTCCATCCGAGGCCCCGGGCCACGGCGTCCCTGGCGCGGTAGTCCCAGAAGGAGTAATGCCCCGGCTCCGGGCGGTGCTTCCTGAATATATCGACGAACCCGAAGGAGCGGACCTCCCCCAGGGCGCGATGCTCATCGGGATGGTAGCCCACGTGGCCCAGGAGCCGCTTCGGGTCATGCACGTCGATCGGTTCCGGGGCCACGTTGAAGTCACCGATCCAGAGGAGCGATCCCCCGGGGGAATGACGCGTGGTAAAATACTCCAGGAGCCTGCGGAACCATTCAAGCTTGTAGGCGAACTTCTCGGAATCGGGGGAGGTGCCCTGGGGCACGTAGGTATTCACGATATCGATCCCCTTCACGCGCGCGGCGATGAGCCTGGTCCCCTCGTCCCCTCCTTTGCCGTCAAAGCCTGAGGTAACGGATTCCATGGGGTGTCTGCTCAGGATCGCCACGCCGTTGTAGGATTTTTCCCCACGGTAGGCAACCTCGTAGCCGAGGGACCTGACCTCCTCAACGGGGAAGTCTCCGTCCGTGACCTTCGTCTCCTGAAGGCAGAGCACGTCGATAGCCGCGCCGTGAAGCCATCTCCTGAGGATATCCATCCGGGCGCGCAGCGAATTGACATTGAAGGTCGCGATTTTCATGGTCTCCCCTTGGTCCCGGGCTTTCACAGCTTGGCCTCGAGGACGATCCGGTTGATCGGCCGGAAGGGCTCTTTCCGGTCCACCAGCGTGACGGTTCTGCCGCGGTAATGACCTCCCGCGATCCGGTAGAGGCGTATCGTACCCACGAGACGGTCCCCGTGGAAAACCGAGGCCCTCCTCCCGTCCTGTACTTCCAATGACCGCCGCATGTACACGAGGATGTCATCGGGGTCACGCGGGTCAAGTATCATGCCCTGTTCCCTCCTGGAGCCCAGGACGTATTCGAAGGGATAGTCATACCTCTCGCGAAGGCGTTCGGCCCCGTGAAGGGCCGCGGCCAGGGCCGACCATATCCGCTCATATTCCGCCACGATCGATCCGGAGAGCCTGTCCAGGGCGGAGAGGGCCCCCGGCACGGAATTGACGTAGGGCACCCTCTCGAGGCGCCTGAGCACCTCCCCCTGGGCGACGATACGGTTACGGAGGGAGGTGAAATCCCCGGAGGTGACGCCATGGGCATCCAGGATGGCGTCGTAGTCCTTCAGCGCCATCCCACCGGTAATCGATGGCTTCCCAACGCCAAGTTCCATCGCCTTTCTGACCCTCCCGCCGATGACGGGGTTGTACCGGGCGGTGAGGAATTCCACCTGGGCGTCATAGTACCGTTTCAGGGCCTCGACGCCGTATTACTGCTTCTCCCTCAACTGCTTCATCCTGAGGGCGTAGAGCCTGTCCTCGTTCGAGAGGCGGGTCTCCGCTCCCTTTACCTCGAGCTCCTTCTCCTCCTCCTCCCGCGCCTCCTCCAGGGACCATATCTCGGCCTTCTTCGCCCGTATCCGAGCCCGGTAGGCTGTCCGGATCCTCTCAACGGCGCGCCGTTCCTTCTCATCGAGCCCGCGAAGCTGCGCGTCGACCACCTCGCCGGACGCCGCAGTGTCGAGAAGGGCGTTCCCCCGGGAATGGTAGTCCCTTCGCACCCGCAGCATCTCATCCAGCATGGCGACCTCGAGCATCCTCAGCTCGATGTGGAGGACATCGATGTTACCCCTCCTCTTCCGCGCGGAACTCATCACCTCCCGGAGACGAAGGTCCTCGAAATCGGAGATGTCCACCTCGACGAGACGCTCCCTGCCCTCGCTCCACAATCTGAACAGGAACACCCCTCCCGCCAGGAGTGCGGTGAAGGCGAAGAGGAAGGCGTAAAGCCGGAGGTTGCGGTTCTTCCTGGACCTGGCGAACTCCTCCTCGAGGACGTACACCTGCCCGGTCCCGTCACGGTCATGGATTTCATCGGGAAGAAAGAGTGACCTGCCATGGCCTTTCGTCATTTCGTTGTCATTTCCCATATCCCGTCCCAGCCCTCCGGGGGCCTCTCGCGCGTTCGTTCCCGGAACACCTCGGCAAGGGGGAGCCCGCACTTCCGGAACGCGGCGGCGGCACGGTCCCATTCCCCCCGGTAATAAAGCGACCGTCCCTTCTCGAAGACCGCGATATCGCCCGAAAGGCCGTCGTCGATCTCGTTCTCGCGCACGGGCCAGAAGATCTTCCGTCCCTCCGTCTTGCCCTTCACGAGAACGGTGTCGATCTCCACGAATCGGTACCCCGATTCCCCCGCGCCCGCCTCGATGTCATCCTTCACGTACTCCGAGCAGATCACCGGCACCCGGTATATCCTGGTGAGGCCCTCGAGCCTTGACGCGGAATTGACCGGGTCGCCGATGACGGTGTTCGTCATCCTCACGTAGGAGCCGATGTTCCCGTAGAATATCTCGCCGCCGTCGATGCCCACGCCGATTTCCAAAAGGACCGCCCGGTATATCCGCTCCTCCTCCTCCGTGAGGGCGCCCCTTTCACGCTCGATCTGCTCCCTTATCGCGGTCATGCGGCGCCGGAGCTCCTCCGTGATCTCGTGGAGCCGGTATCCCGCGGTGACCGCGCGGTGCGACTTGTTCTCCGGTGATTCCTCGAGCACGCCGAATACGGCCAGGAGGGCATCGCCGATGATCGCCCCCATGACGCCGTCGAGATCGACGATCTCCCTTATGGCGCGGTCGTAATGAAGGTTCAGGAGCTTGATGATCTCCGTGCCGAGGGTCTCGGTTATGAACGTGAAGCTCCTGATGTCGGAGAAAAGCACCGTGAGGTCGTACCGGGACCCCTCGAGCTTCACGATCCTGTCGCGGTAGGCCTTGAGCACCACGTCCTTGTTCGCGAACTTGCGGAATATCGCGATCAGGTTGTCCACGGTGGTCGACAGGGAATTGAAGGCCATGCCGAGGTAGGTGATGTCGTCGTTCGTCGCGTCCTTCATGTCGATGAGGGCGAGTCGCTGGGTCTTCACCATCCTCATGATCGACCCGGTGATCACCTCGATGTAGCGGAGGATGTAGCGGAGGATGAAAACCCCTATGCCCCCGACCACGATGGTGATGAAGATGATGACCACTCCCACTTTCCAGAATATGCTCCGGGAACGGGCGTAAAACTGGTTCAGCTCCTCTGCCCGGACGACGAAGGCGCCCCAGAGGGGATTGTACTTGTACATTCCGAAGTATTCTTCGCCCCGGTAGATGAAGGAGACCGGCCCTTCGTCCTTCCCCCCGCGGAGATCCCGGTTCATCGCGGCAAGGCGTTCGCTGTCGGGGAAGGATCCACGGCCCCGGGCCGCGGGCTTCTCCCCCCCGTCACGCGAGGCCCCCGTGGCCAGGAAAATGATATCCCCGTCCGGCTCGAAACCGAGGAAGAGGGCCTTGGAGTTTTTCAGTTCATGGGCGCCCTTCCTCTCGATGCTCCGGAGGGACTCGTCCCTGTCCCTGTCGTACTGGAGGATCTCGTACTGGTCGTTGCAGTATGAATAGAGATTCTTGAGGTCCCCGGTGAGAAGCTGGTTCATGAGGGCCAGCTGCTCAGACCTGTTCATGAGCAGGTTGATATAATTGGACGAAAAATTCGAGATGAGTATGAAAAGGCCGAATATCAGTACTATTTTCAGCGTTACGGGCCAAACCCTCGTGGCGTTGATCTTCTTTCCGAACATGGGACCCTTCTCGATGCGCGGGCGTTTCCACGCCCGGACCTTCCGATAGGTTAACAGGAATCGGCTGCATGTCAAGATTAATAATACGGGCCGCGGCCCGGGGGGAGGAGACAACATTTTACTTGAATAATTCATCGGTATATCCGATATGAATAGTGGCGTGGACTGTCGCGGGGAGGGGCGGTCAGGGTCATCCCTGCCGAAAACCCGGATCCCGTTAAACCGGCCGCATTGATATTGTACGCGAGGGGAATCGTCATGATAACAAGTTCCGTCCCGAGAGAAGCGGTGCTGATTTACAACCGGGCGCTCGAGCTTTCAAACCAGGGCGACCATGAAGGTGCCATCGAGGAATACCGCCGGGCCATCGAGGCCTGTCCCCGCTTTGTCGCGGCCTTTAATAATATCGGGGAGATACACGCGCGCCAGGGTGAAAGCGAGAAGGCGATCGCCGCGTATCTCGATGCGCTGAAGATCGAGCCGCACCATCGCGTGCTCCTGAATCTCGGCGTGGAGCACTACAACAGGAAGCAGTACGACAGGGCCCTTAAGTACTTCAAGGAATCCCTCGCGCGGGAGCCGCGCTTCGTCGAGGGCAACTACTACGCGGGCCTGGTCTGCTACAACACCGGCGAGTTCAAGAAAGCGGAGAAATACCTCGCCGAGGTCATCAAAAGCGACGGGCGCCACCTAAAGGCGAACTATCTTCTCGCGCACATCTACTATGAATGGAAGCAGTACGGGAAGGCCATCGAATGCCTGGACCGGATCAGGGACATGGCGGAGGACCGCTCGTTCATCAACCGCTTCTACGGGTTCTGCTGCTTTTACCTGGGACGGTACGATGACGCTGTTGCGTACCTCACCGAGGCCCTTGAATGCCGTCCGGAATACGCACGATTCAGGAAGTATCTTGAAAAGATCACCTACGAAAGCAAGATGAAGGAGATCGGCGACCTCGGTAAGGCGATCCAGGAACTCGAGGATGAGCTCAGGAACCGGGAGCCCAATGTCCTCGACCTCACCAAGCTGAGCATGCTCTACATCTTCAAGGGAGAATATAAAAAGGCGGAGAAACTCCTCCAGACCCACAAGAAGAAGCTTGCCTGACGTCCCGCCGCTTCGCGGCGGGACATGCCACCGGGGAATTCGGCATTTCGCCCCGAGAAATTTTTTTTATTGTGCGATATCGCCCGGGGTGATACCATCGCACCAGTGATGCGTGTTTCGCATCCATCATTCGCGCGCGGAGGTAATCACCATGACGTTGACCTCGATTCTCGTGCTTCTCTTCATCGGCCTCGTGGCGGGGTGGCTTGCGGGCCTCATCTGGAAAGGGGGCGGCTTCGGACTCCTCTGGAACCTCATCATCGGGGTCGCGGGTTCCTTCATCGGCGGCTTCCTCTTCAGGCTGGTCGGCATATCCTTTCACGGCATCATCGGTTCGATCATCGCCGCCCTGGCCGGCGCACTGATCCTCCTGGCAGTCGTGAACGCCATTCGCAGGAGGTGACGCCGGGCACGCCGATGGTCATCCTTATCGATGACTGCCGCGACTGCCGCCGCCACGTGAGCGAGCACGGCTCCGTGGTCATCTGCCGCTCCGGGGAGGCCGCCACGGCGCGGAACGTCCACCTGACCGCATGGGGGGCGGCTTACGTGACCGACTGCCCCCTGGGGCATCTCTCGGAAACGATGGAGGGGGATGCCCGGGAGGAACCTATGAGGTGATCGCCTCGATCTCCTTCCGGAGCGCCTCCTGGGAGGACGTGGGCGAATAGACCTGGAGGGGGATCAGCTTCCGCATGTTCCCCGACACCCTGATCTTTCTCGCGACCCAGCCCTTCATGCCGGCCGACCAGTCGCCGCGCACCAGGATGGCGAGGGCATACTCCTCGGGCATGGCCATCTCCACGTCGGGGCCCTGAACGTGTCCCTTTCCGATCACGCCGCCGCGCATGGACATCGTGACCTCCCCTCCCCCGGAGGCGATTGTCAGGTTCACCGTCACGTCCCTCATCGCCTTCGGGACCTCGAGGTCCCGGGCGGATTCCGTAAGCTCCTTCACCTTTGCGAACCATTCATCCGACAGGAACTTCATCACAGTTTCCTCCCCGTTTCAGAACCCTCGCGTATCGCATCGAGGACCCGTCGCGGTTCGGCGGCGTCCCCGATCACGTGCACCTCCAGGCTGTCCCCCGCGGCTGTGGAAAGCTCATCAAGGGGTTCCGAGCCCGCGGCGATGACGACATGGTCCATGCCTGATATCCGCTCCTCCCCCAGGGGCCCCGTCACCAGGGCGCCGTCCGGCGTGATCTCCTTAGCCGTCACCGAAGGGACAAGGCGCACCTCCCTGCGCCGCAGTTCTTCCAATAATAACTCCCTGGCGCAGGCGTACATGTCCGACGCCGGGTCTTCCGTCATTTCAAGGATTGTCACTCCGGAACAGGAACCCTCACCCGCCGTCGCCAGGGCCAGGGCGGTCTCGCACCCCGTCATGCCGCCCCCCACCACGAGGACCCTCCCGGCGGGAAGGTCCACCGCGCCACCTATTACATCCCAGGCGGTGGAGACGTTCGCCCCCTCCGCCCCGGGTATGTCGGGTCGCCGGGGCCTGGCACCCGTGGCGACCACGAGGGCATCGGGCCGCTCCGATTTCAACAATTCCCGCGTTACCTCCACCCCCATGCGCATCACCGCGCCCGCCCTTTCCGCCTGGCGGGCGAGATACCTGATCACCTTGCCAAGCTCCTGCTTCCCCGGCGCCGCGGCGGCCAGGTTGAACTGCCCTCCCGGCCCCGGTTCCCGCTCGTAGAGGGTGACATCGTGGCCCGCCAGGGCCGCCACGCGGGCGCACTCAAGCCCCGCGGGGCCGCCCCCGGCGATCATGACCCTCTTCTTCCTCTCCGCCGGGCGTATCGTCATCTCGCGCTCCCGCCCCACCGCGGGGTTGACGATGCAGGTCATGTCGCCCCCCATCTCGCGGTTCCTCACGCACCCGAGACCGCACCCCACGCAGGGCGCGATATCCTCCCATGCCCCGGACTCCGCCTTTGCCGGCCAGTCGGGATCGGCAAGGAGCGCCCGGCCGAGGACCGCCACGTCGGCGTCCCCTCTCTCGATCAACCGGTCGGCCAGGGCGGGCTCAAGGATCCTCCCCACGGCCATCACGGGGACCCCGGCGGCGCGGCGTATCCTCCCCGCGCCTTCGGCATTGATGCAGTGCGGCGTTCCCGTGGGAGGGATTACCCTCCAGGCGAGATCCGGATACACGCCCCCCGAAACATGAAAGGCGGCGACCCCGGCGCGCGCGAAGAGCGAGGCGAGATACTCCGTCTCGAGAATGCCGCGTCCCCCGGGCACCGGCTCGTCCGCGGAGATCCGCATCGTCACGGGGAAATCCTCCCCGGCAGCCTCCCTGATCGCCCGCAGAACCTCCAGGGGGAACCGGCACCGGCCCGCGAGGTCACCGCCGTATCCGTCGGTACGCCGGTTCCTCAGGGCTGAGAGAAAGGAGCCGAGGAGCATGTAGGCGTGGGCGGCGTGGAGCTCGATGCCGTCGAAGCCCGCCTCCCGGGCGCGGCGCGCCGCGTCGCCGAACCGGGCGACGACCCCGGGAATCTCGTCCCCGCCGAGCTCCCGGCAGCGCATCCGCGTGAGGCCGTTCACGATCCCCGCCACGGGGCCCACCGTCTGGGTCCCGTTGAAAAGGGGCGAGAGCGACTCCGGCCCAGGGTGGGCGACCTGGGGGATGACGCGCGCTCCGTGGGCGTGGACCGCGTCAACCAGGCGGCGAAGCCCCGGTATGAAGGCGTCGTCCCAGAGCCCCAGGGTGCGGGGAATATAGGGGAACGTCCCGTCGACGCTGCAGACCTCGAGGATGATGAGGCCCGCGCCGCCCCGGGCGCGCGCCTCGTAGTAATCGACCATGCGGTCCGAGACCGTGCCGTCCCCCTCTGCGAAATCCGTGGCCATGGGCGCCATGGCGATCCGGTTCTTCATCTCGAGGGTGCCGATCATAAGGGGCGCGAAAAGGGATTCGCATCGATGCATGGCCGCTGTTCCTCCGGGTCGGTTACTGCTTCTCTATGAAGACGGTCCTCGTGGGATAGGCGAAGCCGATGCCCCTGGCCTCGAATTCCTCGAAGATGGCGAGATTGATCTCCTGCTGGATGTCCATGTAGCGGTTGTACTCAGGGCCGTCGACGTAATAGACCACTTCAAAATCGAGGCTCGAGTCGCCGTACTCCTTGAAGTGGGCCCTGTCGAAGGTGGCGAATTCGGTCCGGTCGACGATCTCCCTGATTATTCCCGGGATCTCGCGGAGCTCCTTGAGACCGGTCTGGTAGAGCACGCCGAAGGAGAACTGGACCCGGCGCTTCTCCATCTTCTTGTAATTGTGGATCCTGGCGTCGGCGAGGTCAGTGTTCGACATGATGATCTGCTCGCCGGAAAGGCTCGTGATCCTCGTGGTCTTGATGCCGATCTTTTCAATGGTGCCCATCTTGTCGTCCAGGATGATGAAGTCCCCCGCCTGGAAGGGACGGTCAAAGAATATGACAAAATAGTTGAAGAGGTCCTTGAAAATATGCTGGGACGCCAGGGCCAGGGCGACGCCGCCTATGCCGAGGCCGGCGATCACGGCCGATATGTTGAAACCCAGGTTGGCCAGGACGAAGAGGACGGCGATGATCCAGACGACGATGTTGATGAAGGCGGTGAGCCCCCCCAGGCTCCTGTCGATCTCGACCTCGTCCTTCTCGCGGTCTGCGTTCACCAGGTAGGTCTTGATCGAGAGACGGATGAACGCCACGGCGAAGCGCGCGCCGAAAAAGGCGATGAGGACGATGAAGGCCCCGTGGACGAATTCCCCGACCTTTTTCGCGAGAACAAGAAAGGACGTGATTGAATAATTGAGAAGCACGATAGTCAGTATGGGAAGGAGGTATTTTCGCACCGTCGCCACGAGGACCCCGAAGATGACGCCCACGCGCTCCTTCGCAAGGCGCTGGAGCCTGGCGAGGACGACCCTCTTCAGTATGTAGAGGATGAAACTGCCGCCGATGAACACCGCGATGCTGATGCCGTAGCTCATCAGCGTATTCCCGTAGAATTCCATCGAAAGCAGATCCTCAATCATGACTTTCTCCTTCTATTGATTTCTCTTCACCCGGACGCCCGTCAGCCCGCCTACCAGCGAAAAACGGGCTCCCCGGCGCCGAACTCGACGATCATGTTGTCGATGAGCCTCGTACCGCCGTAGAAGACCGCCGCGGCGATGACGGATTTCTCCCCCATGATCTCGACGGGGGCCAGGTCCTCGTAGCGGACGGCTGAGACGTAATCGATCCCGTCGGGGGAGGACCCCTCGATGATCTTTTTTATTTCGCCGGTGATGGCCGCGGCGCTCCGCTCGCCGGCGCGCAGCGCCTCCTCGGCCTTTTTCAAGCCCCGGAAAATCGCCGTGGCCCGGGCGCGCTCGTCGGGGGAGAGCCGCGCGTTGCGCGAGCTCATCGCCAGGCCGTCATCCTCCCTCACCGTGGAAGCGATGATGATCGAAACGGGGAAGTCGAGGTCCGCGGTCATCTTCTCGATGCTCACCGCCTGCTGGATGTCCTTCTGGCCGAAGACGGACACGTCGGGCTGGACGATGTTGAAGAGCTTCGACACGACGGTGTAGACGCCCCTGAAATGGCCGGGGCGATGGGCTCCGCAGAGGTGCTCCGTGAGCAGCTCCACGTCCACGTAGGTGAGGCGCCGGCGGTACATCTCCCCCTCGTCGGGAACGAAGACCAGGTCCACGCCGGCGTCCCTGGCGAGGCCGAAATCCCGCTCCAGGTCTATAGGGTATGAATCAAAGTCCTTCGGGTCGTTGAACTGGATCCGGTTCACGAAGATGCTCATCACCTGGTAATCCGCGTGGCGCGTCGATTCCTCCACGAGGGAGAGGTGACCCCTGTGGAGGAATCCCATGGTGGGGACGAACCCGATCCTCTTCCCGGACCGCCTGGCCCCGGCCACATGGGCCCGAACGTCCGCGATGGTGTGCACTATCTCCATGGCATCCTCCCGTCCAGTTCCTCTTGCAACGAACTACGCCTTCCCCGCCGCGATCAGCATCATGTCGCCCAGGCGGCACCGCTTCGCGAGCAGATCGGCCGCCCTGCGCAGGGGCGTTCCCGGGGCGCCGAACCCGCTGCCGTAGGTGGCGTACCCCGTCACGCGGAACCCCTTCATCTCCAGGAGCTTCCGCATCGACCCGCGGGAAAAAAAATAGAGATGCTCGGGAAAATTATAATAACGCCACCGGCTGCCGAAGAGGCGCATGAAATTCGCGCCGCCGGAACGACAGGTGGAGATGTAGAGGCGCCCCCCGTCGGCGAGCTCGTCCCTCGCCTTCTCGAGGAACCTGTCGGGATGGTGCATGTGCTCGATGGAGGCCCAGAAGGTGATCAGGTTGAAGGGCCTGGCGAAGGTGATTTCCAGGTAATCGTCCTCGTATACCGCCAGGCCCGCGCCGCGGGCAAAGGCGACGCATTCAGGGGAGATATCGACCCCCGTGGCGTCCCAGCCGCGCTCGTGGAGGTACATCAGGAAGTACCCCGCGGCGCAGCCGATGTCCAGGACGCGCTTCTCCCGTGGAAGGGACCGCTCGAAGGCGCGGAAACCGAGATCGCGGAGATTGAGCTCCATGACCCGCTCGATCTCCCGGCGCGTTCCCCCGGCGAAGTAATCGTCATAGCCCCGATCGGTCCTTCCCGCGAAGTACGCCTCCCGGTAATATGTGCCGATCTCGTCCCGGCAGGGTCGGGGGGATATGAATTCGAGTCCGCAGCGGCGGCACCGCACGAGGCGGTACGCGGAGCCGTCGGGCGACGCCTTTTCAAAGCGGAGGGATCCGTCCTCTCCCCCGCAGATGAGGCACGCGACTTCTTCCATTCTATCATCCTTCGGCCACCACCCCTCGAGACGGGTTACTGGTGGTGATTCATCGAGAACCCCAGTGATTCCTGGCCCACGATCTTCGCGAGATCTTTTAAAAGGCCGTCTGAAGGCTTGATGTTAAAGTTCGAATGCGCCTGGATGACCTGCTCCCCGTCCTTCGCGTTGACGTGAAAATACACGGGGCAGTCCCCCCGGTGGCGGGTGAACACCGACTCCAGCGACCTCAGGACCAGGTCATCGACGCCGATGGAGTCGATCTTGATATGGAGGGCCGATATCGCCTCGCGCCGTACTTCCTTAAGCGATCGTACCGCCGTGACGATCAGTTTCATGGCCGTGTCGCTATCGGCCTCGATCACGCCGGTCACCATGACCGGGGTACCCCCCGTGATAAGGGCTTCATGGGCGTTCAGTACCTTTTCGAAGAAAACGACACCCAGCGTCCCCTCCATGTCCTCGAGGTCCGCCAGGGCGAACCGCTTGCCGGTCTTCTGGGCCCGGCGTATCTGCAGGTTGGAAATCATGCCGACGATCGAGACGGAGCGCCCTCCATGGTCAGCCGACAGGTCCGCCAGGGAGACGGAGGAGAGGGAGCGGATCTCCTTTTCAAATCGCGCCAGGGGATGGCCTGATACGTAGAGGCCCAGGACCTCCTTTTCACGCGCCAGCCGCTCGTTATCGTACCAGGGGGGGATATCGAGAAGATCGATCATGGTCGCCGTCTCCTCCCCGGGGGTGCCGCCGCCGAACAGGTTCCCCTGTCCCGAGGCGAGATCCTCCTGGAGCCTTCGGCCCGCCTCGAGGAGCAGGTCGATGGAGCCGAAGAGCTGGGCCCTGTTGTTGTGAAGGCAGTCGAAGGCGCCGGCCCTCACGAGGGACTCGAGGACGCCCCGGTTGACCGTGAGGGAATCGACCCCCTCGAGAAAATCCCGGAGGGAGGCGAACCTGCCCCGCCGCTTCCGCGCGGCAATGATCGACTCGATCGCCTTCGACCCCACGCCCTTGATGGCGGAGAGGCCAAAGCGGATCGATTTCCCCTCGATGGTGAAATCGTAGCCGCTGGCGTTGATCGAGGTCTGAACACGCTGGCGGTACCCGCCCAACAGACGGTGCAGCGGCA
>CAZKPR010000035.1:775-25075 GCA_964554685.1 uncultured Leptospirales bacterium | reverse complement strand
CAATTCCGACAAACTGCTCAAGATATCGATCAAGATAGGCTTTGTCATTTCCTTTGCCGCATTCTCCTTCATCATCTTCCTCGTGATCCGTTACTTCACCCGGGGGATCCCCGCCGAGGGATGGACGAGCGTCATCGCGTCGATGTACCTTCTGGGCGGCATGGTCCTCTGCTTTATCGGCGTGGTGGGCATATATATCGGAAAAATTTTCGAGGAGACCAAGGGAAGGCCCCTCTATATCATCGACGAGATCATCACGGCGGCGGAGAAAGGGAAATGAAACGCAAGAAACTGCTCCTCGCCGGAGGGGGATACGCCGACATCCCCATGATACATGCCGCGAAAAAAATCGGCTATCATGTCATCACGAGCGGCAACCGGCCCGACGAGATGGGGCACCTTCACTCGGACGAATACCGCTGCGAGGACTTTTCCGACCGGGAGGCGATCGCCGCACTGGCGGCGGAGCTTGGCGTTGACGCCATCTGCGCATCCTGCAATGATTTTTCCGCCCTCTCGGCGGCCTATGCCGCGGAGAAACTGGGGCTCCCCGGCCATGATCCAATTGACGTCGCGGAGATCATCCATCACAAGGACCGCTTCAGGCGCTTCGCCCTGGACAACGGCATCCCCTCCCCCCGGGCCTGGGCGTTTTCCACCCGGGAGGAGGCCCTGGCCATGATGCCGTCGCTCCCCTTCCCCCTCCTGGTCAAGCCCGTTGACCTCACCGGCGGCAAGGGTATCGCCCTCCTCCAGGGCGTTGAAGACGCGCCGGCGGTCCTGGACCGGGCCTTCGGTATATCAAGGGCGAAGCGGGTGGTGGCGGAGGAGTTCATCGAGGGGACCCGCCATGGCTTTTCGGCGTTCCTCCGGGGGGGAAGGGTGGCGTTTTATTTCACGGACAACGAGCACTACTACCTGAACCCCTACCTTGTGTCCGCGGCAACGGCGCCGGGAAGCGTGCCCCCCCCGGCGGAGAATGAGCTGTGCGAAATATCCGAAAGGATAGCGTCACTCCTTTCCCTGGTGGACGGGATACTGCACATCCAGTTCATCCTCAGGGGCGGCAGCCCCGTGATCATCGAAATATGCAGGCGCCCGCCGGGCGACCTTTACGTGAGGCTTGTCGAGCACGTGACCGGGGTTCCCTATCCCGAGTGGCTGGTCCGTGCCGAGGCGGGGCTTGATTGTCCGGATCTCCGGCACGCCCCTCCCTCCATCTGCATGACGACGCACTGCATCATGGCGTCGTCTCCGGGCAGGGTGAAGGATATCGCCATTGACGATGCGCTGGAGGGCAGGATCGTCGATTCACTGCTCTGGTGGAGGAGGGGTGATCCCGTGGCGGATGTGATGACCACGAAATTCGGCATTGTGTTCGTAAAGTACGAATCAAAAGAAGAGATGCTTGACCTCTCTCCGAGGTTGAATGATCTCATCCGTGTTGAGCTTGAATAACTCAATCGCAGGGGCCGGGGAATGAACGACACGACGCTCTCAATCGGTTTCATCGGCGGCGGGGTGAATTCCGCCGTCGGCAATACCCACAGGATCGCCGCCCAGGCCGACCACCGGTGGAGGATCGAGGCCGGGTGCTTCAGCAGGCACGATGAGATCAACAGGGCCACGGCGTCGCTCTGGGGCATCGATCCCGCCCGGCTCTACGGCGACTGGCGGGCCTTTCTTGAACATGAGCGGGGCAGCCTCGACGCGGTCTGCATCCTCACGCCGACGGACCTCCACGCGGAGATGATTCTCGAGGCCCTGCGCCTGGGGTACGCGGTGATCTGCGAGAAGGCGATGGCGGCATCGGCGGAGGAGGCGGCGCGGATACGCGATTACGTGGAGGCGGAAAAGGGCTTCCTGGCCGTAACCTACAACTACTCCGGGTACCCGATGCTGCGTGAGCTCCGGGAGATGATCCGCGAGGGAAAGCTGGGGAAAGTTTTCCAGGTCCAGGTTGAGATGCCCCAGGAGGGCTTCGCCCGCCTTGACGCCCGGGGAGAGCGGCCCCGGCCCCAGGAGTGGCGGCTCCGGGACGGCGTCGTGCCCACGGTGTCCCTCGACCTGGGGGTCCACCTGCACCATGTCATCCGCTTCATCACCGGTGAGGCGCCGGTCGAAGTGGTCGCCCTCCAGGAAAGTTTCGGTTTTTTCAGCCAGGTGGTGGACGACGTCTCATGCATCGCCCGGTACACCGGCGGCCTCAAATGTCAGATCTGGTATGGAAAGTCCGCCATCGGCCATCGCAACGGGCTGCGCGTCCGCGTCTATGGCGAGAAGGGGGGGGCCGAATGGTACCAGCTCCAGCCCGAGGAGATCCTGTTCAGCGACAGGGAGGGCGACCGCCGGGTCATCGATAGGGCCTCGAAGGTGTCCCTGGCAGGAGAGCCGCGGTACAACCGGTTCAAGTCGGGGCACCCGGCGGGTTTCATCGAGGCATTCGCGAATCTCTACTATGACATTGCTGACGCCTGCGTGGAATATAAAGCCGTCGGTTCCCATTCCGTTCCCTGGGTGTACGGCGCCGGGCAGTCCCTTGAAGGGATGCTTCTCCTCGAGGCGATCGCCGAGTCCTCGCGGACCAGGCGATGGGTGCCGGTGAATGCGGGAGGGAGAGAAAGGGAATGATCCTATTTTCAATAATCGTGCCGGCCTACAACGCGGCCGGCTATGTCGAGGAGAACCTCCGGTCCCTCCTGGAGCAGGGAATGGCCGATGATTCCTTCGAGGTCCTGGCGATCGACGACTGCTCCCTGGATTCGACGTATTCCATCATTCAAGGTCTCGAGGACGCGTACCCCGGGAGGTTGCGGGCCTTCAGGACCAAAGAAAACTCGGGTCCCGGTATCGCCCGGAACGTGGGGCTTGCACACGCGCGGGGTGAATGGATACTCTTCATGGACAGCGACGATCGGCTTGCGGAAGGTGCCCTGGCAATCCTTCGCGAATTCATCGCGACAGATGTTGAGGGGACGGACATCGATGCCATCGCCATAAACTGGCATTACGATACGGAATCATCCGTAGAATCGGATAAGAAATACGGTCGCTATGACCTCATGTGTCTCACAAAAAGCAAGGTTGAGCTCATAAGAGACTTCATATCCCTGGGAATGGACGGGTCCGTGATTTATACCGTCGCAAAAAGGGACCTGATCGAAAGAAACGGGCTGGTTTTTTTCGACCGGTTCCATGAAGACGTTGATTTCATATTCAAGATCTACTACCATTCAAAACGTATCGCCATCCTTGACCGGATCCTGTACATAAAGAACAACAGGGATGGCTCGATCGTTAATACCGTCACCGTGAACCATATCGAGGGCTACTCGAGGGCCTTCCGGGAGATCGCGTCGGTCCTGGTTCCGGGATCGAAGCTTTTCGAGCAGGTGAAGTCGTCTCTCTACCTCGGTATTCTCGGGTTCATTGCGGTTAAGCTTCGGGAAATATCCATATCAAAGCTTCCGTCCGACAGGGCCGGAATTCTGTACCGGAGCCTGTACGACAATTTCCTTAGACTGTCGGAATATACCGGCGATCTTTCCCGCACCCTTCCCGACACGAAATACGTGAGGATCGCCCGCCACTTTATCCGCGAGTTCAAAGAGCGAACTGGCGCCGACGATTCGTTCCACATGGAGATGAACGAATTCATCGCCTCAATTATCAAAAAGAGCTGGAGCTGCTATGATCTTCACCACTCCATTTTTCTCGCCCCGGATGAGATCCGCACCTGCTGCAAGCGTTTTTTCGTAGACGGTAAAAGGAAGGGCGACGTCGTTATACTGAAATCCGAGAGTGATTCTTCCCACCCGTTCAGGGCGGAGGACATCCTTCGTGAAAAGCGCGACCTGTATACCCTGATAAACCGCGGGGCCAGCGAGAGCTGCGCGGGGTGTCCATTCCTCGAATTCAAGGAGTGGGGCTACATTAACGAGCTCGAGATCGAGAACGTGTCGTTCGAATATCACTCGATATGTAACATGAGATGCCAGTACTGCAGCGACACCTACTACTCGGGCAAAGGGGTGTCATACAATGTACAGGATCTCGTCGACGAGCTGATTGATGACGGCTCATTTGCGAGCCTGAAAAGCGTCGTATGGGGCGGCGGCGAGCCGGTTCTTGACCGCCTCTTCGACCCGATCATCCAGAGGATCGCCGACGGATTCCCCGCCATCAAGCAGCGGGTGATAACCAACTCGTCGGTGTATTCGAAAAAGATCGAGGACCTGCTCCGGAATGACAGGATAACCATCACTACCAGCGTCGACGCGGGTACGCCGGATAAATTTCGTGAGGTGCGGGGAAACCCGAAGTTCGATGACGTTTTCAACAACCTTGTGAAATACGCCGCGGTGCGGCCGGGCAACGTGACGGTAAAATACATCATCCTGCAAAACAACAGCTCCCATGATGAACTGCTCGCTTTTTCTAAAAATGTCGCGTCGCACTCCCTCGCGGGGTGCAATTTCCAGATAAGCTGTGATTTTACCAGCGAGAAGATCGACCTTGACCTCGTGATCGCGGGGGTGTCGCTCTTCGGGATGCTGATGGATCTCGATTGCCGGATCGTTTTCTTCGATGAGCTTCTTCGTCAGCGCATACCCGACCCTGACGAAAAGATGATGGGGGCCATCATCTCACGCCTGGAGGACCTGGGTCTCCGGCACGCCGTGGCGGATCCCGCTGATTATCCTTCCGTCATCATCTGGGGCGCCGGGATCCAGACGAAGACGCTCCTTGATCATTCAAGCTTTTTTAAGAAGACCAAAGTGGAGTATATTGTAGATTCGAGTCTTGGAAACGGTACGGCAGTCCTCTTTGGTCACCCCGTGTATGGCCCCGAGAAACTTGCCGATTCTGATGTGCCGGTCCTCATATCGGCGGTGCAGAGCACCCCGTTCATATACGAAGAATTTCTCGGACTGGGACTTGACAGGTCGCGCCTGATCAGGAGCCTGGTGATATGACGGGCGGAGCGCGGCGTTTTTCGTGATGCCCGCGGCGTCACGCCATTTCAGAGAGCGTACCGGAGACCCCTTCAATGGCGGTTGAGAAAAACGAGTCAGCGTCGTTCTTCCTCTCATCCGTCGCGGCGATGACGATTGCCGCGGTCTGCTTGTATTGCACATACGGTCTCGCCGAGTCCGCCGCCGAACTTGCGGCGTCAAGGTGTTTCAGGAGCTATCCCCGAACCGAAATTATTATTCCTCTCGCCGTGTTCATCGGCCTGGGGGTCTTCACCGCCGGAATTGCATGGGGACCCCATATCCACATCGCCATGTTCCTTAAAAAGATCATGCTGGGACGCAATAATTTCCTTTTCGGCATACCCGCCATGGACGAACGGTATTCCGGCAATATGTTTTCCATCAAGGCGCATGAGCTGTTGAGCCGCGCCGCCCTGGAGGACCTGACACTCGAAGATGTCCTTTCACATGCGGGAAAAAAGGGTTTTACAAAAGTTTTCTTTTATGAAAAAGAATCAAATATCAGGATAAATGATCTTGAAGTTGCCGAACGGTGAGCATCGCCACATGGCAGTAGACCGAAAAGACTGGACTAAAGCGAGCTGGCGCTCCTTTCCCGCGCTGCAGCAGCCCTCGTGGCCCGACCCCCGCGAATACGAGGAAACCCTGCGCGCGCTTTCGGAGCTCCCCGCCCTGGTCTTCGCCGGGGAGACCCGGGCCCTGGTGCGAAGCCTCGCCGAGGCCTCGGCCGGGAGGGCCTTCGTGCTCCAGTGCGGCGAGTGCGCAGAGGATTTCTCGCTCTGCAACGGACCCCGGATCCACGCCCTGGTCAAGGTCATCCTCCAGATGTCCGTCATCATCGCCTACGCCGGGGAAAAGCGGGTTGTCAACATCGGGCGGCTCTCGGGCCAGTACGCCAAGCCCCGTTCGTCCGAAACGGAAAATGTCGACGGGCGCGAGATCCCGAGCTACCGCGGGGACATGGTGAACGCCCCGGAACCGGACCCGGGCGCCCGGGTACCGAACGCCCGGCGGCTCCTGGAGGGGTACTTCAGGGCCGCCGCCACGCTCAACCTCGTGCGGGCCTTCAGCGGCGGCGGGTACGCCTCCCTGGAGATGGTGGACGAGTGGCACCGCGACTTTCTCCGCGCCTTTCCCGAGAACGACAAGTACATCCGGCTCTCGAGGGGCATCAGGAAGGCGGTAAGCTTTGCCGGGGCCATGGGCCTTGACGTGCGGATGCCCCAGCTGAACCAGGTGATGATCTACACCTCCCACGAGGCGCTTCTCCTGGGATACGAGGAATCGATGACCAGGGTGGACACCACCACGGGCGACTGGTACGACACCAGCGCCCACATGCTCTGGATCGGCGACAGGACGCGGCAGGTTGACGGCGCCCACGTGGAGTTCCTGCGGGGCGTGGGCAACCCCGTCGGGGTGAAAATCGGGCCCTCCCATGATATCGACGACCTGAAGCGGCTTGCCGGAAGGCTCAATCCCGCCAATCTCCCCGGCAGGCTGGCCTTCATTACCCGTCTCGGCGCGCACCGCGTCGAGGACCTTCTCCCGGGACTGGTCGCCGAGATGCAACGCGAGGGTTTCGAGATCCTCTGGATGTGCGACCCGATGCACGGGAACACCTTCGTGAACGACCGTTCGATAAAGACCCGGCGGTTCGAGGATATCCTCGGCGAGACACGGTCGTTTTTCCGGGTACACCGCGACGGGGGGACCGTTCCCGGAGGCGTGCACCTGGAGCTCACGGGAGAGGCGGTGACCGAATGCATCGGCGGCACGTGCCGGCTCGGCGACGATGATCTCGGGCGCAATTATCTTTCCCACTGCGACCCCCGCCTCAACGCCGAGCAGTCCGTGGAACTGGCCTTCGAGATAGCGGATATCCTTTTGAGTCAGGTGCGGTAGGCGGATGGACCTCCCCGGCGACAGCATACGGCCCCCCGGGGTCGAAGGCACTGAAGACGGGCGCGCCACGGGCGCGTGGATGCGCAGGGCGCTGTTTTTCGCGCTCAGGCTGGTCATCCTGGGGATATCGCTGTTCGTGCTTTCAAGGCTCATCGACGTACAAGTGGTCCTCGGCCATGTCAGGGAGATACCGGTCAGGGTGGTCGCCCTCATTCTCGCCCTGGCGGTGTTCGGCACCTGGCTCACGGGGATCCGCTGGCGCCTCCTCAACCCGGACGTGACGGGGCAGTTGAGCTCGTTCCAGTATTTCAGGTTCCTGATGATATCGAACGCCTTCAACCTGGTGATGCCCGGTGCCCTGGGGGGGGATTTCGTGCGCGGCGCGATGACCATGAAGGCGGTAAGGAACAGGCGCGCGGACAACCTCATCGCCATTGTCGTTGACCGCTTCATCGGCCTTTTCTCCACGATCGTGATCGGCTCCCTGGCCCTTCTGTTCATGAGCGATATCCCCGGCCGGGAGGGCTACTACCGGATCTTCGGCGTCGTCTGCGCGCTGTTCGTCGCGGTGATCCTCCTGGCGGTCAATCCCCGGGTCCTCGGCCTCGCCGAGAAGATCATGTCGCGGTTCGGGGGCTTCGGCGCCCGGGCTATACGCCTCGTCGGCATCTGGAGGGAGGCCCTCGTTTTTTTCCGGCGGGACTTCAGGCGCGTGGTTCTCGGCTTTCTCATCTGTCTTCCCGTCCACGGCATCTCCTTTTTTTCGACATATATTCTCGCCCGGCAGCTCGACCTGAAGGTCTCGTTTTTCGACATCTGCCTGGTCTTCGCCCTGGTGTGGGTGATCACCGCCGTCCCCGTCACCATTTCCGGGGCGGGCGTCCGTGAGCTTTCGCTGATCTACCTGATGGCGCCCTACGGGGTCACCGCCGAGGCCGCGACCGCCCTGGCCGCCTACTCGTACGCCATCGCGGTGTTCCTGGGCGTACTGGGGTTGTTTTTCCTGCTCGGGGGCGGGAGGAGGGACGCCGCGCCGGTGCGCGGGGGGGGCTGACTTCCGGGCGATTCGGAATTGGAAACGCCGCCGGGCCGGGGAGCGCGTTCCGGTGACCGGCGAAGGATAGAACGACGATATGGAAGCACTGTCAGGATTCGTAAAACGGGGTGCAGGCCTTGACCGGACCGAGGACCTCGATGCCTGGGTCTCGGAGCAGAGGAAGAGCTGCGCCGTGCGCATCGAGGGGATCCCCTTCTCCCGCATGAGACAATGGTATTTCGACCGCGACGGCAACGTGAGGCACGAGAGCGGAAAGTTCTTCACGATCGAGGGGCTCCGGATAGACGACGCGCGGAGCGGCAGGCGGCACCAGCCGATCATCAATCAGAATGAGACCGGGATACTGGGCCTCCTGGTGAAGAGGTTCAACGGGGCCTGCCATATTCTCCTCCAGGCGAAGATGGAGCCGGGAAACTTCGGAAAGATCCAGGTGTCGCCCACGGTTCAGGCGACGAAGAGCAACTACAGCCGCGTGCACCGGGGGAAGAGCGTGGCCTACGTGGACTATTTCCTCGACCCCTCGAGGCACGGGCGGCTCCTCTTCGAGCAGCGACAGTCGGAGCACGGCTTCAAGTTTTTCCAGAAGGCTAACAACAACATCATCGTGGAAATCGACGAGGGGCACGAGGTGGAGGTGCTCCCGGGCTTCAGGTGGTTTTCCCTTGACCAGGTGGGATATTTCCTGAGGCGCGAAAATGAAATCAACATGGATGCCCGGTCCGCACTCTCCTGCCTCTCCTTCGCCCGGGAGCCCCTCGCAAAGGGGGCCGTGTCCGCATTCCTGAAGCGCCGGCCCGGCCTGGGCCTCCATGAAAGGAATTTCATCCTGTCCGGCGCGTGCGACGAGGACGCCTTCATGAGCACCGCCGGTCTTGAGGCGTGGCTTGAGGATAAGAGAAAGAGCAGCCCCTATAACCTGGGCTTCATGCCCCTGGGCGACCTTTACGGGAAGGGATGGGTAAAATCAGAGAGGGAGATCTATTCCGACGGGTACCCGGACTTCCGGGTCGGGGTGTTCGAGATATCGTCGGGGAACCGGGAGATCAACGAGTGGCACCAGCCGATCATATCCGACGGCAACCGGAAGCTCAACGGGTTCCTGGTAAAGCCCATCAACGGGGTGTACCATCTGCTGATCCAGGGCTGCGAGGAGGCCTGTTCGTTCCATGGCGCCGAGATCGGTCCCACCCTGCATAACCTGGGTGCCGGCGATCCCGGCCGCGGCACGCCCTTCGCCGATTACTTCACCCGACCCCCGCGGGGCAGCGTGCTCTACGACGCCGTGCAGTCCGAGGAGGGCGGAAGGTTCTACCATTTCCTGAACCGCTACATGGTGGTTTATACCGAGGACGACATCGAGCTCCCCGGCGACTCCTACGCCTGGGCCACGCTCTTCCAGCTGAAAAAAATGCTTGAAAAAACATGCAGCGTCAATATTGAAGCAAGGACCCTCGTCAGCTGCATGACCTGCGGAGGAGCATGTGGATAAGATACGGATAGGCGTTCTCGGCTGTTCCGCCATAGCCGGCAGGTCCGTGATCCCCGCGATCATGGCCCATCCCGGTTTCGAACTGTCCCTCGTGGCGTCGCGGTCGGAAGAAAAGGGACGTGAATTCTCGGAGCGGTTCGGCGTCCGGCACTGCTCCTACGATGATTTGCTGGGGGGCGATCTCGTGGACGCCGTCTATGTCTCCCTCCCCGTGGGACTGCACTTCGAGTGGGGCATGCGGGTCATCGAATCGGGGAAGCACCTTCTCATGGAGAAGACATTCACCCACTCCCTGTCGACGGCGGAGCAGGTCATCTCCCTGGCCCGGTCGAAAAACAGGATCGCCATGGAGGCCCTGATGTACGTGCACCATCCGCTATTGGAGATGGTCAGTAAGATGGTGGCGGGGGGCGAGATCGGGGAACTGCGCTCCATCGACGCCGTGTTCGGTTTCCCTCACCTTCCCGCGGGGGACATCAGGTATCGGAAGGACCTCGGCGGCGGCGCCATACTCGACTCCCTCGTCTATCCCCTGAGCCTCTGCCTCCACATGATGGGGGAGCCCGGGGAATGCCACGCGGCGGTAATGCGGGATCCCGGGTACGACGTGGATTCCCGGGGGTTCCTGCAGCTTTCCGGAAAGGGCGTCAACGCCCACGTGACCTACGGTTTCGGCTTCATGTACAGGAACGAGTACCTCCTCTGGGGGAGCGAGGGATACCTGCGGGTCCAGCGGGCCTTTTCGCGTCCCCCTGGCATGGAGGGCGCGATCGAGCTGTTCCGCCAGGGCGAGGCGAGAAGCGTTCCCGTCGGGGCGGCGGACCATTTTTACCAGATGGTCGACGCATTTGAAAAAAAGGTCAGCGGCGTTGACGCCTCGGGCATCAACGAGGGAAAAGACGTCCTGGCGAGAATGAGGATCATATCGGGTTTGCATGAGAAGCACGGCTGAAAGCAGAAGGCATGGCGGGCCCTCCCGCATCGGCGGGTCGTCCCAGCACTGTTTCCGGGAGGGTTCAAGGCGTTGAAAATACCGTTCATGAAGGTCCCGATGTTCCGGGACGAAAAGAAGTACCTCAACGAGGCGCTTGATTCGGGGTATCATGCCGGCTCCGGCCCCTTCACGGGGAGGTGCCACTCCTTCCTCCAGGAGCGGTTCCGCATCGGGAAGGCCCTGCTGACGACCTCCTGCACCGACGCCCTGGAGATGGCCGCCCTCCTCGTGGACGCGAAGCCGGGAGACGAGTTCATTCTTCCCTCATACACCTTCAGCAGCACCGCGACGGCCTTCGTGCTCCGGGGCCTGAAGCCGGTATTCGTGGACATCCGGGAGGACACGCTGAATATCGACGAGACGCTGGTGGAACGGCGCGTGACGAAGAAGACACGGGCCATCGTCCCCATTCACTATGCCGGGGTCCCTGCCGAGATGGACGTCATCAACGATATCGCCCGGCGCCGCGGGATCACCGTGGTGGAAGACGCGGCCCAGGCCGTCAATTCCACCTACCATGGACGGTATGCCGGCGCCCTGGCCGATCTCGGGGCGTTCTCGTTTCACGCCACGAAGGCCTATTCCTGCGGCGAGGGCGGCGCCCTCTGCATGAACCGGGAGGAGTATTACCAGAGGAGCGAATTTCTGTGGGAAAAGGGGACCGACCGTTCCCTGGTCATAAAGGGCCTGAAGAACAAGTATCACTGGGTCGACGTCGGTTCGTCCTTCCTCCTGTCGGACCTCCTGGCGGCCATTCTCCTTGCCCAGTTTGAGCACATGGATGAAATCCAGAAGAGACGCGAGAAGCTCTACCGGGCCTATGGGGAGTCCTTCAGGGACCTGGAGGAGAGGGGGCTCAGGCTTCCCGTTATCCCCCCTGGAATAGAGTCGAACTATCACGCGTTCTTCCTGGTCTTTCCGAAAGAGGAGCAGCGGGACAGTTTCCTCGATCACGCCCTCGAAAGAGGCGTCAGCCCCTACATCGGCTACATCCCCCTTCACTCGTCGCCCTTCGGCTCCACCCTGGGGGGAAAGGCGTATGATCTGCCGGTCACGGACCGGATCGCGAGAACCGTGGTGCGCCTTCCCTTTTACCTGATGGATGACGGGGAGATCGAGTACGCCTGCGCCGTACTCCGCGATTGCGCCGGGAGAGTGCTGTGATTCGATTCGGCGGCACAACCCGGTCCGCGGTGAGGCGCGAAACGGAGCGGAAGGATCCGCTTACGCACTTTTGCCGCCGATGGCTTCAGCCCCTCGCAGGGATCATGAAACGCGCGTTCATCTCCAACGGACCGAGCCTGGCCGCTTCGATCGCCTACATGACGGCCATCGTTGTCCTCTTCGACATTTCCTTCCTGGTCAATGACGATATCACCATCCTGAACGAGATAAAGGGCGGGTTCCGGGCCTCGCACATTAGCCCTCTCCTCGGGTACGCGCTCTCGTTTCTCTACCGCGATGTCTTCCCCGGGATTCCCTGGTACGGACTCACCCTCTGCGGGATGAGCCTTCTCGGCGTGTTTCTGGTTATACGAACCACGGCACGGATCGTCCCCGACTGGAGGATCGCGGTCCTCCTGGTCGGCATCATCCTTGTTTTTCTCACTCCCCTCATCATGGGGGTGAGTTACAACGGCGCCTCGATACTCCTGGGAGGGGCCGCGCTCTACGCCATTGTCGGGCTGTCCCGGGGTGGCGCGGCGGGGTGGCGCGCCTTCTGCCTTCCCGGGGCATGCCTTGCGATGAGTTTCTGCATCCGGCCCCAGGGATTGCTCGGCGCAGTCCTTTTTTCCCTTCCCGTCATCGCTTTCGTCATTCTGAAGAGGCGGGTCGGTCTGCCGTGCATCGCGGCGGCACTGATTCCCCTGGCGCTGTGCGCCGCCCTCAACGCAGGCGTGACCGCCTGCCACGACAACGACGGGTACCGTGCGTACGCCGAGTTCGAGAGACTGCGCGGGCGCTTTCACGGTTTTCCCGTGGAGGAGCTGAACATCGGGAACCGGAAGCTCCTGGAGGCGAACGGATGGAGCGACAACGACTACCGCATGCTGATGATGTGGATGTACTGGGACGAGGAAAAATTCAACGTCGATACCATGGCCAACGTGTTCAGGTATTCGGTCCCCCTTCCGGGCATGCGTGATGTCATGCTCGATCCCCGCGTCATGGAGGCGAAACTGAAGGAGCTCTGGGCCGGCTACAAGTCCGATCTCGTCCTTCTCTTTATTCTAGCCCTCGCTTCATTCCTGGGAAAGAGCCGTTACGGGATCGCGATGTCGCTTTTTTATTTCACCTATGTCGCTTCAGCGGCCCTCTACATGCATCTCTTCTACCGCTTTCCCTATCATATCGGGGGGGGCTTTTTCGCGGTCTCGATCCTCATGATGGCCGCACTGGCGTCAATGGTGGCGGGGCCTGATGCGCTCCGGGGGAAGCGCCTCGTCAGGGCGGGGATCGCGTGCCTCGCGTGCATGGTGATCTTCGTGGGGTACAAGACCGCCCGCCACAGGGTCTGGCCCATGAGCCGCGTCATAACCCGGGGTCTTGAGAGCAATCGCGCGGATATCTCGCTCCTCAAAAAACGGTATCCCGGCCATGCCTTCATTGTCCAGGCGGGTTACGTGGGGCATGACGCGTTTTTCAATCCCCTGGGCGACTGCGAAACGGGGCTTGACGCCGTGGGGGGCGACTGGTTCATTTTTTCGCCGATGTTTTACCGCGACATACAGGCGGTCCTGGGCGTGAAGAGGGGCCGCGATGCGTTTCCGGTCCTCCTGGCGAATGAGAGGGTCCACCTGATCTGCACGGATTCCCTCCTGCCGGTCGTTGAGCGGTACATGCGGGAAACCGGGGGGGGCCGTTTCACCACACGCCGGCTCGAGGTGCTTCAGGGTGGTGTTTCACTGTTCGGGTTCACTGAGAGGAGATAGTCCCCGGGGTCTCACCGGGGGCCATTGTTGTCCAGGTACCACCGTATGGTCAGGTCAAGGCCTGCATCGAGATCGACCTCGCGGTTCCAGCCGAGCTCGTTTTTGATCCTGTCGCAGTTGATCGCGTACCGGCGGTCATGGCCCGGGCGGTCTTTGACGAAGGTGATCAATTTTTTATAGTCCTCCTCGTCCCTGCCGGTTATCGCCGCCATGGTTTCGCAGAGCCTGTGGACGAGGCGGATGTTTTCCCACTCGTTTTCCCCGCCAATATTGTAGGTGCTCCCCGTCGCGCCCTTCCGTAGGATCGTCCAGATGCCCCGCGCGTGGTCGTCCACGTAGAGCCAGTCGCGGATGTTCCTGCCGTCCCCGTACACGGGAAGCGGCTTCCCTTCCATCATGTTCGTGATGAGGAGGGGGATCAGCTTTTCGGGGTACTGGTAGGGGCCGTAGTTGTTGCTGCAGTTCGACACCGTCACGGGAACGCCGTAGGTATGGTGGTAGGCCCGGACCAGGTGGTCCGACGAGGCCTTCGACGCGGAGTAGGGGCTCCGGGGATCGTAGGGGGTATCTTCGTGGAAATATCCCTCGCCGCCCAGGGATCCATAGACCTCGTCGGTGCTCACGTGGTGGAAGAGAACGTCGTCCCGGCCGGCCCAGGCATCGCGGGCCGCCTCGAGGAGGGTGAAGGTGCCGAGGATGTTGGTCCTCATGAAGTCCGCGGGACCGTCGATGGAGCGATCGACGTGGGACTCCGCGGCGAAGTGGACGATGGTGTCGATCTCGTGCTCGGCCAGGACCCTCCGCACCTCGCCGGCGTCGCAGATGTCGATCCGCTCGAAGCGGTAGCTCCCGGCATGGGTCTCCTCGATGTCGAGGAGGTTCTCGCGCCTCCCGGCGTAGGTGAGGACGTCGGCGTTCACGATCCGTTCCGGGGTTCCCGGGATCGAGTAGAGGTGCCGGATGAAATTCGTGCCGATAAAGCCGGCTCCCCCGGTGACCATGATGTTCTTCAGTTTTCTCATCGGATGTCGGGGTCCTCTCCTGGTATAGCCGGCCCGGGTTTCACTCCCCCGGGGCGGCCGGTGACGCGTGATCCGGGTCCGGGATGGCTCAGTCCTTCCCGGGGGGCGCGGTGTGTATCCTTCCGATCAGGTTGAGCAGGTACTCGCCGTAGCCCGATTTTCGCAACGGTTCGGCGAGCTTTCTCAGTCCCGCCTCGTCGATGTAGCCCATGACATAGGCGATCTCCTCGATGCAGGAGATCTTCAGGCCCTGGCGCTGTTCCACCGTGTGCACGAAGGTCGAGGCCTCGAGGAGCGAGGTGTGGGTGCCCGTGTCGAGCCAGGCAAACCCCCTGCTCATGACCTGGACCCTGAGCTCGCCCAGGGCGAGATAGGCGTTGTTCACGTCGGTGATTTCTATCTCTCCGCGCGGCGAGGGCGTGACGGTCCGGGCGATGTCCACCACGCGGTTGTCGTAAAAATAGAGGCCCACAACGGCGTAGTTCGACCTGGGGCGCTCTGGTTTTTCCTCTATGGAAATCACCCGGCCGTCTCGGTCGAACTCCACCACGCCGTACCGGTGGGGATCGTTCACGTAGTACCCGAAGATCTGCGCCCCCGTCGTGAGGGACGCCGCGCTCCGCAGCATCTCCGTGAGGCCGTGGCCGTAGAAGATGTTGTCCCCGAGAATAAGACAGACGCTGTCGCCGCCGATGAAGTCCCTGCCGACGATAAAGGCGTCGGCAAGGCCGCGGGGCGTTTCCTGGGCCTCGTAGTTCAGGGAAAGGCCCAGGTCGCTGCCGTCGCCCAGGAGGGCCTGGAAGCGTTCCTTGTCATGGGGGGTCGTGATGATGAGTATCTCGCGTATCCCCGCGAGCATCAGGACCGAAAGGGGATAGTAGATCATCGGTTTGTCGTACACCGGAAGGAGCTGCTTGCACACGATCCTTGATATGGGATGGAGGCGGATGGCGCTCCCTCCGGCGAGAATGATTCCCTTCATGGCACACCCGTGACGATTTCGAATATACCGTCATTATTGATTATGGCCGCAAAAATTCAAGAAAAAACCGGCCGGTACGCGGCCAAATTGACTTTTACTTGACTGCCTCGACCGGCTCCCGTACATTTGACGTGCCATGGGGTGGTTCCGTCATGGAGCCTGAGATTATACCCGATGAACCTGATCCGGATAATGCCGGCGAAGGGAGCAAGGCGCGTAATCCTTCAACCTCCAGATACACCATCCCCGCACAGGTATCAGAAGAGTGAGTGCGTGTGAATCATGCATGCCCGCGCGTACCGGTGTAATTCCCCTCCCTTGATGGGAGGGGTGAAGGGGGGGTGGTATGCAAAGATGCACCCCCTCCCTTCCTCCCCCGTCGAGGGGGAGGAGAGATATTGAAAAAAACAAGGATGATGCAATATGGACGTCTTTCCCTTTCTTGAAGCCGTGCGGGAGCAGCAGCCCCTCGTACATCACCTGACCAACTGGGTCACCATCTTCGACTGCGCCCAGGCCGTGAAGTCCCTGGGGGCCTCTCCGGTCATGGCCCACGCGCCTGAGGAGGCCGCGGCCATGGCGGGGATCGCCTCGTCCCTGGTCCTCAACATAGGCACCCTCACGACGGAGTTCATCGAGAGCATGAAGCTCGCGGCGCGGGCCGCCAACGAAAGGCGGGTTCCCGTCGTCCTCGACGTGTGCGGCGCCGGCGCGACGCCCTTCAGGGACGAGAAGAGCTTCGAGCTCCTCGACGGTGCGCGTATCGATATCATAAAGGGGAACGCCTCGGAGATCGCCCGGGTCGCCGGCCGGGCCGTGCGCACCCGGGGCGTCGACGCCGGGAGCGTGGGGGACGACCTCCGGGACGTCGCCTCGGGCCTCGCGGCGGAGCGCCGATGCGTGGTGGCCGTCACCGGCGAGACGGATATCGTCGCCGCGGCGGACGGCGGGGTCCTCGCGGTGAGGAACGGCCATGCCATGATGGCTTGCGTCGTGGGGACGGGGTGCATGGCCGCCTCGGTGATCGGCGCCTTTGCCGGGGCGCGGCCCGACTCGCCCGCCGCCGCCGCGGCGGCGGGCCTGGCGTGCTTCGGCATCGCCGCGGAGCTGGCGGCGGTATCCTGCGCCGGCCCCGCGTCCTTCAAGGAGGGGATACTGGACCGCCTTCACTCCCTTTCCGAAGATGAGGTGCGGGAGAGGCAGAGGGTGTCATGAAGGGGTATTATTTCATCACCGACGAAACATTCAGCGCGGCGGGCGTCATGAGCGACGTGCAGGCCGCAGTGGGGGCCGGCGTCAGGATGGTCCAGTACCGGAACAAGACGGCCCCCACGCGGGTCCTCTACGACGAGGCGCGGATCATCTCCGGGATCTGCGCGGGAAGCGGCGCGCGGCTCATCATCAACGACCGGGTTGATGTTGCCCTCGCCGTGGGCGCCGACGGCATCCATATCGGCCGGGAGGACCTGCCCTATCCCGCGGCGCGGAAGCTCCTGGGAAGCGGCAGGATCATCGGCGTCACCGTGCACGGCGTGGAGGAGGCCATCGAGGCGGAGGCCGCCGGGGCGGACTACCTGGGGGTGAGCCCCGTCTTCGCCACGGGCACCAAGGGGGACGCGGGAGAGCCCTGCGGCACCTCGACCCTGGCGGCGATACGCCGCGCCGTGGGCATCCCCGTCGCGGCGATCGGCGGCATCGATCTCGGGAACGCCGGGGCGGTGATCGCCGCGGGGGCGGACATGGTCTGCGCCATATCGGCCGTGGTGTCGAGGCCCGACGTGGCGGCGGAGATACGGCGGTTCCAGGAGATGTTCAATGCCGCGGATGACGCGCCCGCAACCGGCGGGAGAGTGGAGGTTTGACAATGACACAGATGAAACAGGCGGCGAAGGGTATCATCACGCCGGAGGTGGCAGCCGTGGCGGGGCGGGAGCCCCTGGGAGAGGAGCGGATCAGGGACGACGTGGCCGCGGGAATGACCGTCATACTGAAGAGCGACCTTCACGACTGCGACCCCGTGGGGATAGGCGCGGGACTGACGATCAAGATCAACGCGAACATCGGCACCTCGAACTACAGCGCGGACCCTGACTACGAGGTGGAGAAGCTGGCCGCCTCGGTGCGCTACGGCGCTGACACGGTGATGGACCTCTCGACGGGGGGCGACATCCGCGCCATGCGGCGGCGCATCGTCGCCGAGTCGAGAATTCCCGTGGGCACGGTGCCCGTGTACGAGGCCATCGTCCGGTGCCCCGACGTGGCGCGCATCACCGAGGACGATTTCCTCGAGTCGATACGGACGCACATCGAGGACGGCGTCGATTTCATCACCGTCCACTGCGGCGTGACCGGGAAGTGCGTGCCCCTCCTGGAGCCGCGCATCATGGGGGTGGTGTCCCGGGGGGGGAGCTTCCTCATCAAGTGGATGCTCCACCACGGAAGGGAAAACCCCCTCTACACCCGCTACGACGAGATACTCGAGATGGCCCTCGAGCACGACGTCTGTCTGAGCCTGGGCGACGGTCTCAGGCCCGGGTGCCTGGCCGACGCCACGGACGCGGCCCAGATCGAGGAGCTGAAGACCCTGGGGGAGCTCACCCTCAGGGCCCGGGAGCGGGGCGTCCAGGTGATGGTGGAGGGACCGGGACACGTGCCCCTGCACATGATCCGGGAGAACATCGAGCTCCAGAAGAGCATTTGCGACGGGGCTCCCTTCTATGTCCTCGGTCCCCTTGTGACCGACTGTTCCCCCGGCTACGACCACCTCACCGGGGCCATCGGCGGGGCCCTGGCGGCCTACTACGGCGCGGACTTTCTCTGCTACCTGACGCCGAAGGAGCACCTGGGCCTCCCGGTGATACGAGACGTGATCGACGGCGTCGTGGCCTCGAAGATCGCGGCCCACGCGGCGGACGTTGCCCGGGGTATCCCCGGGGCCCGGGACCGGGACGACGCGATGTCCCGCGCCCGGGGTGACCTCGACTGGGAGGGGATGTACCGCCTCGCCATGAATCCCGAAAGGGCCCGGGCGCTCCGCGAGGAGACCGGCGGCGAGGGGGCCGAGGTCTGCACCATGTGCGGCGACTTCTGCTCGGCGAAGATCAACCGGGAGTGCAGGCTCCATTACGGGAAGAAATGAAGCTCTCCGATATCGGCGGCGAGTTCGCCTTCATTCGGCGCGTGGCCGGGGGCCGCGCCGGTGACCCCTCCCTGGTGAAGGGGGTGGGGGACGACTGCGCCGTCATCGACTGCGGCGCCCCGGGGTACCTCCTGGTCACCACGGACATGATCGTCGAGGGGACGCACTTTTCCCTCGAATGGCAGACCCCGTACCAGGTGGGGCGTAAGCTCGTGGAGGCGAACGTGTCGGACATCGTGGCCATGGGAGGAACGCCGCGCTGGGCCTTCATTTCCCTGGCGCTCACGGCCGACACCGAGGTGGAGTTCATGGACGAGCTCTACCGCGGGCTTTACGATTCCGCGGTGCGGCACGGCGTGGCCCTGGCCGGGGGCGACACCACCCGGGGCCGCGGGCTCGCGTTGAACCTTGCCCTGGCGGGAGACGTCGATCGCGGCCTCGTGCGTTACCGCTCCGGCGCCTCCCCGGGGGAGCTCATCTGCGCCACGGGGTCCCTTGGCCGAAGCGAGGCGGGGCTTCGCCTTCTCATGGCGGGGCGTCGCGGGGAGGGGACCGGCGGGTATCTCGATCCCCGGTGCCGCCTCGCCTCCGAGGGGAGGGCCATCGCCCGCCACGCCGGCGCCATGATCGACGTGAGCGACGGCCTGGGGAGCGAGGTGGCCCATATCTGCGGGGAGAGCGGGACCGGGGCCCGGATCGATTACGACAGTATCCCCCTGTCGAAGGAGACCCTCGAGGCGGCCCGGGTCCTTTCCTGCGACCCCCGGCACTGGGCCCTCTACGGGGGCGAGGATTTCGAGATCGTCTTCACCATACGGCCCGGCGGGGTAGAGGCGCTCAGGAAGGAGTTCGCCGATTTCACCGTCCTGGGGGAAATCCTGCCCCGTGCAGAGGGCGTCTTTATCCAGAAAGGGGATGAGAGGATCGCCCTCGAAGCGGGGTATGATCATTTCGCGACATGAATCATCTCGCCATGGTCCGGGCCTCCTTCTCCCCCCTCCCCTGAATTCAGCGCGCAATTCAATTGCCTCTAACCCCATGCGTGGGCGGACACGCGTGATCATCATCCGTGTTAATCCGTGTCCATCCGTGGTTCTCTTTTGATGGTGTCCCTTCTGCCTTGTGCATATATTCCCCGTTAAATTTTCCCTTCCACAGATGAATGGTTGACAAATAATTGCGGGTTTGCCATAGTGCGAAAAAATCCTGAATTATGGCGACATGAAATTCCGGCTCCTTCCCTTTGCGAAGAAATACCCGATCGTTGTGCCGCGCGACCATCATGCCATGAACCGCGGGCACGTGGAGCGCGGCGTCATCGACATCCTGAACAGGCTCCTTCACGGCGGGTACCAGGCCCACCTGGTGGGGGGATGCGTGCGGGACATCCTCCTCGATAAAAAGCCGAAGGACTTCGACATCGTCACCGACGCCCGTCCCCAGCAGATCAAGCGCCTCTTCCGGCGCTGCTTCCTGATAGGCCGGCGCTTCCGGCTGGCCCACGTCTACATAAGCCATGACCGCTTCGTCGAGGTGGCCACCTTCCGCGCCGCCGTGGATCCGGAGCACGCCCCCGAGGGCAGGTTCGCCGCGAACAACGTGTACGGCACCATCGAGGAGGATGCCCTGCGGCGCGATTTCACGGTCAACGCCCTCTACTACAACGGCGCCGACTCATCCATCCTCGATTACACCGGCGGGCTGAAGGACCTGAAAGACGGGGTGCTCCGTTCCATCGGGGACCCTGCGGCGCGCTTCGCCGAGGACCCGGTAAGGATGATCCGCGCGGCGCGCTTCTGCGCCCAGCTCGGATTCAGGCCCTCGCGGAAGGACCTGAAGGCCGCCCTGGCCTGCGCCTCCCTGATCACGAACGCCAACGAACACCGGATGCTCGAGGAGCTCTACAAGATACTCCGGTGCGGCGCCTCGGCGGGGACCTTCGAGAACCTGGAGCGCTTCGGCATACTCCGTCACTGGCTCTCCGACCTGGTGTCGGGTGACTGGCGGAACGATCTCCTCCGGCGCCTGGCGGCCCTGGACGCGCGCCGCGGGAAGGGCGTCGAGGTCCCCGCGGCGGTACTGCTCACCGTCCTCATGTACGACGTGTTCAGCCGCGAGCTCGGGGAGGGGTGCGCGTACCAGGACGCCTTCACCGCTCTCCACCAGCGCTTCACCGGCATTGCCTCGGGGCTCCGGATCCCGCGTCGGGAATGGGACGCCGTGTGCAACATCGTAGCCCGGCAGTCGAGCTTCGCGAGGATACCCGAGGGGAAGAGGGGAAAGGCCTTCGAGAAGCGCTTCATCCGCAACGCCCACTTCAAGAACTCCTTTATATTCTTCGAGATTCTCTCCGAGGCCTCGGGCACCCGCGCCGCGGAGCTCGCCTACTGGCGCAGGAAGGCCGTTGACGCGGAGGACGCCGGGCCCCCGCGCCCCGCGCCCCGCGGCGGGGGCCGGGATGACCGGGGGGAGCCCGACACCGCCGACGCGACCACCAAAAAAAGCAGGCGCCGCAGGAGAAGGCGCTAGGTTCCCGCGCCGTATCCGGATTGATTCCCCAGATGCGTTCCTCGTGCAAGGCCCAGCCGGCCGGCGCGAAAAAAAGCCCGCGCGTGATCCGCGCGGGCCCGTGATCGAACGTCAGGAAGGTATGTTCAGAATTTCACCTCGGTTTTCACGTATACCCTCTTCGCGTCCCGAGGCTCCCTCGAGCCGATGTAGAAAACGTCCCCGTAGTACTCGCTTCCCGATGCGCCCTCGGCGTAGCGGAGCAGGCGGTCCTTTTTGACCCGGTAGGTCTGAATCTCCCCGCCGAGGAGTATCCTGAAGTGCTTGTTGAACTGCCACCCCAGTCCGAGGGCGTAGAGCATGGTGCTCCGCTCCGCGCCGCAATCGGCGTCAGTGATCGCCTTCTGGTAGGTGCCCCGTTGGAGGCCGTACACGTAGCGCCCCGTGACGAGGAGGGGCACCGATTCGAGGACCGCGCCGAGGTTGACATTGAGCCACGAATCAAGGAGCATGTAGCCGTTCTTCTTCACCGGGTAGACGTAGAGGTCGACCTGCCCGTCGGGGCCCACGGGGTCCAGGCCGAAGTCCCGGGAGAGCCCCACGGTCCGGGTGTAGGGGAAGATGTGGTTGAACCCGACCTTTATGAGGTTGCTCCGGTAGGCCACGCCGTACCCGTAATAATCCCGCCTGGCCCTCTTCCCCGAGTAGTCGTATTTCGCCGTGACCTCGTTTCTCCCGAATCCGCTGAGGTAGATCTCCTTCATCGGGTTGACCGTCACCATGTAGTACATCGCCTTGTGTGAATTGCTCTCGTTTCGCTTGTAGCCGCTGCCGTTGGTGAAGGCCCCGGTGATGGTCACGTACTGGTAGAGTTTCACCGCCAGGGAAACGCCCAGGTCCGCCGAGCTGTCGAGGCCCTGGCCGTTGAGGACGCTGGCCGACTGGTCCAGGTAGTTCTGGGCGATCCAGCGGTAGTCGCTGACCGAGTCGGTCAGGCCGACGACCGGGGTCCCGATCATGCCTCCCTGCAGCGAGAGACCGACGGGGCCGAAGTCCTTCTTCACGTTGAGGTGGGCGTATTTAAGGTAGATGTGGAACGCCCCCGTGGGGGAGGACACGGTGTCGGCGTCGGTGGTGACGCGCACGGACAGTATGTCGTTGATCTTGTACTTGATGTCGATGTAGGCGCGCTGGACCCTGAATTCGTTGTTGTTCTTTTCCTTGATCCCCTCCGGGTCCGGCTCCCCCTTGGGAATCCGGTCGAAGGTGTTGCCCCCGTGGCCCCACCGGGCGATCCAGTCGAGGTAGAGGGTGACGCCGAGGTCAAGGCGCTTGTAGATCTCCTTGAAGGTCTCCTCCGCCTTTTTGTCGTCCTGTGATTCAGTAGATTCCTTTTTTTCATCCACCGGCTGGGCCTGAGCCTGAAGGCCGGTGATACCCATGCCGAGAAGGCATGCAAAAAGTACCGCGATGATTCTTTCCTTCATGGTTGGTATCTCCACATATTCGTTTTTTTCTGCCGCGCGCGGCAGGGCACGTGGCTGGCCGCTCCCCGTGCCGTTTGATGCTATTGCGGTCATTCTGGAAACCGGAATAGTATCGTTGCGTTCTTTATATGGTACGTCATATGGTACGTCTGTCTATGTCGTGCGGGCCGGTATCGCCCGTAGATGTAATTATGATTATTAAGTTTTCATGAAATAATTCTTATAAATTCATTAAGCGATTATAAATGAAATGTGAATAAAATATGAATTCGAAAAACGCCGCCGCTGGCGCAGCTTCGACGTGCGGGCGATTCGTGTGAGCGTGGTGCCAGGGCATCGTCAATTTATAATTTTCTCATATTTGGATTATAAGAAATTCACGCATTCCGATGTATTTACCTTTTATCTTCATTGTGCCCGGCAGGCACGGATCAAAAGAGGATCATGCGGCATGCCGCGATCCCGTGTAATAAATGAAGAGATCAAGAGGTGATAGATGAAGCGCACGATGCCAGCGATTCTGTTCATTTTGTTCACTCTGGTCTTCTCGACTTTGCTGATTGGATGCAAAAAGGAAACGCTCACCATCACGGGATCGGAAACCATGTATCCGATGCTCAAGATACTCGAGGAAGACTTCAAGCTCTACAGCGACGACGTGCGGCTTTTCGTGCGCGGCGGCGGATCGAAGACCGGCCTGAAGAATCTCGTGGCGGGAAGAACGGACATCGCGGCGTCTTCCCTTGAAATCGAAGAGGACATGGCGATACAGCTTGCGTCCATCGACAGGTTTGAGGTGGCAATTCTTGCGTACGATGGCATCGCCGTTGTGGTGAACCGCAGGAATCCGGTGACGCGCCTTCATCTCCGTCAGATATCCGACATGTTCGCGGGCAGGATCAGGAACTGGAAGGATGTGGGAGGATTTTCATCGCCGGTCCTTCCCGTGGTGCGCAATGATTATTCCGGCACCGCGGCGTACATGAAGCGCCATGTGCTGCGCCAGTATGATCTTGGCGAGCTGATATATGAAAAAAACCGGGAGCAGGAATACGCCCCCTACGCCAGGGTCGCGAAGAACAACCGGGAGATCGCCGAAATCGTGGCGTCAAATATCAACGCCATAAGCTACATGGGGATGGGAAGCGCCGATACCGAGGGTAGGGGTAAGGTGAAGAAAATCCAATACGCGCTTACCGCAAGGGGCCCCTATTTTTTTCCTGAGCCGAAAACCGTGGTTAATCGGGAGTACATGCTCTCCAGGCCCCTCATGCTTGTGTATCGAAAGAATGATCCGAAAAAGGATGTCTTTCTCTCATATTTAAAAAGCCAGCGGGCGAGCAAGAAGATACTGTCCAGCGGTTACCTGGACATCATGCAGTCGCAGATAATGCTGAGGACGCTTACCGTAAAGTGAGTACGGTGCGTAACCGCGGATAATCGGACACGACTGCGGGCGTGTCGCATTAATTTGCTGTTTACTGACGCACAACGAAAAACTTCCAGGATGGGGTTTTTCAGAAAACTGTTAGAAAAAATCGAGAGGTTGCAATGAAGAAGAAGCGTTTGACCTTTATTATTACAGTCCTGGCGATTTCCCTCTGCTGCGGGGTGTACCAGTTCTTAGGCGGATTATCTACTGCGAAGGCCCAGGATAAGGCCGCGATAACGGAAACGACGGAAGGCCCGGCGCAGGAGCAGGTAACCGACGGTTCCGGCGTTGCGCAGAACGAAGAAAAGGTTGCCACAGAAAACGACGAAGCACGGGAGACGGCATCGCTCTGGAA
>CAZKPR010000035.1:0-765 GCA_964554685.1 uncultured Leptospirales bacterium | reverse complement strand
CGGGTGATCTATTTCATCAGGACAAAATTTGCCCCCCGGGAGTTCATTGAGAGGCTTGAACGAAGCATCCTCGAAGAAGATCTTTCGAAAGTGGAGGCAATGTGCGCTGAAAGCGAGAACAGGATGGGTATGATAATACACAAGGGACTGCAGTTCAAGAGCCTGGGATACGAGAGGGTCGAAAAGGCAATGGCCGTTTCCGGCTCCGTCGAGGTATCGAGAATGGAACGGGGACTTTCGGTGCTGAATGCCGTGGCCAATATCGCCCCCATGCTCGGGTTTCTCGGAACGGTTTCCGGCATGATCGGGGCCTTTTACCAGATAGCCGCGGCCGACCAGGTGAGCGCCAAAATCGTCGCCGGGGGAATCATGGAGGCCCTTATCACCACCCAGACGGGACTCATAGTGGCCATACCGGTGCTCCTGGCTTACAACTATTTTATTCACCGCATCGATGGGTTCGTTTCAGATGTGGAGCGCATGTCGTCGGACGTGGTTGAGCGCCTTATTAAAGGCAAAGAGATGAACGGTAGCGGCATCGGCGCCTGAGGCGGAACAGCGGTATGAAGATCAAACGGTCATTGAAGAGCACCGGTGAAATGAACCTGTCCTCGACGTCGGATATCGCGTTTCTGCTGATCATTTTCTTTATCGTGACGTCATCCTTCATCTTCAAGGACGGGCTTCCCCTCGTGCTGCCTTCGAAGCAGAAGAAGGCCCAGGAGGTGCGGAAGGAGGATATCACCACGGTATCGGTCAGGGACT
>CAZKPR010000034.1:23762-25195 GCA_964554685.1 uncultured Leptospirales bacterium | reverse complement strand
TCCTTGAGGAACTCGTCCTCGAAACCCTGTATATACCTGTCGAAGACCGCGTCGTAGGCGGTGGTGAACTTTTTCGGGTTCGATCCCTTGATCTCGTTGTATTCCTCTTTGAGGAGCTGGTCCGGGGTGAGGAGGTTCGTGTGGATCATCAGCTCCATGAAGGTGTGCATTACCTTCGCTCCCACCAGGGCCTCGATGCGGCATTTCTGGAGGAGCTGGTCCTCGGTGCGCTCGAACACGCCGTAAATAATGAGTATCGTTCCCGCGGAGAGGAATATGCAGAGAATGATGATCGCGATTATCTTTTTTTTCAGGTCCATTACGCCCGCCCTTTCCCGTCACTCCTTCAGCACTATCCCGCGCGGCCTTGAAAAAGTAAATAAAAAAACAGGATTGCCGGGTCCGCCTGCTCATTTTTCATCAAGATATCTCCGTACCAGGGGTTTCAGGGAATCGAAGATCATCTTCAGCCCCGCTGCGTTCAGATGGGTCTCGTCGATGGCGATATCATCTATGCCTCCGCGTCCCGAGAAGGGATCAACGATAACCGTGTTGGGGAATCGGGCCGAGGTCTCCCTGTAAATTCCGTTATAAAGGTCCACGTTCTGCCGGATATGGGGGCTCTTCCGTACGTATTCCCCCGTGGGGGGCAGGATCAGGACGATGATGACCCGCGCCCCGATCCCGGCCGCGCGCTTGAAGAAGGAGGTGATGTTCCTCCGGAATTGTTCCGGGTCCACGTCGGTGATGTCGGGGTTGCGAACCCGAGTTCTCTTGACATGGTCAATGTAGCGTGTGCGGATTCCTCCGGGAAGGAGCCTGCTCACGATGAAAAATTCCATGCCCCTCTTGTCGAAGAGTCGGGGGGCGCATTCCGCCATCCCCTGCTGGAGGATCACGATGCCGGGCATGTATGACTCGAGGAGGTCGACGCCGCCGCCCCCCTCGCTGACGAGTCGCGAGGAGGTGCTTCCCCGGGCGGACCTGTCGAGGAAGTCGCAACCGGGGAATTCCTACTTGAGAAGGTATATCAAAGTCTCCTCTTAGGGTATGCCGGGGCGCGGCATGGAGACCGAGTCGGTGATGATCATGATGCGCCTGGATCTCATCGGCATCCTTTCCATTTGCCGCGCGGGCGCGGCAACGCGTTAAGGGGGCAACTCTTTCACGTGCCCTTCCCGGGGACAAGAATTTTTCCGCCCGCCGCGGCCTTTTTGAGGCTACTTAATAGTTGGTTGACAAATACCATGATTGAATGTTCATCTGCAAGGTGAAACGGGAGCCGTATGAGGTGCCCGTGGAGAATCATGCCGCGGTGGCGGCCATCCACGCCGCGTCGTACCGGAGGGGCGGTCTCGGAGGTAGATGGTGGAACTCACGAAAAACGAAAGTTTGATGAAATACGCCGGCCGTGTCTACGCGCTTATGTTCAT
>CAZKPR010000034.1:0-23752 GCA_964554685.1 uncultured Leptospirales bacterium | reverse complement strand
TCGGCGCCTCCCTTGTGTTCGTCCTTTTCCCCGAAAGGATGTTCGATCTCATGAATAGGTTCTCAGGGCATTTCTTTCCATCCCTTCCCCGGGCCGCCGATTCGGGGAAATTCTGGCTCTCCCTCACGGTTTCCATGATGGTCACGATCACCGCCCTTTCCCTTTTCATATACGCGAACGTGCGGGAACACTACCGCATGGCGGTGCCCCTGGTGGCGGCGAAATTCACCTCGTCGCTCTTCGGCCTGGGATTCTTCATCATTGGATTCGGATGCCCCGACACGGGGTGGAACAGCCTGGCGAACTGCGCCATAGCCGTCACGGATTTCCCCCTGGGCGCGCTCATGCTTATCCTCTACCTGCGCGTGAAGGGGGAGCGGGGCTGAAGGCCCGCCGCGCAGGGAAGGAGATGACGCAATGCATGACGACTCCACGCAGATGATGACGAGAAAGGATTTCCTCCGGGTTGCCGCGTCCGCCGCCGCGGCGGCGGCGCTGCCCGGGGTTCCCGGATGCGCCACGGGGGGTTCCGCCGCGGGGCCTGAAATCGACTACTCGGGCCGGCTTCTCCTCCGTGACTGCGCCGTCGTGGACGTCATGGCGGGACGTATCGTGCCGGACCGCGACGTCGTCCTTGAGAAGGGAAGGATCGCGGCGATCGTCCCCGCGGGAACGAGGACCGACGGCGTCAATGCCTCCATCCGCGTCCCCGGTGCCTTCCTGATGCCCGGGCTCATAGACGCCCACTGCCACCTTACCGTCCAGTCAAGCGCGGTATTCAAAATATCGGATCTCTCGAAGCACGTGCGGCAGATAAAGCGAAACGGCCTGATGCAGGTCTCCGCCGGGGTCACTACAGTGCGCGACACGGGGGCGTTCCCGAGGATGCTGGGGGACCTCCTGGATGACTATGAAAAGGGCTCCCTCACGGGCCCCCGGGTGGTCCACTGCAACGCCCTGGCCAACATCGACGGGGGCCATCCCGACGTGAAGTCCTCGGAGGTCTCCCCGCTGGGGCCCCTGACCATCGCGTTCACCGGGAGCATGACCTTCGACTACACCGGCCGCCGCGACCTGATGAAGAAGCTCGCGGAAAACGTCGAACGGGGGGCCTCCTTCGTGAAGCTCACCATGGACGACCGCTCCCTGATCTGCGGGAGGGGGGCCATTCCCGTGTATGATGCCGCCGACCTGAAGGCCATCTTCGACTTCGCTGAGAGCAGGGGGCTCCCCGTGGCGGCCCATACCCTGATGCACTACGGCATGCAGCGCGTCCTGAACTATCCCATCGGCTCCCTCGAGCATATCACGGGGAACGCCCGCGTCACGGACGCCGAGATCGCCCTCATGGTGAAGAAAGGGGTTGCCATCGTGCCCACGCTCCAGATAGGGCACAACTTTGCCTTCCGGGAGCGCTACGCCGAACTGCCCGGGCGCTACCGGACTCCCTTCATTGAAAACGAGCTCAGGATAAAATACGATTATTTCAACGGTGACGACCATGGCGGCTACGATCCCTACCTGCACCGGCTCAACCTCGAATCCATCGGCTGGTTCAGGGACCCGGGATGCCAGGAGATGCCGAATCAGAGGAAATTCATGACGGACCCCGAGATCGGGTTCGAGTACCTGATCCACGCGCCGTCGAACGCCCGGCGCATGAAGGACGCCGGCGTGCTCATGGGGTGCGGCACCGATTCAGGCGTGCCCTTTCACTACCACGGCACCCTCTGGCGGGAGTTGCAGATGATGTCCCGGTGCGGTTTCTCGGCGCGGGAGATCGTGAGGATGGTCACGGCGGACAACGCGGCCATCATCGGCATGAAGGAATCGATCGGGAGGATCGAGGAGGGCCGCCTGGCCGACCTGGCGTTTTTCCGGGGGAATCCCCTGGAGTCGGTGGACGCGCTTCGCGATCCCTTTCTCGTGATGATCGGGGGAAGGGTGAAAACCGGGGGCGAATCCCTGAGGCCACGCGGCGACGCCGGTCCGGGGACCCATTACACGCTGTAGCGACGGGGAGGAGGTCGATCATGGCCAGAACGATCATTGTCGGCGCGGGGATCAACGGCCTGCTCCTGGGGGCGCTTCTGGCCCGCGGGGGGGACGAGGTGGTCCTGTTCGAGAAAAACGCCTTCCCCGGCGGAAGGGCCTTCCTCCTGGAGCGCGACGGGTTCACCCTTGACTACGGCGTCCATCTCACACGCTTCGGGCCCGAGAGCGCTCTGGCAAAAATAATGAAAGCCATCGGCGAGGAGGTCTCCTTCCGGAAACTGGGACCCTCGTGGCTCATCGACGAGAACGGGAAGCGCGTGCTGTTCCCCACGAGCCCGGGTGGCATTTTCAGGAGCGATCTTTTTACCCTCCTGGAAAAGATCAGCATCATCGGCCTCCTGATGAAGATCAGGAAGGGGAGACTGAACCACGGCCTCATGGACGTCTCACTCAGGGACTGGCTGAACCTGAACCGCGTCACCGGGGGGATCAGGAGGTACCTCGAGCTCCTCAGCGCCTCCGTCATGGTATGCCCCTTCATCGAAAAGACCTCGGCGGGGGAGCTGTTCAGGAACCTTAACAAGGTCTTCCTGACGGGGCACTCCGCCGAGTATCTCTCCGGGGGGTGGAAGCCGGTGTACGGGGCCCTGACCCGGGAGATCGAACGCTCCGGTGAGATCCACTACGGCACGAAGGTGGACTCCGTTGTCCTCGCGAAGGGGAGGGCCGCCGGGGTCACGGCGAAACGGAGGAGGCACGGCGCTGACCGCGTCGTGATCAACCTGCCGGTCCAGGAGCTCTTCACCGTACTTCCCGAAGGGCGCTTCGACAGGGGGTACGTGAAACAGTGCAGGGAGCTCGTGCCCACCTCGGGCATATTCTTCGATATCGCCCTGGAGAGGAGGATCGCCGATTACGACGGGCTCCTCTACACCTACCGCCCCATGGCCTACGGCATGCTCACGTCGAACCTGGCGCCAGGACTGGCGCCGGAGAAGGGACAGCTCCTGACGATGTTCTACCCCACAACGATGGAGGACGTGCGGGACAGCGCGGCCAGGGCCGAGAGGAAGGACGAGCTCTGGATCGCGATAAAGAGGTTTTTCCCGGATATTGACCGCCATATTCTCTGGAAGCGGGAATCGAGCCTCAGGATGGTCGACGGCGTCCAGGTCAACACCCACCAGACCGAGGCGAGGAGGCCCGGGCCCAGGGTCCCCGGTTTCGACGACCTCTTTCTCGTGGGCGATTCCATCGCCGCCCCCGGCGCCGGCGGGGACGTGGGAAACGAGTCGGTCCTCGCGACCTACCGGGAGATCACGGGGAGGGAATTATGAGAAAATCAGATCGTCGATGGGGTTGTCACCGCGCGGTCCTCGCCGCCGCGGTGTTCCTGGTCCTCTTCCTGGCGAGCCCCGCCCCTGCCGACACCGAGGGAAGGTTCATCGCCGGCCCCGTCCTCCGCTACGACTGGTGGTCCCCCTTCTTCGAGAATTACATGCGCGGTGCCGGAAGGGGAGGGAGCCTCGTATCAACCTGCGACGTGAACGACTCGGCCCTCTTCTACGGTCCCCTCCTGGGATACCGGTTTTCCAAGCGCTGGCGCGTCGAGGGGCTGTTCCTCTTTTCCGCGCGGAACGGCTTCCGTGCCGATTCACGGCGAATCTTCGCGGTGCCGGATGCCCTGGTCTACGAGGGAAGGACACTGCGCTTCATCGACTGCTATGAGCTCCAGGTCGTGGCCGTTTACTCCCCCGGGAAGATGCTCCGCGTCTTCGGCGGTGCCAGGTCGCAGATCCATCTGGCCTCGGGGGCGTCGGTCATGCTGGTGGGGACCGCGACGGGGCTCTTTCCCCTCCGGCCAACGGCCCGGATGATCGATTATCGCGCCGGGGTCATGGCCGGGGCGGGTTCGACGATTCCCCTTGGGGCAGGTTTTTCCATAGACATGGCCCTGACCGTCCTCTGCATGCCCGGGGAGCACCGGGAGCGGGGGCCGGTCATGAACAGGTATCCCTTCGTATCTTTCGGCGGCATCGGCGAGGCCGCCCTCTCCTTTACGCCCGGCTCCGTCGGGGTGACGATATCCCTCGGCGGCCGCTACCAGGCCCTCACGCAGGCCCCCCTCCCGGGGGCGGACTGGTCCATGGCGGGGAAGAGGCCGCGCTTTGACCAGTCCGGCGGCATCACCGCCTCGGCGGCCTTCGTGCTGTAGCGGCACGGCCATAATCTACTTGACGAAACGCTTCGGTGGGGTAATCCTCATCGCGGACGGTAACCTTCACGCATCGGGGTTGCCGAATATACTGAGTTCACCATCCGGCAGCTGACGCCGCGCTTTTCGCCTGGAGGCGGCACCGTGTCGGACGAGTGGGCCCATTCCCGTAAACGGAGAAGATCTGCCATGAAAGCCTCACTCTACGCAGTTATCGCCATGCTTGTAGCGCTATCCGGGTGCGTCACCCTGCCCGACCCTGTCCCCGAGGCGTACCTGGCGGGTACCAGCGCCGAACAGGCCCGTGCCATCGAGGGTCTTGAAAAGGCGGCGATCGCCAAAAACCAGGCGGTCCGCGTCATGAAAGATCGCGAGTCCGAGGCGGAGCGTATCCTCAAGGTCGAGGAGGGAAGGCTCTCCATCATGAAGGAGGAAAAACGCCTCCTTGAGGAGAAGCAGCGTCAGTACCAGCTGGAGGAGGACGCGAAGAAGATCGAGGAGAACGCGAAGCTCATGGCGGAGAAGGACGCCCAGGTCGCGTCCCAGACCGCGCGCGTGGAATACTCCGCCGCCAGGCTCGAACTGGCCAGGGCCGAGCGGGAGGTCGCTGACGCCGAGCTCGCCGTCGCCGTGGCCGAATTGAATTACGAGAAAGCGAAGATCGCCAGGGATTTCCACGTCGCCCGGGGGACGGGAGCCGAGGGCGCGAAGAAGGGTCCCTTCGCGGAGAAGCCGGAGGATTTCGACCGGCCCTACCGGAAGTTCCTCGAAAAGCAGCGCTCGATTCTCGTGAAGAAGAACGCCGCGCGCGAGGAGGCCTCGGTGAAGGCGAAGATCGCCGATGAGAAGATGAAATAAACGGGGAAAGACCATGAACTGGACGACGAAGCGATGTATCTGCAGGATCACGGGGTTGACCCTTATTATCTCCACCCTTGTTCCTGCCGCCGGGTTCGGCGCGCTTCTCTACACACCCGCGCAGTACAACAGGGTCTACAACGAGAAGGTCGCCCTGGAGCTTGAGCTCCAGTCCCTCAAGAGGCAGTACGGTAACGACAAAGCCAATCTCGAGGCATCCATCGCGGAGCTGAAGAACCGCGTCGAGGGACTCGAGAGGGAGCTCGAGAACCTCCGCGCGCAGATGGATGAAGAGAAAAAACAATCCGCCACGCGGATCAGGGAGCTCGAGGAGATGATCGCCCTTCTCCAGAAGAAGGGGAGCGATCGTGAAAAGGAGCTCGTGGAGGAGAATAAAAGGCTCCAGCAGAGATGCGCTGATGACATGAACGCACTCAGGGAGAAGCTCGAGGGGGAGCGGAAGCGCCATCTCGAGGAGATCGGGGAGCTCAAGGGGGACTACGAGAGGAAAATCGCCGATCTGAACAAGGCCATACTGAACATGAAGCAGGAGCTGGCGGACCTTCAGAATCTCACGAAAAAACAGAAGGAGGAGCTCTCCCGCATGGAGGACCAGGCCAAGGAGCTCGAAAGCCAGCTCGCCGAGGAGATCAAAAAGGGCGAGATAACCCTGAAGCGCTTCCATGACCGGCTGATCATAAATATCGACGAGAAGATTTCCTTCGATTCGGGTTCCGCGCAGCTGAAGCGCGACGTCATGCCCGCCCTGGAGAAGATCACGGCCATCCTGAACAACTACCCGGAGAACAAGATCATCGTCGAGGGACACACGGACAACGTGCCGATACGCACGAGCAGGTTCAGGGACAACTGGCAGCTCTCCACGGAGCGGGCCCTCTCCGTCCTGGCCCATATTCTTCGGAGCAGCAGGACGAATCCCGCGCGGTTTTCCGCCGCGGGTTACGGCGAATACAATCCCGTCGTGCCGAACGACACGCCGGAAAACCGCGCCCTCAACCGGCGCGTCGACATCGTCGTGGCGCCCCGGCTGACCCAGCGGTGACCCGTGTCACCGGGATGGGGCGCGCGGGACACCGGGGAAGGAGGCGGAAGGGGACGCACGGAAATGGATAAACGGGAAGAGGCGAAACGGATCGAGCGCCGCGCCCGGGCTATGATGATGGACAAGGAAATACCTCCGAACAAGCAGGAGGTGGTCCGCTCCCTGATGAACAACGTCCAGCTCAAGCCCGAGGAGAAGTACCTGGCGATCATCGAGCTCCTGCAGACGTGTCCGGACAGAAAGGTGAGCGTCAGGGAGCCGGGGGAGCCGGCGCGCAAGGAGTCGTCGCGGCGCGTGAAAAAGTCGCGTGCCCCGGCCCCCGTCACGGCGCCGGAGACCGCCGCGCCTACCGAGACCTCGTTTTATATCGACCGCCTGGAGGCGGCCTACCGTCCCCGGAAGATCTTTAAAAAGCGCTACCTGGCCCACCGGAACAACCGGATCGGCATAGGCTTCCGGAAACGCCTGATCCCCACAAAAAACCTGATCCGGGTCATGGGGTATATCTCCGAGGTGCAGGGCCTCCTCTCCGGCGCCCTGGCGAGGGTGATGATGGAGATACTGAACGACCCCGCCGTGGAGGACCCCACGCTCTTCAATTACCTGCGGCAGGCGCGCAAGTGGCTTGCCGAGGTGCCCCTCCTTAACCTGCGCTATGACGCCGTCAAGTGGCTCGAGCGACCGCAGTTCGAGCGGGAGCTGAAGGGGTGGCTGACGTCGTTTTATTCGTTCCTCAAAATGGAAGGCGATACGCGCGAACGGATGCTCACCGAGGCGGAGACGCGCCTCAGGTCCCTCGAGGACTACCGGAAGGAAGAGCATATGGACGGGGAGCCCGAGGCATACCGGAAGGAGAAGGAGAAGCGCAACCTGGAGAAGGAGAAGCGCGTGCATGAATTCATGCTCCTGATGCGCTCCTTTCTTCCAATAGAGGAAATGCAGGAGAGCATGCTTTCGAAGCGCCTTGAGCAGAAATTCCGCGTCGGGGGATTCCCCGATCTCCTGAAGGCCATTGCGGAGGCCCTGGTGTTCCAGAGGCCCCTGCGGAACAGCGATATGGATACCTACTTCCGCGTCGAGGCGCCCTTCGCGAACTCCGCTTCCTGGGACTACAGCGAGGACTACCTTAAAAAAGTGGGGAAAGACCCGGAATCGTTTCGAAAGAAGCGGCGCGAATCCCTCAGGAAGGAGCTCGAGCCCTACGAGACCCTGGCCATGCTTCTCCGGGCCGCCGAGTGAGGTCAGAACCTCCTCCTGAAGGGCGCCGAGGCCCAGTGGCGACTCGTGGACAGGCGCCAGTACGACCCGAAGAGCGTGTACAACGAGAACTTCGTCGGTTTCCTTGACGCCCTGGTCCAGTGCTTCAGGAACCTCTATCTCCCCCTCCTGAACGGATCCACGGTGCTGTTCCGGGACAGGGGCCGCCAGGAGATCGAGGGTTCGATCTTTTCCTTCAACTACTTCGGAGGTCTTCTCGATGGCTTCGAGAAGATCCTCGACGAGCTCCATTTTTTCCGGACGAACAATCCCGCCCACGCCGTGTCCCGCGACGAGGTGAAGAGAATCATGAAGGGCCAGGTAAGCGCGGCGGGGCAGGGGGCCGCCCTTGAGCGCATGGTGCGCTCCATCGGCGACTGGTTCTACGACATCGGCATCGAGCTCCGGGACGTGTACGACGCCCACCGCCTCTGGCTCGCCGGGCGGAGCGCCCAGGCAGCGGCGGAACCCCCCCGGGAGCCCCTCCGGGACCGCTCCCTGGCCGGCGGCGGCGAGCGCGCCGCGTTGATTCCCTTCCACGACTGCGTCATCATAAAGTTCAACGAGGGCACTCCCCTGTCCAAGGAACTCGCGGGGAAGAGGGTCCTCGAGGATTCCCTCTACGACGGCGTCTTCGTGCGGATGGCGGCCTTCGCGCTCCAGGTTTCCGGCGAGTGCCTGAACGAGCCCCTGGCGAGGGAGCTTGAGAAGCGCCAGGAGCTGATAAAAAAGATGGACGCCGCCCCGGAATAATATCTTTACAAAAACCGGCCCCCCGTGGTTCATAGCGGCACGATACGACACGTGTCCGGGGGCGCGACGCGCCCTCCCGGAAGGAACGCATACAATGGATTTCATCTCGTCCATCGGACGGAGGCTGGGCCGGCGCTTCAGGAGCGAGGGGGGCTACCGGGAGCTCATCGTCCTGGCCCTGCCGCTTTTCGTCAGCACCGGGTCCTGGGCGATCCAGCACTTCATCGACCGCATGTTCCTCAACTGGTACTCCGCCGCGGCGGTCGCCGCGGCCATGCCCGCGGGTATCCTTAACTTCACGCTGGTGAGCTTCTTCATGGGGACCGCGGGGTACGTGAGCACCTTCGTGGCCCAGTACTACGGCTCCGGCGCCCACAGGATGATCGGCAAGGTGGTGTGGCAGGGTCTCTACATCGCCCTCATCGCCGGGGCGGCCCTCCTGGCCACGGCGCCCTTTTCCGTCGCCATCTTCGATTTCATCGGCCATGACCCCTCGGTGCGGGCGGGCGAGGCGGTCTATTTCCGTGTCCTCTGCCTTGGGGCCGCGCCCCTGGTGGCCTCGTCGGCCCTCTCGGGGTTCTTCTCGGGGATCGGGAAGACCTGGGTGATCATGGCGGCCAACGTGGCGGCCACGGCGGTGAACCTGGTCCTTGACTATATGCTCATCTTCGGCGCCGCGGGGTTCCCGGAGATGGGGATCGAGGGCGCCGGCATCGCCACGGTGGTGTCCTCGTGCGTGGCCTTCCTGGTCTACTGCGCGGTCATCCTGCGCCCCTCCTACAACGCGCGGTTCCGGAACCTGGCGGGATGGCGCTTTGACCCGCCCCTCTTCCGGCGGCTCCTCCGCTACGGCCTGCCGAACGGGACGCAGTTCTTCATCGAGGTCGCGGCCTTCGCGCTCTTCGTCCTCTTCGTGGGAAGGCTCGGCATCACGGAGCTGGCGGCCACGAACATCGCCTTCAACATCAACACCGTGGCCTTCATGCCGATGATCGGCCTGGGTATCGCCGTTTCCGTACTCGTGGGTCAGAACCTGGGGCGGGACCGGCCGGACCTGGCGCAGTACAGCGCCTGGTCCGGGTTTCACCTCACGGCCTACTACATGGGGGCCGTGGCCTTTCTCTACGTGGCGTTTCCGGAGATTTTCATCGCTCCCTACGCCGCCCGGGCCGACGCCGCGGAGTTCGCGCCCATCGCGGAGATGACGGAGGTGCTCCTTAAGTTCGTCGCGGTCTACTGCGTCTTCGACGCCATGAACATCATCTTCGCCTCGGCGATCAAGGGGGCCGGGGACACCCGCTTCGTGATGATCGCCATATCGATCCTGTCGGTCGTCGCCCTCGTGATCCCCACCTACCTGGTGCTCTTCGTGCTTAACCTCGGCATCTATGCCGGGTGGGCCGTGGCCACGCTCTTCGCGTGCCTCATGGGGCTGATGTTCCTGTTCAGGTTCCTGGGGGGGAAGTGGAAGTCAATGCGGGTTATTGAAGAGTTCCACGGCGTGATTCCGCCGGTGATGCCCGAGGGCGGTGTGGAGGCCTGAGGGCAGGGGGCTATTCCTCCTTTTTTCCCTCCGTCTCCTTCGCGGCGAGTTCCTCCTCCTCCCGGGCGAGGCGCTTCTTCTCCTCTTTCTCGACGCGCCAGAGGTACATCCGCTCCGCCGTGCTTCCGGTCATCTCCTGCGCGAGCTCCTCGATGATCTGGTTCACCTGGAGGAGCTTGAGGCGCGTGTCCTCGTCGAAGAACTCGATGTAATCGGTCTTCAGCTCGAAGACGAGTTGTCCCACCTGCATCAGCTTGAAGGAGAGCTCCGCCGAGAGCTTCGCTTCCATTTTCTGCTTCGGTGTCTGGAAAAGTGCCATCGGATCCTCCGGCCAGGGTATCGGTTCATAGTCAACGATGGGGGGCAATCGTCAAGAAATATTTGGAGGCTATCCGGGTGACTTCTGTTTTTTGAACCACGGATTGGGTCTGTAACCTGCTGTAATCCGTGTTCATCCGTGGTTCCATTATAACTTGTGGCGATGGTTAATTTATTATACTTACCTGAATATTTTGCCAGGGCATACCATGATGGGTGTACCGGCATGCGTCGGGAGAACCACGGATAGACACGGATGGGTTGTTATAGAATTATGCGTTTCCATTCCAGTTTTGGATGTTTGAAATTGAGTATCAAACCTATAGCGAGTTTGGTTATTCTCAGATAATTTATCATCTGTCCCTTTTCCACGGATCCAATTCGACCGATCGTTTTCGCCTCCACAATAATCTTTTCGTTAACTATTAAATCTGGGATATATTCACCGACCTTTATGGTTTTATATACTACATCGTAACGACGCTGTTGCCTGAACTGAATATTCCTGGACGCAAATTCAACGCACAGGGCGTTTTCGTATGGTTTTTCCAACAAACCATGCCCCAACACATTTAATACTTCCATGGCACACCCGATAATGAGATGTGTTTCGTCTTCGAATAGTAATCCGTGTGCATCCGTGTTCATCCGTGGTTCCATCTTGAATCGTGGCGAGAGTTTATTTCATCTGCTTTCCTGAAGGTTTTGTCGGGGCTATGCCCTTCCATGCATACCAGTATGTTTCGGGAGAACCACGGATGGACACGGATAGACACGGATAGACACGGATGGGGGGATTCTTTCTGTTGAGATGAGTGTGCCTCCGTGTTGATCCAGGATCCCATCCTATGGTTATACGATAGTATCTATAGAATTAATGAAAAATATTTTTCCCCCAAAAAAATGTCAGGGCGGTGTTTACATCGTATAATTCCGGCGGTGTCATTGTCTAGTAATGTGAAGGGTAACAACCTGGTCCTGTCAAGAAAATATCCTTGAAACTATTCGGCGCTGTCCCTATACTCATACCGTCGAAAGATCCTGATCAAAAGGGGTAGTGAGCCATCATGAAGCATCCGGTATTATTAGCTCTGGCCGTCATTGCGGGACTATTTACGGCCGCCTGTGGCGATATGGACATGAAGGAGCGAAAAGCGGTGCCGAAGTATCACACGGAGGCGGAGCCCGGGCTCTGGTCCGATGAAGTCGACACCCATGTGCCGATCATAACCTACGAGGGAAGGAACGTCATCCTCGTTCGTGTGCCAATGAAACCGGGCCAGACGCCCCGGCATTACATCGAGGCGATCGCGCTCCTGGACGGCTCAAAGGAGATCGCGATACAGCGTTTCAGCTTCACCTTGAACGAGGCCCGGGCGCGGTTCACCCTTCCCGATCCCGTAAAGGGGAACTACCGCGTCGTGGCCAAGTGCAACCTCCATGACATGTGGATGGCGCCGGTAAACCCGCCGGAGGAGAAGAAACAATGACGGGCCGTGTACCCCGGCCGTCCCTTCTCCTCGACGGGATGATCGCCTTCATCGTCCTGGCGACGGCCCTCTCCCTGCTTTCCGGCTGTTCCGGTTCGATTGACGCCATGATACCCGCGTCCCTGGATGAAAAGGGATCGACCCGTCTTCTTAAAAGGCTCAGGGACGCCGAGGCGCGGTCGCTATTTGCCCATGACGAGGTCCTGCGCGATGCCCTGGATGAATTCTCGCCCGAGGGCATGGACGCCGGGGTGTACGATTACGGCGGCATTAAAATTCACCTGGGCCTGGCGCGTTGTAACTCGGCCGACGACGCCTTCGGCCTCTACTCCGCACTGGTTGACATGCCTAGGAACCGCTGGGAGTTCGGCCGTGGGGAGATGTCGTACCGATCCCCCTATTTCGCCGGTTGTGCCGGCGAGTATGCCTTCTGGTTCGTGCCGCCAGGTCGCACCACCTATGCTGCCTTCTACCGAAGCCATGGCGAGAGGATCATCCGGGGGATTGATCCCCTGATACGGAAGCCGGACCGCGCCTACCACTGGAAGATACTGCCCCGGGAGAATCGTTTTGCTGACTCGCTCTTTTACGTCAGGTCGCGGACCGTATCGGGGCTCCGCCTGGCCGACGCCTACGGAGCCGTGTACCTTGCGGGGCGGAACACCGCGCGTATCTACGTCGAGCGGCACCAAAACGACGTCTCGGCGGAGCGAGCCTGGAAGTCCCGCCGCGCCGCCTTGAAGGGAAAGGGCCATGAATGCGTCGATTTCATACCCATGCCCGGCGCGCCCATGGAGGCCTGCCACTGGAAGGAGCAGCCGGGTTTCCGGGTCCTCTGCCGATACCGCTGGCTCCATTTTTTCATTATCGACGTGCCGGAGCTCACCTTCGCCAAGGGATTCCTCAGGTCCACCTTCGCCAACATGATGAAAATAAGAAAAGAGGTGATGGGGGAGCGCGGCGATTACCGGTGATAATAGAACGGGGCCGGGTATCGCGCCCGGCCCCGTTGACGGAATTGTTCTCTCCTCTCAGTCATTCTTCTGTCGATAGACCGAAACTGGCGTTGCGTTCTTGCCCGCGCTCACATAGAGATAGTAATCCGTGTCGATGCTGATCGAGATCGCCGAGTAGATTTCCAGCATGTCCACGTCGCCGAGGCCGTTTCCGCCGATCTGAGTGAAATGACCCTCGTTCTCCGGGTCGGATTCGTTGGTCCGCCATATCTCTACACCCGTACTTGCATTGTCAAATCCGACGTAGAGGTAATCCCCGTTCGCCACCAGGAGGGTGATGTGGGTGTTGTTCCCGTCCCCCATGTTGGTTTTCCCCGTGGAAGCGTTTTCCGCAACGAGTTCCCAATCCCCGGCGTCGCAGTGACCGTCTCCGCCCGGTACGCACTTCCAGAGCTGCGGAACCTCGTTCCCCGCCGGGCACTCCACGTCATCGCTGCAGGGGCTTCCAACGGGATCGCAGCCCCTGTCTATCATGTTCGTGGTACAGGCGTTCCGAATCATGTAGAGGTTCCCCTTGTAAGAAGCGAAGGACGGTATCGGCCGGTCAGCGGGGATGAGGTCCGCCAGGCCCGGCAGTATCTTCGAGAAATAGTAGGTGAACTTGGCGCTCGTGGGGGTTATGTCGGTCCAGTTGCTGCAGGTGTCAGCCCCCGTGCACCGAGCGGGATCGTTGTTCGTCGACCGGACGATGCCGCCGTTATTGCTGCACCTGTCGCCATCCTCGCCTTCAGGGCAGTCCCAGTCGCCCCCGGTTACGTCACGCACGGAGCCGCTGTTCGCCAGGTAGAGCCTGTCGTTGAACTCGAAGAGCGTGCCGCCCAAACGGTCCGCGTAATTCGGCTTGGTCGTGGAATGCGCACCGATGCCCGTCATGTAGCGTATTCGCATCCAGACGCTGTCGACGTTTTCTTCGGATTGGGGATCGAGGTTGTTGAGCTTCACGAGATAGGGCCGATACCACTGGTCCCCCGGTTCCATCCAGTAGACCTTGCTGTTGAACACCACGATCGATTCCGTGCCCCTGTTGCCAGATATCGCATTCGAGTCACCGTCATCGAAGGTCGCCGAACAGTCGACGAAGTCGAAACCGAGCGTGGTTCCGGTATCGGTTGTATGGTAGAGGTAATCGTTATCCCCCGCGGATCGTCCGCCAGTTATGAAGAGATAGGGGGTCCCGCTGATGGTGCCGTTGACGAAGAGCCCGCGACCGTTCTCATTGTCGGGACCGCAACCCGTTGCCAGGTCCGCGTTGTTCGACGTGCACCCCGTATGCCCGATGGACACGTAGGGCGGTACCGCCGTGCCGCCGTCCCTTGTCGTGGCCGAATTCGAGTGGGTCCCCGTGCTGTTGGCGGTGCTGGTGTCCTTCTCGAAGGAGAAGAATATGGGGGTCGGGTTATCGCCATCCGCCTCCATCCGCGTGGATGCGTTCCCCTTTCTGTTGGGTCCTATGTAGACCCGGCCCTGGTAGGAGGCAAGGTAGCCGAAGTCGGAGCCGTCCCCGAACGGGTCGCTCGCGATGGGGCCCTGGACGAAAAATTCGATGCCCTCGCCGTAACCGGACCAGAGCCAGCGGTCACGCGGAGAGGGCTGGAGCGTCTCGGAACCCCCGTCGATCTGGATGGCTCCGAACGACGCGTCATCGAAACCGTCACCGTCAACCCCGTTGGAGGCGATGACCGTGTAGTTTCCTCCGGTCTGCTCGATGGTGTGGGTGAGGGTCACCTGGTTGGCGGTCCCCCCCGTGCCGCGCACCGCCCCGGTGATCGTTCCCAGGTTCGTGACGCCGGTGAACATGTAGCGGTCCTCGGTCTCGGCGCCTCCGGCGCCGTCGCCTTCCTCCACGTCCTTGTTGAAGGTTACCACCATGGTGGTGAGGGAGAGGGCCGAGGCGGCGCTGACCTTGAGACGCTCGTTCCCCTGGAACGTGTCGGATTTCGGATCAACGATTTCAAGGCCGTCGTCCACGTCGATCACGTTATCCACGGCGAGGCGATAGATGGTGGAGGAGCACTGGTCCGCGTCTGTGGTGAGCTCGAAGACCGTGCCCGCCGTGATCTCGACGATGGCCGTGCCGGTGTCGATATTGACGATATCGGCTCCAGAGCCCCCGCCACTGCACCCGGGTTCATCCGGGTCTTCCGCCAGTATGTAGTTGGCATGATTCAGCGCCCCCGTAGCGCCGCCGCTGTTGTCCACCGGCTCTGAGTAGGTGATGCGGATCTTCCGCGCCCCCGATGCCGAGACGCCGAGAACGTAGGGGGAAATCGCACCGGTTATCGCGACCTCGCGTGCGGTGCCCGCCGGGTTGTCCGCCATGTCGTAGATGGCCGTGGACCCCACCCTGACCTCGTCAACGTTCAGGTCCTCGATGGCCAGGGGGCTGTCGAGCTCCACGGTGACCATCCGGTCGCCGCAGGCGGAGGCGTCGATCATGCTCGATATGTCGGAGGCGTCCCCGGAGTGGTTGTCCAGGTAGGCGAAACTCCCCGTGGTGAGCGCCTGGTCGCAGTCATTGAGGCTTCCGTCGCCGTCCACGACCTCGCTGAAGTTGATGGCCAGGGTCGTGGTTCCCGTGACACCCGTTGCTGCGGTGATGATCGGCGCCGCGCCGTCGATTTCGATGGCGGCGGCCATCCCCACCTGGGCCAGGGGGTTCGGGTTGTTCGCCACGGTGTCCGTGAGTTCAGGATCAGGTTCAGTATAGAGGTCGGGCTTCGCCCCGGTGTCGTAGCCGGAGCCGATCTCGTTGAAGGCGAGGTAGATCACCGTGTCGTTTGGCGTGTCCGCCTCAGGGGCTGCTGAGCCGCGCACCATGACGACGCCGGAGTAACCGGAAACGAGCCATTTGCTCTGGGGGTCCCCGGTTTCGCTTGACCCGCTGTACCCCGGAAATGACGTGTCATCAACGTTCTTGCTGAAAGTGATCTTGTAGTGGTCGATGCGCCCGTTGCCGTCGTCGTCCATTGTCTCCGCGGAGACGATGGCGGGGGCTACCGCGTCGATGACGATGTTGTTGTTGTCGCCGAGGTTCTCGGCATTGGTGTTCACGTAGGTCAGGGCCAGGGACGCGTCGTTGGAGGCGCCGTCCTTGAGGGTCGCGCTGTCAAGGGAGACGCCGGTGACCGTGAGGTCCGCGCTGCTCTGCCCAGACGCCACGGTATAGGTGCCGGCCGCCGTTGTGGAGTTGCTTATCGAAGAGATCGTCACGGTGCCCCCGGAGTCGAGGGCGATTTCAAGATCCCCGCCCCCGGCCAGGGTGACGGCTTCGCTGAAGGTGATCGTCACGTCGATGTCCGTGCCGGCGCCGTAGGTGCCGTTCATCGCGGAGGAGATCTCGGTGATATAGGGCGCCGTGGTGTCGATGACGATGTTGTTGTTGTCCCCGAGGTTTTCCGTGTTGGTGTTCACGTAGGTCAGGGCCAGGGACGCGTTGTTGGAGGCGCCGTCCCGGAGGGTCGCGCCGTCAAGGGTGACGCTGGTGACCGTGAGGTCCGCGCTGTCTTGTCCCGAGCCCACGGTATAGGTGCCGGCCGCCGTTGTGGAGTTGCTTATCGAGGAGATGGTCACGGTTCCCCCGGAGTCGAGGGCGATTTCAAGATCCCCGCCCCCGGCCAGGGTGACGGCTTCGCTGAATGTGACGGTGACGTCGATGTCCGCGCCGACACCGTAGGTGCCGTTCATCGTGGAGGAGATTTCGGTGATATAGGGCGCCACGCCGTCAATCTTGATCTCCTTGTTGTCCCCCAGGTTCTGCCCCGACGGGAGCGAGAGGTCCGCGTCGTTCGGATTGTTCGGGACCGAATCCCTGAGGGTCGCGCCACCCACCAGGGTGATGCCGGTCACGTCGAGGTCCGCGCCGGAGGTGGTGTCCCCGGCTGCGACCGTGTAGGTGACGCTCGCCGTGACGCTCGAGGCGAAGGCGGGGACGTTCACCGTGGCGCCGCTGTTGAGCGTGACATCCATGCCGCCGGCCCCGACGAGGGCCACGGCCTTGCTGAAGGTGATGGTGATGTTCACCGCCGCCCCGGTTCCGTAGGTGCCGTTGTCCGTCGTGGAGGAGACGGAGTCGATGACCGGCGCCACGGCGTCGATGACGATCGCTTTCAGGTCATTGATGTTCTGGCCTCCCGGGACTGAGAAATCGACCATGGGGTTCGGGTTGCCGTCGCAGTCGTCGGTGAGGGTGGCCCCGCCACCGAGTGCGATGCCGGTCACGGACAGGTCGGAAGAGCTATGGCCCGATGCCACCGTATAGGTCCCCGATGCGGAGGAGGCGGGACCGAAGGCCGTTATGCTCACCACGGCCCCGGTGTCAAGGGTGACGTCAAGGGTCCCGCCTGAAAGGATCACGTTTTCGCTGAAATTGACCGTCACGTTGATGGCCGCCCCGGTTCCATAGGTGTCGTCGTCCGTCGTGGAGGAGATGGAGTCGATGACCGGCGCCACGGCGTCGATTTTAATGTCTTTAAGTTCGTCGAGGTTCTGCCCGCCGGGAATAGAGAAATCGGTCAGGGCGTTCGCGGCGCGGTCAACCAGGGTGCCGCCGCTCGCTTCAATGCCGTCTGCGTTCACGGTCAGGTCGGAAGAGGTGTGGCCCGCGCCCACGGTGTAGGTGCCGCTCGCCGTGGAGGAAAGGGTGCCGAAGGAGTTGATGGTCACGGTGCCCCCGGTGTCGAGGGTGACCGTGAGGGTTCCTGTCTCGAGCTTGACGGGTTCGCTGAAATTGACCGTCACGTTGATGGCCGCCCCGGTCCCGTAGGTGCCGTTGTCCGTCGTCGAGGTGACCGACTGAATCGTCGGCGCCGTGGTGTCGATGACGATATCCCTGTTGTCGCCGAGGTTTTCATTGCCGGCGTTCACACCGCCCAGTCCGAGGAACGCGTCGTTGCCCAGGTCGCTCCTGAGGGTCGCGCCTCCGGAGAGTGACACACTGTCAACTGTAAGGTCCTCGCTGTTCTGTCCCGACCCCACGGTGTAGGTGCCGCTCGCCGTGGTGGAGCTGTTTATCGAGGAGATGGTCACGGTTCCCCCGGAGTCGAGGGCGATGACGAGATTTCCACCTGCGAGGGTCACGTCCTCGCTGAAGGTGACCGTCACATTGATATCCTCGCCGGCGCGGTAGGCGCCATTCATCTTCGTGGAGTTGATCTCCGAGATCTCGGGCGCCGTGGCGTCGATCTTGATGTCCTTCAGGTCGTCGAGGTTCTGGCCTCCCGGGACTGAGAAGTTAACCATGGGGTTCGGGATGCCGTCGCAGTCGTCCGAGAGCTAGGCGCCGCCCCCCAGGGCGATGCCGTTCACCCTGAGATCGGCCCCGGAGGTCGTGTCGCCCGAGGACACGTGATAGGTGTAGTTCACGGTCGACGCGGGGACTCCGAAGGCAGGGATATTCAGTACGGCCCCTGAGTTGAGGGTCACGTCCAGGGTGCCACCTGAAAGGATCACGTTCTCGCTGAACTCGATCTGCACGTTGACCTCGGCCCCGGTACCGTAGGTGCCGTTGTCCGTCGTCGAGGTGACCGAAAGGATGGTCGGCGCCGTGGTGTCGATTTCGATATCCTTCAGGTCCCCGAGGTCCTGGTTCGCGGGGATATCGAAGTTGTTCATCGGGTTGGGATTTACATCGCAGTCGTCGACCAGGGATGCTCCGACCCCCAGGGCGATGCCGGTCACGTCAAGGTCAGCGGAAGTGTGGCCCGAAGCCACAACGTAAGTCCCCAAGGCGGAGGAGGCGGGGCCGAAGGGCGCGATATTCACCGTCACCCCGGTGTCGAGGGTTACTTCGAGATTTCCACCCGCGAGGTTGACAGGCTCGGTGAAGTTGACCGTCACATCAATGGTGGCCCCTTCGCCGTAGGTGCCGTTGGCCGTCGTCGATGTCACGGAGGAAATGCGCGGACGTATCCCGTCAACATGGAATTCACTTGTTGCGCTAATATTATTACTTGGAACGGCTGGAACAACAAGGAGGCCATCGGCGTCCCGGAGGGTTCCGTTACTCACGGTAACCGCAGTGGCGTTCAAGAAATCTACTCCCGTCGTGTCTCCATCCTGGATTATGTATGGGGCAGTAAATGTATCGACAGGCCCGTCGGGATCAAACTGGACAACGGCCCCTGAATTGAGGGTGACGTCGATGGTGCCCTCGTCGAGGGTCACCGGTGCTTCGAAGGTGAGGGTGATGTTGATTGTCGAACCGGTGCCGTACCGCGTCGTAGCCACGCCGTCGGAGGAGATCGAGTCCAACCGTATGGACGAGGTCTTCGACCCTCCCGCCAGCAGGAGGTAGAGAAGATTCTTTTCGGTGTCGTCTCCCAGGGAGGAGAAGACGTTACCGGTACACCCGGCGCTTCCGATCCCCACCAGAAGAACAGCGGCAAGGGAAATGAAATTTTTTACTATATCAGTTGTTTTCATGGCTAACCCTCGGTTTGATCAATTCTGTATATGGCACCCTCTGGAACAGGAAGTAGAAGGATTAATGATGAATGGTGTTTCATCCAATGCTGATGCGTGGCAGTCTCCATGGAGGGACGTCCGACGAACCGTTTCTTTCTTTGTGTCGTCATGATGATTGACTGTATCATGACACGCACCTATCTCGTACCGAATATGTAGGCGACGCCCAGGTTGGCCGTGATGAAGTCGCCCCGCTGTTTCTCGAAGAGCATCATGGCCCCCGCCTCGATGAAAAACTCCAGGTAGGGGATCTTCTGGTTCACGTAACCCAGGCCAAGGGCCGCCGCGGCTGTGGGGTCGATGGAAAAGCCGCCGCTCGCCAGGACCGGGGTGATGCCGCCGCCTATCTTGATGTAGGGACGGAGTCCCACGGAGGTGATAAACTGGAATTTTACGTGGGCCACGACGGGAATGATCATCAGTTGGGGGGAGTAGTCCGTCGATTTCGTCGAGTGGTAGAAGAAGCCCACGCCGAGGCCGAGGCGTATCTTGAATATCTGGGTTTTCATCGGCATCTGGAGGTCCGAGTAGAGCATGGCGCCGTAGCCCAGTGCCAGGTTTTTCCCCACCTTGCCGAAGGGGTAGGCGATTCCCGGCATCAGGCCGATAGCGGGCCTGATGTTGACGAGTATCACCGAAGCGTCGGCTGAAAGTCCCGCCTTTTCCTCCCCGGGATCCAGGTTGATCGTCCGCACCTGGTCGGACTTGATGAGGCGAAGCTGCTTGGTGACCTGATCTTCGAGGGTCAGTTCAGCGTCGGTGCGATGGATCAGTTTTCCCTTCACGGTCGCGCCGTTCTTGAGGACGATGGTGGCGGAGAACAGGGGACCATGTACAAGGATGAGCAGGACAAAGGCGATGCACCACGGGGAAAAGCTCTTTTTCATCCGGTAAACCTTCCATTGAACTTTTTTTGTAGTACTATCTTGTATCACTCATATCATAATATAACTTCGAATTAATGATGCAATTGTTATAGATATTAAAGTTCTGAAGCCCTAACTTATAAATATATTTTTTTATTATAGTCAACTCAAGTATATATACAATTATTGAAAAAGCAAAGCAAAAACCCATACGGATGGGTTAAAAAAATTATTTTTTATTTATCAATATAAATTAAATTTATATTAAAAAATATACAAAAAATAATATTAAAATAAAAATATTAATTAATATATGATATTATTTAATATTGTATATTAAATAATATATATCATTTCAGACAATTCAATTCTACAGAAAGTGGCTTCTTGGTAACGCAGGGGAAAAAAATCAGTGCCCCGGATGTTTTATAATAAACAATCGACGAAATCGTTTGGACTCGCGATATAAGTTAAAAGTAACTACACGCACTGCACACATGTCGCTACTACTATTTTCTTGACGAATAACCCGCCTGATTGATAGTTTTGATTTTTGTGCGTCAATTTCCGGGGAGAACAGGCTGCCGATGCTACGGGTGAGAACGATTATTGTATGCGTGATACTCGCCCTGTTCTGCCATAACGCGGTGTCGTCACACTCTTCATCTTCAAGAAAAAAGCCACAAAAGAAAAATTCAAGCCGAGTTTCCGCGCATGCCAGGAAACCAAAGCCGCCTGATCCCGCGCTGCGGTGGGATGAATGCGGGGAGTGGTGCCTGTCCGGTTATTTCGGGAGCGCCCTGTCCCCCGTCAGGATCGCCGCGGTCAACGGAGAGATCGGGGGTATTGCGGTTCAGGGGGACCATCTCTACGTCCTTGTAAAGAATTTCAATCTCATCATAGACGCGGTGTTCAAGATTCGGAGGAGAAACGGACGGATCGAGTCGATCTGGGGCCTCGGGCGGCACAACGCCGAAGCCATAACCTCCGACGGCGCGCGTCTCCTGGTCGTCAGCCGGTCGGAGAAATATTTCCTGAGATCCCTCTCCTTCACGGGGCGGAACGGCCCTGATATCGCCCTCAGCTCTCTTCCCGAGGGGGCCATAAGCGGTCTCGCTGCGTCCGGCGAGACGCTCTATCTGTCGACGGTGACGGGGGAAGGGTCCGCCGTATACAAAATGAGCGCCGGGGGAGGGAAGCCCGCGAGGATCGGATCCTTCAACTGCACGATTAGGGGGCTTGCCATCCGTGAAGGGACACTGGTGGCCGTCGCGGAGGAGTCCGGCGGCTATAACGAGGGATGGATGCTCCTTCTCGACGGCGGCCGGGAGCGGGAGCGCTTTGCCTGGCCGACCGGTGTTCCCGCCGCCGTCACCGCCGAGGGCTCCCTCATCCATGCCCTTGAAAGCCGCGGGTCCGTGCACCTGGTCTACCCCGCGGCGCTCCTGCCTGAGCGACGCCTGGTCCTGGCGGATCCCAGGGTCCAGAGCGTCACCATCACCTTCCCCGTGACGGGGATGAACCGGCACGCCTATCATGCCGATCTCTGGATTCCCTATCCGACGAACCGCCCGTTCCAGAACGTGAGGCGCGTGTCCATCGAACCCCGCCCGAAGGAGATCGTCAGCGACCGGTACGGGAACCGGTGGGCCCGGCTTGCCTGGAGCGGCGCCAGGGGCAGGGTCGCGGCGCGGCTTTCATTCGACATATTCACCGTCGCGGCGTCCGTCACGGTAGATCCCGCCTATCTTTTCCGGGAGGGGGACCTCCCCCCCGAGGTGAGCGCCCTCACGAAAAGCGAGACCCGGGCCTTCGACCTGTCGAACTACATCATACGGTCCCACTCAACACGCATCGAGGGAACCGGCGCCTACCTCGACCGGATCCTCGGTGTGAGGAATTACGTGAATGACGCCGTGCGCTACAGCGCGGGCGTGGACCGGTGGGGCAGGGCGAGCGAATACCTCTTTCGTGGCAGGGGCGACGCCTACGGCATGGCCCTGGGGTTCGCGGCCCTTTCACGCTATGTCGGAATCCCCGCGCGCGTTGCCGGGGCGCTCCGCCTTGACGCCGGGAGTCCCGGCGCGGCTTCAGGCACCGACGATGTGTGGAACCAGGTATACGTCCCGGGCCAGGGCTGGATCGACGTGGGCATCGGCAGGGGCCGCGAGGGATCGCGGGAGCGTTTCGCCGGCCGCCCGAACCGGTATTTCGTGACCTTCGAGGGTGATTTCGATACCAGGGACTATGACGAGGTTTTTGCCGAAACCGAGTGGTGCGGGGTGTGCCGGTGGCGGAGCGCCGAGGGGAACAGGGGAGCCGAGGTCACCTTCGGTCCCGTTTCCCTGGATGTACGCGACCTCGGGGAATAGCGGAAAAACATCCTTTCGGGCCCGGGGCGATGGCCGCGCCTGGGGTGAGAAAGTATTGACAGTGTGCCCGCGGCACTGCATGGTGGGAAGATTCTCGGGATGCCGGTAGCGCCTGTGTGGCAGTTTAACATCATCTCAATCAACAACCTCCTGCTGGGCCTTCTCCTGCTGATAATGTTCATCTACCTCCTCTCCCGGGGGGAGAAAACCAGGGAAATCTTTTCCCTCCTGGCATTCATCGCCATGCTCTTTTTCTGGCAGGCGACGCACCTCCTGGCGAATACGCTCTTTGACCCGGTTTCGGCCTACCCGCTCTACTATTTTCACAACTCGGGCATCACCATCCTGGGGTATACCGGTCTCGCGGTGTTTTCCTATGACTTCATCACCCCCCTCTTCAGCCGGGAGAGGAAGGTCGTGTTCTACGCGGGCCTCGTGATCGGTTTCCTCATGATGCTGCATGCCCTTTTCGTGGAATTTCCCGTGCCGCCGCGACTTCGATTCGACCCCGTTCTCGACGTGTATTCGGCGGATCCCACGTCCTTGAGAAAGTACATCATCTTCGTCCAGGTCATCCTTTCACTCCTGGTGGTGAAGAACATGGTCTACAAGGCCGTGGTGTTCCGGGACGAGGCGCGGCGCTTTGCCCTGAGGACCACCCTTGCCATAGCCCTGGGTCTCGCGTCAGTTCCTCTTGTCTATGCGCTGAAAAAGGCGGTGGGCATGGATCAGAGCATGGTGAACACCGTGCTTTCGGTGATCGCCAGCTTCGTGATCGTCTACTTTTTCTGGTCATACGTGGACCGGGCCGGGATCAGGTTCCTCTATTCCGACAAGATCAGGCTTATACTGCTTTTCTTCCTTATGATAATCATCGGCGCCGTCATTTCCTTCACCTTCATGGTGTACCGCGATTCCTATTTCCGGGGTCTCGCGGAGGTCGCGCGCAACGTGGCCTTTGACGTCGAGGAGGGGCGGGAGGACCGGGAATACTATGAACGGCGCTACGGCGGCTCCGTTGAGTATATCACGGTGAAGATCACCGGTGAAGCCCGGGACCGGTTCCTCCATGGCTTCCGGGGGTTTTTCCCCGCGCCGGGAAACATGGCCGATGGTGCGTTCCGTCGTGACGCCGTGCTCAGGGGGGAACGGGTCGCGCTTTTTTACACGGTGAGGATCGGGAAGAGGATGATCCAGGTGGGGTTTCCCTATGACCGGTACCGCCGGCAGATGCATGAATTCGTCTCCGTTGGGTTCTTCACCTCCCTTGGAGTTGTCATGCTCCTGTTCATCCTGCTTCCCGCCATGGTCTCCGTGAGCCTCATCAACCCGATGCGGGGACTTCTGAACGGCATAGAGGAACTGCAGAGGGGCAATCTCGACCACACGATAGAGGTCGTTTCCCTGGACGAGATCGGGTATATCACCGACCAGTTCAACTCCATGGTCGCCGACATACGGGAGCGCGGGGAGCGGATCGAGCGATCCGAGAAAAAATACCGTGAGCTTACCGCCCTCCTGCCGGACATCATTTACGAGACCGA
>CAZKPR010000033.1:0-25436 GCA_964554685.1 uncultured Leptospirales bacterium | reverse complement strand
CACGATTATCGTATCAGCCCACACGGAGCGGGCCATCGAGGCGTATGAATACGGCGTTATCGATTTCATTCCCAAGCCCGTTACCGGTGAACGGCTTCAAAGAGCCCTTGAACGGATCAGGACAGGTGAAAAGAACGGCCGGATCAGGAAATTATGCGTTCCCTCCGAGGGCGCCCTTTCAGTCATACCCTTTGAAGAGATATCCTACTTTGAAAGCGCCAGTAACGGTGTCATGGTCCACCACCGAAACGGTTCGGTGTTACTGTACCGGAAATCCCTGAAACAGCTTGAGAAACTCCTGTCAGAAAATTATATCCGCATCCACAAATCCTTTATAACCGGCATTGAAGAGATACGCAGAGTCCATGCCACGGCGGAACGGCGTTACTTCGTGGAACTGAACGACGGTGAAAAGCTCCCCCTGTCACGGAACATCTACCACCAGCTGAAAGAGACCCTTATGAATTAAACCGGCACTCATATACGTCATGTCATGACCAAAAAACCGAACATGATGAATGTTGCTCGATATATGTACACTTAACACTCAATTATGTACACTTGCCCCCTGATTCCTAGCCATATCAAACACTTTTAACGATATTGTCTGTATCTAAAATAAAAAGCAGACCTGACAGGGATCAGAATGAAAAAAACAGTATTGGCAACAATAGTCTTATTGCTGCTGGGAAGCAACAACGCCCGAGCGGTGGAGTTGTCTATCGGGTTCAATACCTGGTATTCCTGGTGGCAGCCCGCGTGGCAGAAGGGAATTTTCAAGGAACCCCTTCCGGGCCCCTATCTAGAGGCAATGTTCAGCGACTATCCCGATTTCAAGACCGACAGTTCATTCATGTACGGTCCCACAGTGTCGCTGAAATTTTTCGGCAAACTTGGAATCTCCTCGACCTTCATGTACGGCCGCTACACAAGCAGAGACATCGGCATTGTTCCCTGGACACACAATTACGTTTCCTGGAATTATGATTACTTTCGCAGCAAACGCGCTATTGAAAAATATGACAGCGACACCATACTCTCCTTTTCACCGGTCTCGTTTCTGAAGATATTCACCGGCTTTAAATACCAGGGCTACACCTATGAGGAAGACGCCCTCAGGCCCAATGACGATTTTACTAATGGATATATTGTTTCCGGTAAAAACACTATTAAAAATTACGGCACCGGCCTGGGTGTCGGTTTCACGGTGCCGGTGGTACAGAACCTCTTCTGGATCGTCAATATTTCCGGTACGATCCTATGGGGCACTGAAAAAGCGATCTTTGACCCCCTTATCGTGTTCAGCGGCGGCTTCTTTCCGGTATGGTTCCCTAACGGAAGGTTCATCGCGTACGGCGGAAACGCGTCAACGTCCTTCGCATATTTTATCGAAAAGATCAGCACCACCATAAGCATCGGGTTCAGGTACCAGGCGCTGAAATATTACCAGACGACGGGCATGACCGGGTTCATGAAAATGGGCGGTTCATTCGATCACTTTTACGGCGCCACCTGTAGTGTCGTCTATACCCTTGATTTCAAAAAAATGAAATCAAAGAAAGACAAGGGCTGACCACAAATACCGGGAAATGGCACGGTGAAATGACGAAAAGAGATAACCGTCCACATTCCGGTAAATGCGGTACAGGTTTTCCGTTATGGAATAATATTTTTTTGCTTAACTATCTATTATCTTTATACTCCTAGACACGCCGGTTTGAAACTTTGTGTACCGGGCTGGGAGGTTTTCACTGCTTCAATAAATATAATTTGGAGGATACATTATGAAGTCAAAAAAAGTCGTATTTCAAATTATTATTTTCCTTTCCATTTTCTCACTCTCCGCTGTTGCCTTCGGTGAAATGTCCAGGAAAGAGGCCCAGCGCCTGAAACCCAAATCAGAGAATGACTCCCTGCTTTACGTGGTTAGAGCAGATAGTGCCGCAATGAGCCTTAAACACAAGGTTGTTTTTCACTTAAACAACATGAAGGTAGTTGAATTAAACTATATGGGCGTTGCCGCTGTCCATCTCAAGCCCGGGAAATATGATATAAAGTGGGAATGCTTTAATAAAAACGGAAAATGTATCAAAGAATGGAAATATTCGGGCGAACTAAAGCCAGGAAAAATTCATCAGACAGGAATTAATCACAATTTCGTTTGGGGAGGGTTTCCAATTGTTACTACCCAGAAAAATACATTATTGATGTTCAGCGCAAAATTTGAGAAAGAATTGGATATGAGAAACACTATCAAGCCCCTCTAATTCGGTCACAAAGCGGTTCTCCGGAACCGCTTTTTTTTCGGAACCACGAGAGGCGGCAAACTTCGCACCGATGCCGGGCTTTTTTCCGCAACATCTTCAGGTGCGGTGTACGTGTTCAAGAAAGACAGGGCCGGAAACTGGTTTCAGGACGCATACCTGAAGGCTTCGAAAAGTTATTCCATGCCCAAAACGGGAGATCTGTATCTTTGGAAGGCATTCCTTTTATACCTGACAGTGAGGGTAACCTTCAGGGACATAAAAACGAGGAGGGTTCCGTATTCTTCAGAAATCAAAGCCATGAAACACTTCATGCTGAATTACAGCACAAAGGAAGTAGATTTATCAAATTACATCGTCAGCCTCGAGGGTTCGTTGCCGATGCGGTCAATAAATGATGCAATGAGCAAACATGTTGCTGAAAAACGGCACTCCCTGGACGACCGAAACAGCACATTATGCAGTATACTCACATGTATCATAAATCACGTTTTATAGAGAGTGAACTGCAGGTTCTACTAAAAAAAACAATAGAATCAAAAGGAGAGACTATGAACCAAAAAACAGTATTAAAAACCAGCATCTTCATTTTTCTTGTGTCACTTACTGCAACCAGCTATGGCGGGATGTCGAGAAACGAGGCCATGAAGCTTAAACCAAAATCAGATAATGACGCCCTGTTTTTCCCTCAACGAATAGACAGCGCATTGGTTTCTTTAGGGGATAAAGTTGTTTTTTACCTTAATGATGTGAAGGTGGTGGAGCTTTCCCCTGGGACCACCGCTGTCCCACTCCACCTGAGGCCGGGCAAGTATAATGCACGGTATGAAATATATAACAGAAATGGAGAACAAAAAAAGCGCTTTGAGTTTTTAGCAGAGCTTCAGGCTGGAAAGGTTTATGAAAGCTATGTTAGGTATACTTTTATGTGGATTTGCTTGAAAATATCAGTCATGAAAAAGTCATTTTTTTTCTTGGATATGAAATTTCTTGAAGAAATGGATCTGAGGAATAAAATCAAGCCCCTATAACTGTCGCAATAGTGACACCTCAAGAAGCGGTTCTCCGGAGCCGCTTCATTTATTCCGTGAGGCAACGTGAAGCAATAGCGGTTCTTCCCTCCGTCTATTGCAATGTTAAGGCCCCTTCTGACCAGTGGACCACGAAGCGTTCATCTGCCTTCTTTAATGAATACAATTTTAAGTCCTTCCTCCAGCGTTTTTTGTGTTGAAATAACCCTTTTCTCCTCCCATAATGGTCATATAACACACATTGTGTCCCATGGGCATAATTACAATTGAGTGAAGTTTCCTGGATAATGGCGCGCAGCGCCGAGGGACTCTCCCCCCTCCGCGAGCTCCGCGCCTCCGCGTGAGGCCCTTCCCCGTATGCCACATAGCCCGCAGGACTACTGAACGGGAGGCACCACTCCCACCCCAGGGGGGGTCCTTTCTCTTGACATTTCATGTCCCGTTGATATATTATAAAATGCGAATACATACCGACAGGAAGATGCGATGAACAGGACACGATGCCCGGGACAGGACACCCGCTACTGGCGCCCCGGGGACATATTTGAAACCCCGTGCCCCTCCTGCGGCGCGCCGATAGAATTTTTCAAAGACGACGCCTCCCGCCCCTGTCCTTCCTGCCAGATGCGGGTGCGCAATCCCCGCCTGGCGACGGGGTGCGCCCAGTGGTGCGACCGCGCCGACGAATGCCTGGGACGCGACAGGAGAAGCTGAAACCGGGGGGTGCGGCGGGGAAGTGGCGCGACCTACCTTTTCTCCCGGATCGCCACGGCGATCCTCTCCAGGAGATTGTCGATTTGGAATGGCTTCTGGAACACCCCGTCGCACTCGAGGCGGTAGGCGTCGAGATTCTCGGCGGTGAGACGCCCGATGTCGCTCAGGAGGAAGACGGGAACCGCGGTATCGAGCTCGCGGATATCCCGTGCGAGCCGTATGCCGGAATCGATCCGCTCCATCATGATGTCGCTTATGACAAGATCGGGTTTCCTCTCCCGGAAACGCGCGAGTCCCTCTTCGGCCGCCGTGGCGGAAGCGACCTCGTAGCCGGCCGACTCCAGGGTGAGCCTCAGGGAGGAGAGAAAATCCGCGTCGTCGTCAATGATGAGGATCAGCTTCATGCCCCTTCTCCCGCGGGAAGGCTGAACGTGAAGGTCACGTATTTCCCGGGCTCTGACTCCGCCCATATCTTTCCATGATGCTTTTCCACGATCTTCCGGCAGATATAGAGACCCAGGCCGGAACCCTTGACCCCCTCGGTCCCCTTCTGCTTCATGCGGCTGAACTTTCCGAAGAGGCGCTGCTCGATGTCCTCCTTCGGGATTCCCACTCCCTCGTTGCGGACCGAAACGAGGTAGGAACCCTTCTCCTCGCGGACCAGGACCTCCACGGGCGTTTCCGGGGCGCCGTACTTGATGGCGTTGTTCAGAAGGTTGGTGATCACGATCTTCAGGAGGTTGGGATCGCCGACGATCCGGGGCCTCACGCGGTACTCGGTACGTATCGGCATCTTCTTGAGGTTTTCGCCGTGCTCCGGCAGGTCGACGGCGGGCTGGATCACGTCGTCCACCAGGTTTATCTTCTCGGTGAACGATTCCAGGTTGTCCAGGTCCATCTTCGAGAGATCGAGATAGTTGCGTATGATGTCCTCCAGGTACTGGCAGTTCCTGATGATCTTCTCAATGGTCTTCTGCTGCTCGGGGTCCAGGTTCCCAAGGTAGCCGCGGTAGAGCGTCTCCGCCGTGGTATGGACCGCGGAAACGGGGCTCTTCATCTCATGGGAAACGATCGCCATGAGGTCCAGCATCTTCGCGTTGGAGCTCTCCGCCCTGGCCTTGACCGCGTTCTCCACCACGCTCCTGAGCTCCTCGTTGGTGAAGGGCTTCGGGATATAGTCGAAGGCGCCCATCTTCAGCGCCTCCCGGGCGTTCTCCACCGTGGCGTAACCGGTGAAAATGATCACCGTGAGGTCCGGCTTGTTCCTGCGCAGGGTCGCCAGGACCTCCATCCCCCCGATGCCAGGCATCTTCAGGTCCGTGATAACGATGTCGTATTCCTTTTCGTCGGTCTTTTTCAGACCCTCTTCGCCGGAATAGGCCGTGTCGATGGCATAGTCTTCGTTCTTCAATATGCGAAGGCAGCTCTTGAGAACGATGTCCTCGTCGTCGATGATCAGCAGTTTCGTTTTCCTGTCCATGTCCCTCCCTCAGCTTGCCGTCGTCGTGTTGCCGTTGCCCTCGCTCCCGGCGTCGACGGGAAACTCCATGACGAATGTCGTCCCCTTGCCGATCGTGCTCTCCACCCGTATCGTCCCCCCGTGGCGCTGTACTATGCCGTAGGTGACCGAAAGGCCGAGGCCGGTCCCCTTCCCCGTGTCCTTCGTGGTGAAGAAGGGGTCGAATATCTTGTTCAGGTTTTCCTCTTTGATGCCAATGCCGCTGTCCGACACCGTCACGACGATCCTCCTGCGTTCCCCGTCGTATCTCGTCGTGATGACGAGGTCACCCCCGTCGTGCATCGCGTCCGCGGCGTTCACCGCCAGGTTGTTAAGGACTGACTTTATCTGGTTTATATCTATATTAATATCGGGAATGTTATCCGCCAAATCTTTTTTGATCCTGATATTCTGAAAATTCACGTGTTTCTCCAGTATCGCCATGCTCTCCAGGATGACATGGTTCAGGTTCCCCGGCCTCTTCTCGATCTTGGTCTCCCGCGCGAAATCGAGTATACCCTTCACGATCTCCCGGCATCTGAGGGTCTCATCGATGATCACCTTCAGGTCCTCGCGGTACTGCGTGTCCTTGAGCTCGTCGTAGAGGACGGTGCCGTAGGAGAGGACGCCGGTGAGGGGGTTGTTTATCTCGTGGGCGATACCCGAGGCCAGGCGTCCTAGGGAGGCGAGCTTCTCCGACTGGACGATCTGCATCTCCGTCTGCTCCTTGAGTTTCCTGTCCCGCTCGGCAATCGCGTCGATCATGCCGTTGAAGGTCTCGCAGAGGTAGCCCATCTCGTCCCGGGACTTCACCTCGATTTTCCTGTCGTAATGCCCCTGGGCGATCTCCTTCGAGGCCTCCACGAGACCGCGCATCGGCGTGATGATGCTCCGTATCAGGTACGCCGAGAGGGCAACGGCCACCGTGGCGGATATCAGGGTGACCAGGAAGGCGTAGAGCATCGCCTTGCGGCTGATGTTGATGTACTTGTCCTCTATGATCCCCACGTAGAGGATCCCGATCGCCCGGTTGCGGAGATCGTAAATGGGGCTGTACGCCGAGAGGTACCAGTTGTTCACCACGAAGGCCTTGTCGAGCCAGAGCTGTTTCTTCTCGATGACCTTGTTGTACACCTCCTCGGAGACCTGGGTCCCGATGGCCCGCTTCCCGTCGCGGTTCTTCACGTTGGTCGAGACGCGGAGGTCGTCCATGAAGATGGTGACCGTTCCGATGTCGTAGCCGTCGATCTGTTCGTCCTTGAAGAGGAGGCTCTTGATCCGGTCCACCAGCTCGAAGTTGTTGTTGAGAAGCTTCGCGCCGTAGACCACGCCTATCAGTTTTCCGTTATGCATGATCGGAGCCGCCGCCTTGATGCACATGCCGTCCGCCTCGAAGCTCTTCGCCTTGCGGCGCGACCGGGGCGTGGAAATGACGGTGATGAAGGCGCGGTCGGCGAGCTCCCGTCCCTCCTTCTCCAGGGAATCGCGGGACACGATGTCGGTTCCCGAGCACGACTCCCTCCTGTCGAGGACATGGCGCACGAAGAGGTCCCCGCTCATGTCGTCGCCCACGCTCTCATAGCTGTTCGCGCGCGCGATGACCCTTCCCCCGGCGTCCGTTATCGTCATGATGTCGATATCCAACTCCCGCTTCACCTCGTTCAGCTTTTCGTGCATCACGGCGCGGTTGTTGTTGAGGATGGCGGCCTGGAGGTAGCCCAGGGACGCGAGGTGGTTCGTGAAGAGGTGAATGATGTTGATGCGCTTGAAGTAGACGTACTGGGCGGTCTTCAGGTTGCTGCGCACGTCCTCGTAGGCCTGCCCCAGCACGTTCTTGCTGATGATGTTCCGGCTTATGACGACGGAGCTTATCCCGCTGATCACCACGACGGAGAGGAGGCTGATCACGAGTTTCGTGCTGATCCGGGCGTTGATCCTCGTCAACATCGAATGGTGAACCCCCTGGCCTCAGGCATGTTTCTTCAGTTTTTCCAGCAGCAGATCAAAGTTCACCGGTTTTGTCAAGAAATCATTCACCCCCGGCAGGAAGCTCTCGCGGTCGTCGAGGGAGAAGCGCGAGTTCGTCACCTGGTTGATGGCCGTCAGCATGATGATCGGCGTGTCCTTCACCTCCCGGTACCGAGAGGTCGGCCGGTCGCTCCGAACCTGGTAGGCGAACTCGAAGCCCGCCGTGTCGGTCTCCATCATGACGTCAAGGATGATGGCGTCGGGCCGCACGGTGAGGACCTTCTTGAGCGCCTCGGCGCCGGAGTGCGCCTCCACCACCTCGTACCCGTTCGCCTTCAGCGCCAGGGTGATGCCCGCGCAGGTATCTATATCGTCATCGACCAAGAGTATTTTTTTTCCCATTGATCCGCTCCCATGAATGATGTATGTCCCGGCCGCGCTCCCGCGTGCCGGCGGGCGCTAGTTGTCAAGCACCTGATAAATGACGTTTCTCTCCTCGTAGGCCCTGTTCTTCAAGTACATGTCCACGGGGAACTCGACCTGCTTCAGCTCCACGGGCGCCGCCTTCTTGTCCACGAGCCCCAGGGCAAGGGCCACGCCGTAGATGATCGCCTCGGGACGCGGCGGGCACCCCGGTATGATGTAGTTCACCGGAACGGCCTTGTCGGCCCCCCCCGTCACGTGGTAGGAGTCGAACCAGCACCCTCCCCCGGCCGCGCAGGACCCGATGCCGAACACCAGCTTCGGCTCCGGTATGGCATCGTAGGCCTTTTTGACCAGGGGAAGCGTCGGCCGGGTCACTGCCCCGGAGATCAGCATCACGTCGGCGTGTCGCGGCGACGCCACGAGCTTCATCCCGAAGCGCTCCACGTCGTAGAACGGCGTCAGGACGTTGAGTATCTCGATGTCGCATCCGTTGCACGCGCCGGAGTTGCAGTGGTATATCCAGAGTGATTTCGGAAAGGCTTTCTTGCAGAGTCTGGCCAGCATATCCCTTCTCCTTATTTCTGCGGTCTCTTGTAGCGGTCCGATTCCTCGAGGGTCGTACCGTCGAAATGCTCCGTCGCGACGGGAATCACCGCGCGCGCCTCCAGGTTGTCGTACCGGAATCCCCGGAGCCCCATCTTGTCGATCATGTTCGAGGTCTCCATGTTGTAGCACCTGCCGCAGCGCTGGCAGGTCAGCATGAAGAGCTCCATGCTGAGGGTGATGTCGTTGCGGTCGTTGGTCGCAAGCTCGAACTCCCCCGTCATGGTTATCGCGTCCTCGGGACAGACGTCGGCGCAGCGCCCGCAGTAGGTGCACCGCGAGCCGTCGTAGAGCATGATCCGGAGGTCCTGGCACACGTCGCGAATCATGATCGTCCGCGCCGGGCAGTGGGCGGCGCATCCGCCGCAGCCGACGCACTTGTGGTGATCCCAGACCGGCTGCCCCCGGAAATTCTCCGGCGTGGGACGCGGCTCGAAGGGGTACCTGAGGGTGACGACACCCGGCTTGAGGACCATGAGCACCTGTTTTATCTTACTTGTTAACCACACAGCGTCTCTCCTTTCACACTCGATCTATATGCCGTACACGGAAAGCCCCACGGCCGCCAGGGAGGCGACGATGAGCACGGCGTAGTACCTCACCGCCTGGTCGATCCTGAGCCTCGGGTTCGTCGATCCAATCAGGGCGATGAAGACGAAGACCGCCAGGACCCCGAGAAGCTGGAGCGCCAGGTCGGCCGGGTATATCCCGGTCCTCAGGAACGGCATGAACACCGTGACGAAAAGGACCGCGTAAAACATCTGCTTCAACATCAGGTAGTACTTGAAGAGTGCGTAATTGGGGCCGCTGTACTCGATGAAGGGGCCCTCGAGTATCTCTACCTCCGCCTCGGCGATGTCGAAGGGCTGCCGTCCCACGAAGGCCTGGAGGGCCATGAGGTAGACCACCAGCATGAGCCCCGCTGACCAAGCCCATCCCGAAGAGGCGACGCTCGCCGTGGTGATGTCGATGCCCAGGCTCTTCATCTTCACCGCCCCCATGATGAAGGTCATCGCCAGGACAGGCTCCACCATGATCATGGTGACCATCTCCCGGCTCGACCCGATGACGGCGTAGGTGTTTTTACTGGAGAGGGACCCCAGGAGCACCGCCACGCCCCCCATGGTCAGGAGGTAGATGACCGTGATCACGTCGGCGTACTGCGTCAGGAAATTCGCCCGGAACCCCAGGGGAATGAAGGCGATGACGCTGATGATCGAGGCAAGGGCCATGATCGGCGCCAGCCGAAATACGGCGTTTCCCGCCTGGAAGTTCTGCTTGCCCAGAAGCTTCAGGATGTCGTAGTAGGGCTGCACCAGGGGCGGCCCCTGGCGGGACTGGACCCGCGCCGTGATCCTCCTCACCACGCCCTCGAAAAAGGGCGCCAGGGCGAGGAACAGCAGTATGTTGACCGCGATATAGAGGATATCCATCTTCTCACCTTCCCGCGTTTTTTCTGTCGCGCGACATTTTTTCCAGGTCCGCCGCCGTGAGCCGGCTCGCCGCGCCTGACCTGACGTCCACCTTCACCACCCGGTCGGTGCAGGAGAAACAGGGGTCGATGCTGCCGACGATGATGGGAAAATCGGCGAACTGGTCGTTCAGGAGCATCGCCGGCACCCCCTGGAGGTTCGGGTAGGTGGGGGCGCGCACCCGCCACCGCTCCGGCCGGTTCTCCTCGCCGGTTATCAGGTAGTGCACCACCTCGCCCCGGGGCGCCTCCACGGCGGTAATGGCGTGGCGGTAGGGTACGACGTCTTCTTCGAACTCGGTCATGATGGGCCCGTCTGGCATCTTGTCAAGGGCCTGGCGGATGATCTTTATCGCCTCGAAGGTCTCGAGTATCCGGACCACCACGGTGCCCCAGACGTCGCATGTGTCAACAACGGGGACATCGAAGGTCATCTCGTCGTAGGCGGCGTAGGGATGGTCCCGCCGCGCGTCGATGTCCACGCCCCGGGCCCTCGCCACGGGCCCCACGAGGCTCCAGAGCTCCGTTTCTTCCTTCGTTATGCGTCCCACGCCTTTCGTGCGGCGATGGATGGCGGTGTCGCCGATGATCGACTTCTTGATGACCAGGAGCTCTTTCTCGATCGTGGTGATCACGCTTCGAAGCTCTTCCTGCAGCTCGGGGGTGATGTCCCTGCGCACTCCCCCCACGACGATCATGCCGTAGGTTTTCCTGTTCCCCGTGAGCTTCTCCCCGAACCACATGATGCTCTCCCGGACCCTCCACGCCTGCATGAAGACCGTGTCGAAGCCGATCAGGTGGCCGGCCACGCCGAGCCAGAGGAGGTGGGAATGGATCCGCTCGATCTCGAGCATGATGGTGCGCAGGTACTCGGCGCGCCGGGATATCGAAAGACCCGCCGCCATCTCCACGGCCTGGGCGTAGGAGCAGGCGTGGACGGAACCGCAGATGCCGCAGATCCGCTCGGCGATGAAGGGGACCTCGTTGTAGGTCACCTGGGTCTGGCAGAGCTTTTCAAGTCCCCGGTGCACCATGAACCCGCGGTAATCGCACCCCTTGATCGTCTCGCCGTCCACGAAGACCGCGAAGTGGGCGGGCTCGTGGAGGGTGGGATGAAAGGGCCCCACGGGAATCGTCGTGCACCCCTCGGGGGCCTCGTCGATCTGGTAGGCCACGTCCTCCGCCGCCGGGGGCATCAGGTTCCAGGGCACTTCCTTCCGCAGGGGGTAGACGCCCGCGGGCCAGTCGTCCGCGAGGATCAGCCGCTTCGGCTTCGGGTGGCCGGGAAATTTCATTCCCAGGAGATCCATGTACTCCCGCTCCGACCATCCCGCGTTGGGAATGTCGGGGGTGATCGAATCGAACGAGGGATCGTCGGCGGGCGCCGCCGTGCGGAGGCAGACGAACATGTCGTCGCGGTCCAGGCTGAAGGTGTGGATGAGGCCCAGGTTCCCCTCCCGCGCGATGGCGTCGTACCCGACGCTCACCAGGTAGCGGCCCCCGATCTTTATGATCTCCCTGGAGATTTCCCGGACCTTCTCCCTCTTTATGTCCACGAAGAGCCGCGTGGGAAGCGGTTGCTCGAACTTCACCACGGCGTCTCCGTACTCCTTTTTCAGCCTGTTTTTCACGTCATCGATTGTAAGCATGGTCACGATCTCCCGTAATGGTTTTTTCGCGCTCTATTTCTTCACGTTGCCGCCCGTCCACCGGAAGAAGCCCTTCAGGGCCGCGAACATGTTGCGGTCCCTGTAACGGTTCAGGTCGTTGAGTTCCTGGTAGCCGCAGAGCCAGGTGGGCGCCTGCTTTTCCTCCGCCCCCGAGGAGCTTCTCAGCAGCCAGGCGAAGACGAGCGCCCCCGCCGCCACTGCAAGGATCACCAGGGGCACCGCCGTTGACGCGAGGTAGCCCATGCCCGGTACCTGGACGGATACGCCCATCATCCCCGACGAGAGGTCCGCGCCGGCCTTGAGGTCCTGGAACAACGCGGCGGCGATCGAACCGGGCGATTTCCGGATCATGTCGATGATCACCTGGAAATAGAAGAAGGGCAGCAGTCCCTGGACGATGCAGAGGAGCGCCAGGATCGCCTTCGGCACTATCATCGTGGCCGGCACCTCCTTCGGCTTGGTGGCCAGGCTCCACTCGGTCCCCGTGGAGGTAAAGGTCATGCCGAAGAACTTGACGTAGCAGGAAAGGGTGATCGCGCTGGTGAAGAGGGCGATGATGCCGAAGATCACCAGGAACAGGACCCCGCTCCCGCCGATGAGGGACGACGAAATGATCGTCCACTTGCTGGCGAAGCCGCTGAAGGGCGGAACACCGGAAATCGAAAGGGAGGCGATCCCCGCGGCCAGGGCCGTCAGGGGCATGAACTTGAGAAGGCCTCCCAGGCGGTTCAGGTCCTTGGTCCCCGTGGCGTAGAGGACGCTGCCGCTCACGAGGAAGAGAAGCCCCTTGAATATCGCGTGGTTCAGCACGTGGTAGAGGGCGCCGATGATCGCCACGGCGGCGAAGAGTCGCACGTAGTCCCCGGGAACGTGGAGCAGGTAGAGGGCCGCGCCGGCTCCCAGGATGATGTAGCCCACCTGGCCGATGGAGCTGTAGGCCAGGAGGCGCTTCGCGTCGCTCTGCTTCATCGACTGCACGGTACCGATGAAAAGCGTCACCGCGCCGAAGGAGGCGACGACGGTACCCCAGAGAAGGCCGTCGAAATGGGCGCCCTCGCCGTGGGGCACCATCCAGAAAAAGGTCCGTATGATTCCGTACACGCCGGTCTTGATCATGACCCCCGAGAGGAGGGCGCTGATGGGAGAGGGCGCGATAGAGTGGGCGTCGGGCAGCCAGAGCTGCCCGAAGGGGAAGATACCCGCCTTGAAGCCGAACCCCACGAGGAGGAGCCCGTAGACCGCGTAGAGGGCGGGACCGCCCATGGCGCCCATCTTCGTCACGATGGTGTGGACCGAGTCCCCGACCCCGATGCCCTCGACGAAGAGCGTCCCTCCCAGCACCAGGGCCCAGGCCAGCTCCATGAGGACGAGGTACTTGTTGGCGTTCCTCACGTTGCCCTTCTCGCGGTATTCAAAGCGTATCAGGAAATAGGAGGCGATGGTCATGAGCTGCCACGCCGCGGTGAAGCCCGTGGAGAGATCGTCCACGGTGACGATTCCGATCATTCCGATCACGAAGAGCGGGAAGCAGAGGTAGTAGCCCCAGAGCCGGTACGAGGGATAGTGCTCCATGTAGTCGATGGAGTAGAAGGCGCTCATCACCGACATGAAGGCCATGATGGCGATGAAAAAGGCCGAGAAGCCGTCGATGAGGAAATAGACTCCCGCCGGCCCCACCTGGTAGAGCCGCGACGCCTCGCCGCCATCCAGGAAGAGGACCTTGTAGCTTATCATCAGAAGCAGCACCGCCGCCGATGAGGTCAGGATGAAGTTCAACCATCCCGCCGCCTTCCTTTTTACCGACATCAGGGGCGCCAGAACCGCCGAGGCGGCCAGTATCGCCACTGCAATGAAAAGAGTTCCGTAGATATCAATGTTCATACAGGGGCTCCTTGTGATCGCTGTTGATATATGATAGTAACACATCGAGGAGCGTATCGGCGCTCCTTCTCACCTCGTCGGATAGGCCGTTGCCGAACTCCACGTCGTGGGCCTCGATGCCCAGGAGCCACACCGTCTTGCCGTGGGACTCGAGCATCTTCCCCGAGAGGAGGAGCGAGAGCTTGTGCGTTGAGACGTCGCCGATGAGCTCGTTGAAATCGCCGAGGCGCCCGAAGAGGATGGAACCCGGGAGGGAGCCCGACTGGACGGCGTCAACGATTACCACGTGCTCCGCGTCCCCGTCGGCGATTGCGCAGACATGGTTCTCGATCACGTCCTCGACGTTCAGGGCCGTGACGCGGTCGGAGGCCAGGCGCTCCAGGAGGCCCTCGACGACGTGGACGCCCACGGCGTCGTCGCCCATCAGGGGGTTTCCCATGCCGACGAAGCAGGTCCGCGACCGCGCCAGGCGCTCCATGACGGGAATGAATTCCATCAGATCTGCTCCCCCAGGGTCTTTATCTGCCGGTAGGTGTAGACAGGCCCGTCCGTGCACACCAGGGTCCTCCCGATGGAGCAGTGCTGGCATTTCCCGATGCCGCACTTCATGTGGCGCTCCAGCGTGGAAATGATGTTCTCCTCGCCGATGCCGATCTCGGTGAGCTCCTTGATGACGGCGTTGAACATCACCGGGGGGCCGCAGACGAAGGCGACAGTGTCTTTGGCCGGCACGTTCGATTTCTTGATCAGGGTGTGGACGAATCCCGTCTCCCCGTCCCATCCCGGAACGGGATTGTCGATGGTGATATGGGTCTCGAATCCCGGCGCCGCCTTCCACTCCTCCAGGTTGTACTGGTACATCAGCTCCTGGGGGGTCCGCGCCCCGAGGAAGAGAAGGATGCGGCCGAATTTCTCCTTGTTCTGCATCACGCGCATGATCGAGGAGCGGAGTGGTATGAGGCCGATGCCGCCGGCCACGTAGACCACGTTCTTCCCCTGTATCTCCTCGAAGGGGAACCCGTTGCCGAAGGGGCCGCGCACTCCCACCCTGTCCCCCGGTTTCAGCTCGTGGAGGGCGTTGGTCACCTTCCCCACCTTCCGCACCGTGATATGGAACCGGTCGTTCTCCGGGCTCGGGGGAAGGGACACGGCGAACTCCCCGGCGCCGAAGACGGTGCACATGATGAACTGCCCCGACCTGAAGGCGAAGGGCTTCCCGCCGGGCCTCCCGTCGAAGGAGAAATAGAAGGTCTTGACGTCGACGATCTCGTCCCTGATCTCCTCGATCGTCACCACTTCCGGGATTGTCGTATTCACTATTTCGCTCATGGCACCCACCTATTTATGAATCTCTCGCCTGATGTCCGTGACCACGTTGGGCAGGCCGATATCGCCCGGGCAGACCCACTGGCAGCGGCCGCAGCCGACGCATCCGGGCCGCAGGTATTTCTTCGACTGCGAATAAGAGAGCTTGCAGAAAAAGCGCTTGCTCCTCCGGTCCTCCACGGGCTTCCGGGGATTGTGCCCCCCCGCCATCCTCGAGTAGCCCTCGTAGGAGCAGGAGTCCCAGGTCCGCAGGCGGTCCGTGGCGTCGCCCCCCGCTGCGGAATCGACGATGTTGAAGCAGGAGCAGCTCGGGCATACGAAGGAGCAGGCCCCGCACTCCAGGCACTGGTCGCCGATGTTCTCCCATACCCGCTCGTCGATGAGCCCCGTGGTGACCCTGTTTACCACGCGGGATATCCAGGCCTTGTTCGTTTTCGCCACGGCGTCGAACTTCGACACCGAGAGATCCACGGCCTTCTCCTTTTCCTTCGCCAGGGAGGGGTCGGCCTTTTCAAGGCCCATCTTCTCCGCCAGGGCCCTCCCCTTATCGCTCCCGGACTCAACCAGGTACCGGTCGCCCAGGAGGGTGAGGTTCAGGTCATAGCCTTCGTGCGCCGAGGGTCCGCTGTCGGTGCAGACGCAGAAGCACTGCGGAAAGGGCGCGATGCAGGTATTCGTCACGATGAAGAGGTTTCTCCGGTGGTTCCGGTAGACCTCGTCGGTGAACTCCTGGCCCAGGAAGAAGCGGTCCAGACAGAGCATGCCGGTGAGGTCGCAGGAGCGGAGCCCGAAGAGGGCCTTCTTCGCATCGTCGAAATCGGGACGGATATCCGCCTTCCTGCTCTTCCGGTCGTACTCGTACGACATGATCCGCTCGTAGTGGGGGAAGAGGACGTGCTTCGGGGGGATCGCGGGTATCGGCGCCCCCAGGTCCACCTCGGCGATATCATCGGCGGCGGCGAACATCGTCTGCTTCGTCTCCTTTTCAACGATGGGGCCGAAGACGCGGTACTCCTTTTGAAGCTCCGCGGCGATATCCATTACACGGCTTTTTGCTATCACATACATGGTCACACCTTTACGATCCTCACTGGAATTGTTGCGTCCTCGCCTCTCTTGAAAACGTCCCTGTGCTCAAGGAAGAACTTTGTCACCATATCGTGGACGAAGTAGGCCACGTAGGCCGTATTCGGCTTCATCTTGTCCGTAACCTGCACCATCGCCTCCATCGAGCCGTAGGGGGACACGATCTTCACGGGGAAGCGATCCCGCACCTGGAGGGCCTTGGCGTCCTCGGGGGAGATCGCCACGTATCCCTCGGGGTAGAGGAGAAGCGTCGCGTTGTACTCCCTCAGGGGTATGTTTGTCTTCTTCATCAAATTGTTCTGGTGCCAGAAATGCTGGGCCTCGCCGACGAGAAGGAGCACCGGGTATTCGTCGCTTGCGCGCGGCACCCCGAAGCCACCCTCCACGGGCGCGAAGGAGACCTTTTTCTGGGCGCCCTCCAGGTTGAATCGCGCCGTGCCCTCCGGCGCGTCCTTGCCGCATGGCCACTGGATCCCGAAGGTCCCCTGGAGCTTCCCGTGGGAAATGCCCTCGTACGCGGGGGTCAGCCGCGCGATCTCTTCCATGACGTCGGCGGGTGAGCCGTAACCCCATTTCGCGCCGGCCTTCTCCGCGAGGGAGGCGATGAGCTTCCACCCGGGGAGGATCCCGTTCCGGGGATCGATCTTCTTCCGGGAAAGCTGGACCCTCCGCTCGGTGTTGGTAAAGGTGCCGTCCGATTCGATATAGCTCGCGATGGGGAGCACCGCGTGGGCGTAGTCGGTGAAGGCGTTCCGGAAGGTGCCGATGTAGACCACGAAATCGACCTCCCGTATCTCCTCGAGGTCGCGTATGATCGTCTCGTCATGGTCCACCACCACCAGGGCCTTCAGCTTCGCGCCACCGGTCATCAGGTCGTGTATCGATTTACCGGGCCGCGGGGAAAGCGTCACGCCCCATTCCCGGTCGAATTTCCCCCGCACCCCGGCGTCCTCAAGGGGCTGGTACCCCGTGAGAAGGTCGGGGGCGACGCCCATGTCGTAGCTGCCCTGGAGATTGTTGATCCCGGTGACCGGGTTCACGCCGCACCCCTTCCTGCCGACCTTGCCGGCGAGGAGGAAGAGATTGTAGAGATAGGAGATCGTCTCACGATCAAGGCCCGATATGCCGGAAGAGAAGAAGACCATGGCTGAATCCGCGGTGGCGAGCTCCCGCGCCGTTGTTTTCAGGTCCTCCGGCTCGAGGCCGGTCTTTTCCGCCACCTCCCCCTCGCCGAGGGACGAAAGGGCGCGGGTGAAGTCTTCGTAACCCCCGGTGTAGCGCCTGACGTAGTCCATGTCGCAGAGTCCCTCGTCGACCAGGACCTTCGCCATGAAGGCCGCGGCGATCCGGTAGGCCCCGGGACGGATGTGATGGAACCTTTCCGAGAGCTTCGCGATCTGCGTGGCCCGGGTGTCCAGGACCACGAGCTTCGCCCCGGCCCGCGCCGCCTTGTGGAGCTCGCTCCCGATGATGGGGTTCTGCTTGGTGATGTCGATGCCCACGGTCATCAGGAACCGGCTTTCCGCGATCTCCCCGAGGGAGCCGAGCATTCCCGCCATGCCGGTCCCGGCGCGGAGCACGTCGATGCTGACCCGGTGCCCGGGATCGTAATCCAGGCTGATGTTATTGGTAGTGAACACGGCGCGGGCGAGCTTCATGAGAAGGAAATTTTCCTCGTTCGAGGAACGGGGGGAGGCCAGGAAGCCGATGCTCTCCGGTGATTCCTTCGCGAGGCCCCCGAGGGTCTTCACCACCAGGGCGACGGCATCGTCGTAGCCCGTCTCAACCAGGACCCCGTCTTTTCTCACGAGGGGCGCGGTGATCTTCTCGGGGGTGTTCAGCAGTTCGTGGATGTTCCATCCCCGCACGCAGAGGCGCCCTTTGCTGACCGGGTGGTTCTGCACCGGGAACACGCCCCGGACCTCCTCTCCCCTCACGTCAAGGAGGTGACCGCATCCCGTGCCGCAGAATGTGCAAATACCGGGTTTATAATTCATACGAAACGCTCCTCATCCAAAGAATGGTTATTCCCGGTCCGTCCTGATGAACCCGGCGGACTCCCCGGCCGGGCGAACCGTCGTGGTGATTCTCGCCTGTGCCCTCCTCGCATCGCGCCCGTTGACGCGGCGGTCGACCGCGCGATGCCGTGGCCCCCGTCCATGGCGGGGTTTACTTGATCAAGATAGCATTGTTTTTGAACGCAGGTCAATGCCCGATAATTGCTATTTTCCATTAGCAAAAACCGGTGAGCGGCGGGGGCTTACTTCGTCTGGGTGATGACCCACTGGATGGCGTATTTGGCGAGATCGGAGGAGTTTTTAAGCTTCAGCTTCTCCTTGATGTTCTTCTTGTGGCTCTCCACGGTGTAGATGCTGAGATTCAGCTTCCTGGCCATCTCCTTGGTGCTGAACCCGTTCCCGATCATCTGGAATATCTCGAATTCGCGGTTGCTGAGCTGCTCCACGGAAATCCCGGCGGTGTCCGCGGAGCCCCGCACCAGCTTGTCGATGATCCGCTTCGACACGGCGTCGCTCAGGTAGAGCTCGTCGTTCATGATGGTGCGGATGGCGCTGATGATGTTCTTCGAGGCGACCTCCTTCATGATGTAGCCCCGGGCCCCGGCGCGGATGGCGCGTTCGGCGTAGAGTGACTCGTCGTGCATGGTGAGGACCAGCGTGCGGATCTCGGGGAAGCGCTCGTTCAGGGACTTGACCAGCTCGATGCCGCTCACGTTACCCGCCAGGGTAATGTCCACGATCACCATGTCGGGCGTGTCGCGGTTGACCATGTCGATCGCCTCGTTGGCCGTGGACGCCTCCCCGGAAACCCGGAGGTCCTCCTCGAGCTCGATGACCTGCCGTATCCCCTGGCGCAGGAGGGGATGGTCGTCGACAATGAGTATTTTAGTGATGCCCTTCTCGCTCTCCGACATGGCTCCTTCCCGCGGCGCCCCTCGCCGGGGCGACCGCATCGTCTCACCGCAATAATACCCCCGGGGGAAGCGGGTGTCAATACCGGAAATTTGTTATTTTGCCGCCACGCAAAGCCGTATCCGCCATGAGCGATGCGGCCGGGCGTTCTCTCCGGGGATGATCATTCCGCGTGCGTATCCTGCCCGCTTTCATCCCCGTCCGCCGCCCGCATCCTCACCGATACCTCGAAGCCACCCTCCTCTCCGTTCCCGGCGCTGAAGTCCGCGCCGATGATCCCCGCGCGGTAGCGCATGATGCGAAGCCCGAGGCCCGTGTCCGCCGGACCGTCGGGCGCGCCGGAGCCGTCGTCCCGCACCGTCACGGCGCGCTCCCCGCCTTTCTCGACCAGGCGGATGGCGATGCGCCCCGCTTTCCCGTGCTTGATGGAATTGGTCACGGCCTCCCGGGCGATGTAGAAAAGATGCGTGGCGGCCTGGTTGTCCTCGACGAAGAAATTCCCCTCCTGGAACACACGGCAGGATACGCCGTAGATCTTCTCCGTGGTCTCCGCCATCTCCTCCAGGGCCGCCCTGAGGCCGTTCCGCTCCATCTCAACGGGGGAGAGCATGCGGGAGAGGCTCCGGGTCTGGACGATGGCGTTGCGTATGAGCCCCTCGACCCGCTCGATGTCCGGGACTCCCGTCCCGGCGGTATGCGCGATCTTCTCCTTCAGGGCCTCGATAAGGAAGGTCACGGCCGTGAGGTTCTGCCCCAGGCCGTCATGGAGGTCCTGGCCGATCCGCTGCCGCTCCGTTTCGGCGATGTGCATGATCCCGTCCTGGAGGGTCCTGGTCTCCGTGATGTCGGTGAAGCTTTCGATGACGCCCACGACGTTCCCGTCACGCGAAAAGTAGGGAGAGGCGTGGACCATGCAGACGATCTCCCGTCCCCGGACCCGGGCGCGCATCTCGTACTCCATGTAGCGCTCACCCAGGGGTATCCTCTTCATCAGCGCCCGGTCGGTCTTCACCAGCTCGCGGTCCCAGTCGAGGGACCCGCCCTTCGAGAAGTGGCTCGAGTCAATATCGAACATCTCCATGAAGCGCCGGTTGATGTGGATCGTGCGGTAATCGCGGTCCACGACCCGCATCCCCACGGGGGTGGTGTTGAATATCTGCTCGAGCTCCATGTGGGCCCGGAGCTTCTCCTCCTCGGCCATCTTCCGCTCCGTGATGTCCTGGAGCGTCTCGATGGCGCCGGCGATCTTTCCCTCGGCGTCGCGCAGGAGGGCGGCGGTAAAGAAGAGCCATCGCCCCTCCATCCCCAGGAGGGGGAAGAAGCGCTCGCTCTGCCCCGCTTCCCTGATCACGGAGGAGGGGGCCATCTCCCCCTCGTACCGCTTCGCCATTTCGGGATCCCCCGCCGAGTGTATCACGATGTCCGCCAGGGTGGGGCGCTTCTCGGGGTAGAAGGGCTCCCAATGCCTCCGCGTCCCCACCATCACCGCCGCGGAATAGCCCGTGAGCTTCTCGCAGGCGCGGTTCCAGTGGGTCACCGTGTGGTGCTCGTCGATGACGAAGGCGGGTATGGGGCTCCCGTCGATGATCCGGGAGAGCATCAGGCGGCTCCGCGTGAGGGCCAGCTCGGCGTTCTTGATCTCGGTGATGTCGTTCAGGAAGCCCTCGGCGCCGATGATCTCCCCGCGGCGGTAGAGGGGCTGGCTGTAGTAGTTCAGGTAGGCGATTGAGCCGTCCTTGCGCTTCAGGCCGAAGCCTCCCCGGACGGTCTCTCCCGCCATGACCCGCTCCGTCTCCTCGATGATTCTCCTCCTGACGTCCCCGGGCTGGGTGACGGTGATGTGGCGCCCCCGCATCTCCCTCCCGGTGAATCCGAGCATCCGCTCCCACTCCGGGTTGACGTACTCGATCACCCCGGCCCGGTCGGTGCGGTAGTAGCCGAAGGGGGCGTTCTCCACGATCAGGCGGAAGCGCTCCTCGCTCTCCTTCATCTCCTCGAGAGTAACCTCGTGCTCGTCCCGGAGGGCCAGGCCTCCCAGGGCGTACTCGACGTCGGCGGCGATTTCCTCGAAGAGGATCTGCTCCTCCCGGTCCGTGATGAGACCCTCGGGCATCGAGACGTTCAGCATCCCCTGGAGCCGCCCCCCGGGGTAGAGGCCGATGGTCATCCTTCCCTGGTCGGGGAAGCGGGCGGAGAGGGGACACCCCGCGCACTCGATGCGCGGGTCCCTGGTGATGAAGGCGCCGCGGCGGTGGGACGAGCGCTGGACGCAGAGGGGAAGCGACCCCTTCGCGAGCATGTCGATCATGGGCTGGAACATTTCCCCCAGCCCGGCGCCGGCGGAGGCCACGAGGCGGCCGTGGTCGTCCGTCAGGGCGATCCAGGCGAAGTGGTAGCTCCGGTTCCTGACGAGCTTTTCGCAGATGCCCCGGATCAGCCGGTCCTGGTCCTTTTCCTTGATGATCAGGTGGTTGATGTCCCGTATCGACCGGAGCACCAGGTTGAAGTGCCGCATCCTCTCACGGGCCATGGCGGCCCGCTCGCTCAGAACTGCCACCACCACGGAGATGAGGATGAAGGTCCCGGCGCGGATCAGGTCGTCCGGTGAGGCGTCGAAACGCCGGATGTAGAGATGCGCCCCCACCAGGGCCGCCGAGAGAATGACCGACACGAATATGCCCCGGCGTCCCCACCAGAGGGATGCCAGGATAATCGGGAAATAGAAGAAATGGGTATAAACGGTCCCCAGGTGGAGTATGACGTGGAAATAGACGATGGAGGCGAGGGAGATCAGCACCAGGACGGAAATCAGGAAAACCCGGAACCGCGCGTATATCCTCTCGTACAAATCGGCACCTCCCCTGGCACGTTCAGGCGGTCCAGTATGGCGCCGCGGGGGGTTTCGTCAAGAGATATTGCCTTCACGCCGTGTCCGTGGAAGGCCCTTCGCGTGGCCCGGCGAAAAAAAAACCCTCTCCCGCCGCGTCTGGAGGCGGGCGCCGCGGGAGAGGACCACTCACACATGCGAAACCTATTATGGCGAATGACCCGATGGGCCGGGAGTCTCCATTCACGTATTGGGGGAAAGAGGCGTCCGTTGACTCCCGGCCCGGGGTCGAAAAGCGGTATCAGGTTTAAAAAGAGCCCGGCGGGCCGTTCCCGCATCCCCGCCGCAGACACCATAAATATAGCAAATCCGGCCCCGGGGTCAATCACCGATATCCGTGAAAAGGGGCTCACAAAATCCGGCGTTGCCGAAATGCGTGACCGGCACGGAAATCGCTATCGAAAGAGCTCTGGGACGACGAAAATATAGGACGGGACACATCCCCGGGGACCGGAGCCATGAAAGCGATCATCACCGTCGTGGGAAAGGACAGGGTGGGCATCATCGCCGCGGTAAGCGGCGCCTGTGCGGAGACGAACGTCAACATACTGGACATCAGCCAGACGATCATGCAGGACAACTTCACCATGATGATGTCCGTGGACCTCGCCGGCGCGACGGTGTCCCTGAAGGAGCTCAAGTCCCTCCTCGGTGGGATCGGGGAGCGAATGGGCATGGTCATCAACATCTATAACGAAGAGCTCTTCAATTCCATGCACAGGGTATAGGGAATGAACACGCATGAAGTCAACGAGACCCTGAAGATGATCCAGGAGGAGAAGCTCGACATCAGGACCGTCACCATGGGCATCTCCCTCCGGGACTGCGCGGACGAAAGCGCCGAGCGGGCGTGCGACAGGATCCGGGAGAAGATCGCTCTCCGGGCCGGGCGCCTCGTCGCCGTGGGAGAGGAGATCGAGGAGACCTTCGGGGTGCCCATCATCAACAAGCGGATATCCGTGACGCCGATTTCCCTGGTGGCCGGGAGCTCCCGCTGCGACGACTGCCTTCCTTTCGCCCGGGCCCTGGAGGACGCGGCGGTAGACGCCGGGGTCAATTTCATCGGGGGATTTTCAGCCCTGGTGCACAAGGGGATCACGCCGGGGGACCGAAAGCTCATCGAGTCGATCCCCGGGGCCCTGGCCGGCACGGAGCGGGTCTGCGCCTCCGTGAACGTGGCCACGAGCCGCTCCGGCATCAACATGGACGCCATACGCATCATGGGGCGGATCATCAGGGAGGCCGCCGACGCCACGGCGGACCGGGGGAGCGTGGGGTGCGCGAGGCTCGTGGTCTTCGCCAACGCCCCGGAGGACAACCCCTTCATGGCCGGGGCCTTCCACGGCGACGGGGAGGCCGACGCGGTGATCAACGTGGGGATCAGCGGGCCCGGCGTCATCAAGGGCGCCCTGGAAAAGGTCCGGGGGGAGGACCTGGAGACCGTGTCGGAGACCGTGAAGCGCACGGCCTTCAAGATCACCCGGGTGGGTCAGCTCGTGGCCCGCGAGGCGGCCCGGAGGCTCGGCGTCCCCTTCGGGATCGTCGACGTGTCCCTCGCGCCGACACCCTCCGTGGGGGACAGCGTGGCCTTCATCCTCGAGGAGATGGGCCTCGAGCGCTGCGGAGCCCCGGGCTCCACGGCCGCCCTGATGCTGCTGAACGACGCGGTGAAGAAGGGAGGCCTCATGGCCTCGTCTTTCGTGGGCGGGCTCTCCGGGGCCTTCATCCCCCTCTCCGAGGACCTCGGGATGATCGAGGCCGCCGAGGCCGGCGCCCTCACCATCGAAAAGCTCGAGGCCATGACAGCGGTCTGCTCCGTGGGGCTCGACATGATCGCGATACCGGGGGACACGCCGGCGGAGGTCATCGCCGCCATCATCGCCGACGAGGCGGCCATCGGCGTGGCGAACAACAAGACCACGGCGGCGCGCCTCATACCCGTGGCGGGGAAGAAGGCCGGGGATTCCGTAGAATTCGGCGGCCTCCTGGGGCGGGCCCCGGTGCTCCCCGTGAGCCGCTTCTCACCCGGCGTCTTCATCGCGCGCGGGGGAAGGATACCCGCCCCCCTCCAGAGCTACCGCAACTGAATCATCCCCGCCGAACCGCCTCGCGGAAGATGTCGACGTAGCGCCCGGCCACCTCTTCGGCGTAGAACCGCCGCACCGCCTTCCTGTTGTTGTTCGAGCAGGCCCGGTAGAGCTTTCGGTCCGAGGCAAAGCGGTCGATGGCCGCGGCGCAGGCCGCCACGTCCCCCACGTCGACGAGAAGCGCGTTCTCCCCGTGGACCAGGAAGTCCGTCTGCCCCCCGTTGTTGGTGCACACGATGGGGAGGCCGAAGAACATCGACTCCATGAAGACGATGCCGAACCCCTCGTGGAGCGAGGTGAGGGCGAAGAGGTCCGCCACGGCGATGTGGGCGAACTTGTCCTCGTCGGTGACGTAGCCGAGAAACACGACGCGGTTCCCGGCGCCGCACTCCCGCGCCGTGGTTTCAAGAAATTCGCGCTCCGGGCCGTCACCCATGATGTAGAGCCGCGCCTTCTTCGCCCGCGCCGCGGCCACGGCCCTGATCAGCACGTCCAGGGCCTTTCTTTTTATGAGCCTGCCGACGGTGACGATCATGAAGGCGTCCCCGTCAATGCCCAGTCCCCGCCTGGTCGCCTTCGGCCGCGCCGGGGGGTGAAACGCAAGGGGGACCACGTCGATTTCCTTCCCGGGGTGATAGTAGGTGATGGTGTTTGTCCGCGTGTTCTGCGATTGCGCCACGATCCGGTCGGCGCGGTTCAGGATGAAGCGCACCACGCGGCTGAAGAAGAAGCTCCGGTGGGGCGAGAGCTTCTTGCTCGGGTCGTAGATGTCCCCGCCATGGAGCGAGAGAACGTTGGGGACGCGAAAGATGTGCCCCAGGAGCCACCCCACGGGGCCCGAGGGCACGGCGAAGTGGGTGTTGATGACGTCGTAGCGGCGGCGGCGCATCAGGCGCATGCCCCGGAAGAACGCGCCGGGGAGGTAGAAGAGCATGGAGAGGAAGGTCGCGGCGTCCCGGGATTTCCGGAAAAAGATCCTGACCCGGTGGACGTGAATGTCTCCCATCCTTTCGTACGCGGGAAGGCCCTTGAAAGAAGAGGTGACCACGTCCACCCTTCCCTGGCGCGCCCACTCCACGGCGAGATCGTACGTGGCCACGCCGCCGCCCCCCCCCAGGGGAGGAAACTCGTAGTTGATGATGAGAACATCGAAGCCCTTCTTCGCCATGGCCGCTCCCGCCTGTCGTGATGAATTCAGTTTTTTCCGGTACGGCGCGGGGCGTCAAACAGGAAAACAGCTCGGAGCAGGAAAAAAAGGGCAGGTCCCACGCATGCAAGTGGCCCTAATGAGCGTTTTGTTTTACAAAAAATTCAATATGAACCACGGATGGACACGGATGAACACAGATTGTAAATTTCCGAGTCCTTGAATGAGTTGCTATGGTTACCTATACCTCTATGACCACGTATATCACGGTCCCGTATCAGCGTCCGTGACAGAGGAAACACGCCATCCGTGTGCATCCGTGTCCATCCGCGGTTCCATAATCACCCTTTCGATTGATAGCCCCTCAGGACCAGCCGGGACGCGCCCCTCCCTCCGGTTTCCCCCGCCCCCCGCCCCCCATCCATAAAGGCAATCCCGTGGGAGGGT
>CAZKPR010000032.1:0-25701 GCA_964554685.1 uncultured Leptospirales bacterium | reverse complement strand
GCCACGTAGACCTTGGTTTCCTTGCCGGTCAGGCTGATCGCCAGCTTGCCGCCGCTGACCGTGACCTTGTCGGCCGGGTTGAGGGCGTTGACGAATTCCGTGCCGTTCGGCTTGGAAACCTGGGCGTCGAAATTCTTGTTGCCATCCTGGACGTTGATCGCCACCAGCGCTTCTTCTTCGTCGTAGACGCGGCTGAAGGCGTAGGCGCCGTCGGCATAGCGTTCCTGGAAGGAACCGCGCGTGAGGCTCTGGTAGGTGGCGCGGGCGGCGTTCAGGGCCGCGATGTGCTGATAGAGCGGCGCGTCGGTCGCGGCCAGCTTGTTGCCTTGGGCGGGGCCGGGCTGGAAGCCCTTGTCGAACATGCATTCGCGTTGCCAGTCGCCGTCGTCGGGATTGTCGGCCGACGTGCTGCTGCCGTTGTAGTGGCCGCCCTGGTCGAAGGCATGCTCGGTGCCGTAGTAGAGACACGGGACCGGCGTGGCCAGGTAGAGGAAGGACAGCGCCGGACGCAGTTTCCAGACGTCGTTGCCGGTGTCCCCGCCGTACAAAAAAACTATCCGGTCATGTACGGGTTTTACTTTAACCCCCACACCCGGGCGGCCCCTTCCCCATCCCGCGCTTTTTTTTTTGTATGTGTTGTCGTAGGGAAACATAACGTCCCCCTTGTCGTACTTGGAGGCACCGTCCATGGCCCCGTAGAAATCCGCCTCCTTGCGTATCTCCTCGCGGCGCGTCCGGGCCTCGTCCTCGGTGATGAGTCCGTTCGAGAGGTCCGAGTCGATGCTCATCTGCTTGCCGGGCATGGCATCCAGGGTGAAGCGGGCGGCCACCTCGGCGGTCCGCGTGGCGCCCTTGGTGATGACGATGAACTGCACGGCCACGAGGATCACGAAAATGATGAAGCCGACGACGTAGTTCCCCCCCACGACGAACTGCCCGAAGGCGCGGATGATCTGCCCGTCGAAGGCCGCCCCCTGCAGGAGGATGAGCCTCGTGGACGACACGTTCAGGGCAAGGCGGAACACCGTGGTGACCAGGAGGAGCGAGGGAAAGATCGAGAAATCGAAGGTCCGCTGGATGAACATGACGATGAGGAGGACCAGTATTCCCGACATGATGCTTAAGACCAGCATCATGTCAAGGAGGAACGTGGGCATCGGGATGATGAGCATCGTGACCACGGCGACCACGCCGATGCCGAGAAGTATGTCGGACTTCTGCATCCACCGCGCCTGTTCCATCGCGTCGACGATCCGTGCCCTGTTCCCTGCCGCCATTGTTCCTCTCCCGACCTATATCGCTTCCTGCATTCTCCGGAAACGCTCCGGGTACCTGCGTATGATTTCGCCGTACACGAGGGACACGGCGTAGAAAAGATCCTCGGGTATGATGTCCCCCACTTCGAGCCGCCGGCACATTTCCTGCGCCAGGGGGCGGTTCTCGATCATGGGAATGCCGTGCTCCGCCGCCACCTCGCGTATCTTCAGGGCGATGCTGTCCTCCCCCTTGGCCACCACCCGCGGCGCGGGCATCGCGTCGCGGTCGTACTGCAGGGCCACGGCGTAGTGCGTCGGGTTGGTGACGACGACGTCGGCCTTCGGCACCTCCCTGCTCATCATGCTCCGGAGAAGGTTCTGCCGCTGCATCTCCCTGAGCCGCGCCCTGACGTAGGGATCCCCGATGGTCTCCTTCAGTTCCTCCTTGAGCTCTTCCTTGGTCATCTTCAACGACTCGATGAACTCGCGCTTCTGGAAGAAGTAGTCCGGGATGGAGAGGACCAGGAGCAGCACCGAGGACCAGATGATGATCTTGAAACCCGTCATCATGATGATTTTCAGGGCCATCGCCACGGATACGTCGGGCGTTTTCAGGATATCCTCGATATTGGCCATGACGATGATATAGGCGATGAATCCCACGGCAATGACCTTGAAGATCGACTTGAACAGGTTCATCGCCACCTGCTTCGAGAAGAATATCTTCTTCATTATGGTGGCGGGATCGAACTTTATCTTGCTCCAGTCGAGCTTCAGCGGGTGCGTGGAGATCTGGAACCCCACCTGGATGACGTTACCGAGGATCGCCGCCACCGTGGCGGCGATGAAAATCGGGAGAAGGATCTTCCCCGATTCGTAGCTCACCACGATGAACTCCCTCATGAGGCCGTGCTCCGTCGGGCTGAGCCGGGAAAAGGACGACAGGTAGAACCTGGTCATGCGGACCAGGATCTCGTAGATCCAGGAGGCAAAGACGAGTATCACCATGAAGCCGAAGATGACCACGATGGCCTGGGGCAGCTCCATGGTCTTGGCCACCTGCCCCTTTTCCCTTGCGTCCCGGAGCTTCTTCTCCGTCGGCTCCTCGGTGCGCCCCTCGTCCTCGGCGGCGAAGAGCTGGAGGTCGTAGGGGAGACCGTCGAAGAAGGGATCGTCCTTCCACCGGTGATACCGCGCATGCTGTCGAAGCAATTCAGCCATCTATCCGATCCGTCCTTCTCATCTCGTCGCCCGTCACACCGGCCAGTGCCTGAGGGCCTTGAACATGAAGGCGAAAACCCTCTCCAGGGAAACCCACATGATCTTCACGATCATCGGGGTGATCACCAGCATCACGATGAAGGACACGGCGATCTTGAATGGAAACCCGAGCATCATGATGTTCATCTGCGGCGCCACCTTGGCCAGGATCCCCAGGCTCACGGTGACGACGAAGACGACCGCCACGACGGGGATCGCGATCTTCAGGGCCACCACGACCCACCCGCTGCAGGCGTGCAGGAGATATTTCAGGAGCCCCCCGAGAAAGGCCTTCTCGACGCTCATGATCGGCGCCAGCTCGTAGGAGCGGTAGACGCCGTGGAGCATCAAGTGATGCCCGTTCATCGCCAGGAGCACCAGGAGCCCCACGATATTCTTGAACTGCCCCACCAGGGGGACGCTCACCTGGCCGATGGGATCCAGCACCTCGTTGATCCCGAAGCCGATCTGCACGGCGAAAAACTGCCCCGAGAGCTGGAAGGCGGCGAATATCACCGACACCAGGAATCCGATGAAGAGACCGATCGCCACCTCCTGGATCACCAGGAGGAAATAGCCTCCCATGTCGCCGGGGATCCGGTACCCCTTCGCCGCCACCATGGGAAATATCACCAGGGAGACCAGGAAGGAGACGAGGGCCTTGATCCTGAAGGGGATCAGGTCGCTCGAAAAAAAAGGCGCGATGATAATCATGGCGTTCATGCGCATCATGATCAGGAGGAACACCTGGAAATGGTAAACGAAGTGGTACATCGGCCTCCCGCTGTCAGTTCCGGCCCCGGGCCGGTCACAGTTTCTCTATCAATGAAAACATGTGAAACGTGTAGTTCACCAGGGTCCGTATCATCCACGCCCCGAAGATTATCATGACCAGGAAAATCGCGATGATCTTCGGGACGAAGGTCAGCGTCTGCTCCTGTATCGAGGTGGTGGTCTGGAAGATGGCGATCACGAGTCCCACGAACATGCCCACCCCGAGGATCGGGGCCGACACGATGATAATAGCCATGAGCGACTCCCGCATGAAGGCGATTACGGTAACATCGGTCATCCCACCACTCCTTTAGCGGAACGACCTCACCAGCTCGTAGGTGAGGAGGTTCCACCCGTCCACCAGGACGAACAGTATTATCTTGAACGGCAGCGAAATCATGATGGGGGGAAGCATGATCATTCCCATGGCCATCAGGGCGCTCGCCACGATCATGTCGATCACGATGAACGGTATGAATATGTAGATGCCGATTTCGAAGGCGCGCTTCATCTCGCTGATCATGAAGGCCGGGATCAGGCAGTGCGTGGGCACGTCCTTTTCCGTCTTCGGCTTCGGGAGCTTCGCGAGCCTGATGAAGAGCGCGATATCCTTTTCACGCGTCTGCTTGAACATGAAGGTGCGCAGGGGGTCCATGCCCTTCTCGAAAAAGGTCTCGTTGTCGATCCTCCCTTTCAGGTAGGGCTGGAGGGCCTCCTCGTTAATCTTGGAAAAGGTGGGCGCCATGATGAAAAACGTCAGAAAGATCGAAAAGCCCACGATCACCTGGTTCGGCGGCATCTGCTGGAGGGAGAGGGCCCGCTTGATGAAATCCATGACGATCACGACCCTGGTGAAGGCCGTCATCATCATGATGATGGCGGGGGCCAGGGTGAGGATCGTGAGAAGAAAGAGTATCTGGAGGGAAAGGGCCACCTCCCGGGGACCCGCGGCCTCCTTGATGTCGAAGGTTATCTTCGGGATCGGCATGCGCAGCCCGCCCACGTCCTGGCCGTAGGCGATCCCGGCGCCGGCCACCATGACAAGGAAAACGATGAAAATGGCGCGCTTACTCATTATCATACCCGTTAAGGTCCTTCAGCCTGCTTCTCTGGCTGCGGAGATACTCGATGTCACCCGGGGAGCCGGAGGATTCCATGGTTCCCCGGCCCTTTCTGCGGGCCCCCTGGACCCGCTCGACGAACTTCCCGATCTGACGCATGACCTGCTCCTGGAACCCCCCGCCCGCGGCGCCGGGAGGGGGCTTCCTGGTGCTCATGATCCTGATCCGGTCGATCTGGTCCCTGTCCGTGATCTCGGAGATCAGGTTGACCCCGTTGTCCGACACGCCGATCACCAGGACCTTGCCGGCAAGGTCCACCACCTGGAGATACTTGTTCTGACCCAGGGGAACGGCGGACAGCACCCTGATGGCGTCGCTCCCGAAAACCCCTATGCCGGTTTTCCGCGACACGAATCGATAAAAATAATAGAAACCCCCGCCGAAAATGCCCAGGATGATGATCATCTTGAAGAACATCCAGACCGCGGACTCCTCCTCGAGACGCGGCTCGAAATCCTCGTCGGTGAACTCCTTCGAGAGGACGCCCTCGCCGGCTTCCCCCTCAGCGGGTTCCCCCGCCTTCTTTTCCGGCTCTTTAGCCTCCTTCTTCGCGGATTCCCCCGCCTCCTTTTCAGCCTCCTTCTTCTCCTCGACGGCCTGGGCCTTCTTCCCCTTCACCGGCGCCGCCGGCGCGGCGGCAGGCGCCGACAGTGAGATGAGGAGAAACGCCGTCCAGAGAAACGCCCCCCATGGCCTTCGCCTCCGCATCCCCATCCGTCCCTCTTCAGTGTTATGTCTCATTGGCCCCCGAAAAAAATGGCGATGGTCTCCACCGCCATGTCATTGCAATCCCGCGAGACGGTCCGCGGGGCTCACTATATCCGTCACCCGGACGCCGAAATTCTCGTCGATGACAACGACTTCGCCTTTGGCGATGAGCTTGCCGTTCACGAGGAGGTCGACGGGTTCGCCGGCGAGCTTGTCCAGCTCGATGATCGATCCCTCGCCGAGGCCCAGGATCTCCTGGACCAGCTGGGTGGTTCTCCCCAGTTCCACGGTCAGGGTCATCGGCACGTCGAGGATCAGGGAGATGTTCCCCCCCACCCCTGCGGGAATCCCCTCGTCGAGGGGGGGGAACTTCACCGGGCTGATGCCCACGGCGCCGCCGTGGCTCGGGAACGCGGGCTGCTGTCCCCCCGCGGATGCCATGACGCCGGTTCCGCCGGTAAGGCCCTGGGCCATGCCGGAATCCATCAGGTGGTACAGCTTCGAGTTAAGGACCCCGTCGATGGAAAAATCGTACGTCACCTTGACCACGTCTCCCCCGGGAGGAAGCTGCAGGTCCCCCCCGCCGCTCGCCATGGAAAGCGCCGCCGGGGTGGTCTTGATGCCGCCTCCCAGGACGCCGCTCATCTGCGTCGCCATGGAGGAAAGGAGCTGGTTGGTGAACTCCTGGATCGTGCTCTGGTACGCCTCTGACAGGTCGGCGGGAGGGGTCCCGCGTTCGTCTCCCATCATCAAAGATGAAATCGATCCCGCGTCGGCGTAGTTGAAGACAATGAGGTTCTTCCCGGTGAGCGCCCCGGAGTAATCCATTGAAACCTGGATGTATCGCCCGGCGAAATCGGCCCGCACCGCGTCCTGGCTCTTCACCTCGATGAAGGGCCGGGATATGCGAAGGTTCCTTCCGCCCAGATACCCGGAGAGGGACGGCGCCACGGCGCCCACCGCCGCGTTCAGCGCGTCGCGGATGGAATTCATGTCGCTCTGGGGCAACCCACCCCTGCCACGGCCCGGCTCCGCCGCCGCGGGGGTGCTGGCCGGGGAGAGCATATCATCGGCGCCCTGTAATAGAGCGTCTATCTCGTCCTGCGATAATGATCCGTCACCCATATAATCCTCCCGCGGAATTGTGCTCAGTTCACCACAAGTTCCTTGAAATACACTTCCTTGATTTTACCCGAGACAAGCACCACGTTGACGTGGGCCTTGATTTCCTCGGCGAGGGCGATGGTTCCGGTAACGGAATCAAGGTCCTCATATTTCTTTCCCTGGAGTATGATGTTCACGATATGCTGTATCTGGTCGCGCCGCTGGACCAGTTCGTTGTTAAGCTCGACGTTCGGCTCGTACGCCAGTGATATCTTCATCTTGATGAAGTGCGGGTCAGCGTCCGACGTCGTCTTGGAGAAGTCGGGCAATTCGAAGCTCGAGAGGGGCGGGGGAGGAGGCGCCGCCACGATGTCCTGCCGTTTCTGGTAGCTGCTCTCCTGGACGTATTTCGCCACGAGATAGGATATACCGGTCACCGCGACCACGAGCAATACGCCTCCCGCAACGTAGAGGAGAAGATTGACGATTTTCGAGGCCTCGAAGCGTCGTCCCGTCTCCGCTTCCTGCGGGGCCTCCTCTTCGTCCTCAATTATATCATCCCTTTCTTCGTCGCCCATGTTGATCCCTTTTCTGTCATATGAATATCATGCCCTCGCGGCACGGTCTGGTAGTTACAATATAATTTTTCTCCCGTCTTTTTCAAGCCCCCCTCTCCCGGGAGAAGTCTGCAGATACCTCTTTCAGCGTATAAAAAAATATGTGACATAATAAGCATATCTGACTATTTATGTCAATTAATTTATTCATTTTCAAAAAAATGTTATGGAGTTTTTTATCCCCCACTCAATGAAGATTCCAGACCCTCAAATCATAACGACACTGCCGGGCATGGGGCCTCATGCTACATGTATCGGCAGGGGGGATTGAGCTCAGCACTTATTTTTGGCATCCTGCAGGCCCGAAAAGGGTGAATCCTCATGGCCAATGAGGCAGTGCGGGGAAGGAGGGAGGACGGGTTCAGGATTCCAGGTAGTCCATCTCGAACTGCGTGCGGGACATGACCTTGAAGAAATTGCCGAGCTTGGCGGTCCTGAATACGTTTATGATGTTCTCACCCAGGTCAAAAAACACCAGCTCGGTCTTCGCCTTCCTGGCATTATTCAGGAATTTGACCAGTATGCCTATGGCGGATGAATCGATATATTTCAGGTTTTTACAGTTTATTCCCATCACTTTCGGGCGCTTGGCCATCTGCTCGCTCCACATCTTCTCCGCGTACTCGATGCTTTCGATATAAAAATCGCCGGTGATGGTGAGCACGATGACGCCGTTGATATCCTCTGATGAAAATTCTACCATTTATTCCACCTCCCGGCAACCCGTTGAGGGCGTCACCGGACGTCCGGGGATAGTTCGCCGCTCACGCGGTCGCCCGTTCACTGGGATTTCTTCTTTATTGCGACTCTATGTCGATATTCGATCATCTTCTCGATGATCTCTTCGGCCGGTTCTTTAACGAGATATTTCTTATCGTTCGTGAGGGTTATCACCGTATCGGGGGTCTCCTCGATTGTCTCGATGTGACGGTCATTGAGCATGAATTCCGTTCCATTCAGTTTGTGGAGAACGATCATGAGTTTCCCTTCCTTTTTCGTCTGCCGCCCGCAATGGAACCAAGAAATCGCTCCAGATCGATTTTTGCAACATATTTTTCTGAACAGCCCGGATCGCTGCAATCAAACACCCCTTCCCTCCCCTGAAAAAGCCTTTCGAGCCACATTTTTGCAGCGAGAAACTGGCGCGTCGTGTAGTAAATCCGCCCCCCTCTCTCGATGCGATACTCCATGGCCCCCCGGGAAATGTTCATATCCACGGTTTCCCCCGGGGATAATCGCCGCGGCCGGGCCGAAGGCCGAAGGTGTGCCGCCGTGCCCCTGGCATAGAACCTGCCGCGGAATCCGAGATCGTTTCCCGCCATCACGAGGCCGCCGATGGGACATCCCAGGGCAAAGGACACGGCCTGGGTCGTTACCAGGCCCCCCGTGGCGACGAACCCGAGGTCCCTCCCCGCCCGCGCCCAGAGGGCGTCGTATTCAGGCCTTCGCATCATCCAGTTGTAAAAGCTGACCGGTCCCCTCCACCGCCTGAGATTGACATGTGACATGCAGCTGAAGGCCAGGAGTCGTATTCCCGATGTGTCCAGCCCGCCGAAAAAATCCACAGGGCTGGTCTCGCAGGAAACCACGTAGGCCGGCCGTATTCCCCTGAGAAGGAGGGGGCGAAGCGCCATGTCCGCCGCGACATAGGCAAGCTCCCGGCGGTGCTGGTAGCGCTTCAGGACATCGCAGTGACCCTCAAGTGACGGCCCCGCGCCGATGACCAGGGCGATCTTCCCGGAAAATTCGGGCACCACGGGGGCGAGGCCGCCGAATCGGGCGATAAGGGTAAGGTTCTTCTCGAGGTTCCGTTCGAATGCGCCGAGCCGTTCGGCCAGGATTCCTTCGTTGAGGTTGCGGTAGAGCTCCTTCTCATCGACCATGATCTCCCCCGGAGACGCGCAGGAGGCCTGATGGAGGGGCGGGCGTCATGCCCTCAGAAGGGTGGTGACGAACTTGACGATCTCCAGGTAGTCCATCTCGCCCGGGTCCGACGGGTCGATCGACTCGAGGAGGCCGATAAAAAGGACGATGGTCTGGGTAATCCTGGAGAGGTACTTCGAGGGAAGATCCGACCTTCTCCTCGAGCGCTCGCCGCTCGAGAGCTGGGTGATGATGTTGTCGTAGAAATTCCTGTGCAATCGGATATACTTGCTGACGATCTTCATTATCTTCTCCTCTTCGAAGGCGTAGAGGACGATATTCATGATCATCTTGATATTGCGCTTGTCGATGATGAAATTCTCAGCGCCCACGAGGGCCGATATCGGCGCCACCTCCTCGGTTCCAAGCTCCCATTCGAGGATGGAGCTGTGGGCCTTCACGAACTCGGTGAAGATCTCCTCAATCAATTCGAGGTATATGTCTTCCTTGGTGGGAAAATAATGGAGGACCCCTCCCTTTGAAAATCCCGCCTCGTCCGCGATCTCCTGCACGGTAATGCGGGAATACACCTCACGGTCAAGAAGCCTCTTCAGGGCTTCTATGATGATTTTTTTTTTCTTTTTCGCTTTCTCTTCCTTTGTTATTACAGCCATTATAATCCCCCGCAACTGATATGGATGGCATTCTTGATAAGTCGGGTATTATTTATCAAGGAAAAATTACAATAAAAATATACACTTTTCCAGTTTTATTAATATAGCGGATCCGCATCAGAACCCCGGGTACGAACCGGCGACCCCTCCCCGGCGTCCCGCGGGTCATGCGACGCCCCCTCCCGGCCCCGGGGGATACGCTCCGGCGGCGCCATGGCGGGAAGTACGCTTTTTTCCTTGCCATAAGGGCGGGGCTCCATAGAGTGACGGCGTCATGCCGCGCCAATTGATATCTGATTCCGAGGAAACGACCATGGCGATCGCCCGCCGTCTGGGAGCGGACGCCACGCCGGGAACGGTCTTCGCGCTCACGGGAGAACTCGGCACGGGAAAGACCGTCTTCGCCAGGGGCCTGGCCGCGGGCATGGGCATCGACGAAGAGATTACCAGCCCCACCTACACCCTCCTGGATGTCCACGAGGGGCGAATCCCCCTCTACCATTTCGATCTCTACCGGATCGAGAAGAGCGACGAGCTGGACCGGCTCTTCTTCGAGGAGTACTGGGAGGGTGAGGGCGTGTCCGTCATCGAGTGGGCCGACAGGGCCCTTGATCGTCTCCCGGCAGGTTATATCATGATAACCCTTGAATATCTCGACGAAACACGGAGGAGCATAACGATTGAACCTGCTGGTACTTGATTCCGCCTCGTCCCTGGAAATCGTCGCGGCGGGGAACGGTAAAACCGCCGTCGGGCTCTGCGAACCCGTCATGGCGTCCCACTCGGCGACCCTGCTGCGCTCCATTGACGCGTGCCTCGCGTCGACCGGCCTCTCGCCGCGGGACCTTGACGGCATCGCCGTGGGAGTGGGGCCCGGCTCATTCACCGGCATACGGATCGCCGTTTCCACGGCGCGCATGCTCGCCCAGGTACTGGGAAAGCCCCTGGCGGGCATCCCCACCCCCCGCATCTTCGCCCTCGCCCTGGACGCGGAGCCGGGCGAAGGCGTCCTGGTGGCCTTTGACGCGAAAAAAGGACGCGTCTTCGGCGCCCTCTACCTGCGCGGGACGGGCCCCCTCGATCTGGAGGAGATCGTGCCGCCGGGGGACCACCCCATGGCGCGCCTCATCGATGCCGCGAAGGCAAATTCAGTAACGCGCATGGTGGGTGACGGCGTCGAGAGGTACCGCCGGGAGGCCGAGGCCCTGAAGGGCGGCGTGTTCACGGCGCGGCTCATCCCGCGCTGGGACCGCGTCTACTCCCTTGCGCGCGCCCTGCTCGGCTCCGGAAAGTACCGGGATTACCAGGACATCGTGCCCCTCTACGCGAGAAAATCGGACGCCGAGGCGGCGCGGGACGCGGGGACCGCCCGGTGAGGCGGCGCTACCGCGGAGAGGAATTTGAATCGGATTCTTTTTTTCGGCTTCTCATCGACTTCAGGAGCCTGGACTTGTACTCCGTCTCCATCGGCTTCAATATCGAGTAGTACCGCTTCATCTCGTCCTTGCGCGACGAATTGCCCTCGAAATCGACGCCCACGTAGAGGTTTCCCTCGTCGTCCGTGTAGGAGACCTTCACCTCGCCGAAAATAGTGATCGGGGCCTGGAGCTTGAACACCAGGTCGAAGATGAACCCCTTCGACCGGCGTATGTATTTCTGCAGATTGACGTCCGTGATCCTGAGCTTCACCCCTCCCCTGCTGATATCCATCACCCGCTGGTGCAGGGGGATGAGATGGGTGTTGGCGTCACGGATCAGGTCAACGAGCTTGAAGGCCTGGTTCTTCATCTCCAGGACGTCGTCAATGGTGAAGTTCCTGCTTTTCGATATGAGCTGGATATAGGCGAAGGGGACGCTTTTCGAGTCCTCGGTGATATAGATGACCGGCACGGCGAGGATTGAACGGTAGCCCCGCTCGATGTAGCGCTTCATGACACGCTCGACGTCGCGCTCGTAGAGCGCGGCGAGGTCGACGAAATCGTCGTTGACCGCCCGGTAGGAATCCTCCTCGGCCACCGAGGGAATCCAGAGGGTTTTGCCTGTTTTTTTCATGTTAAGGAGCAGGCGGTCCTTCTCGTCGGGCTTGAACACGTCGACGCGAACGATGTCGCTCATCTTCGAATTTTTCGACTGGAACTGCTCGAGGAGCACCTTGATGCCCGTGGGCATGTTCAGCCCCGAGACATCGATGGTGTGCTTCGAGACCCTGAAGTTGGTGGCGACGACGTCATCGGGCTCCACCTTGAACCTGAGATCGCGCCTCCCCGACATGGCGCGGCGGGCGCTCCTGATCTTGCAGTGAAAGTATCCGGGCCCCCGCTCCTCGAGGACCTCGAAATCGATCTCGATATACTTGTCGGAAAGCCCGTAGATGATGATGCTTTCTCCGTCGTGCCGATAATCATGGTCCGTTACCAGCATAACGGTGCCGTCGGGGAGATATTCGTTGACCGCCGCCTCGATCTTGTCAACGGCATATTTTATGTACATTTTTCTGTTAGTGAACTGGGACTTCAGGAGGTTAACGACATCCTCGATAGTGTCAAAATCCTGAAAATCCCGTCCTTTTCGCTGTTCAACCTGTATCAACGTCTATTCCCCCGGGAAATTGTGCGTCCGCTCCAGGGCAAAAAAAGCCCTCTATATATAGTATCGATCAATCGCAGGGGGCGCAACTGAAAAAAAAGGCATTGAGAACACAAATTACGCGCCGGGGCCTTCTGGCAGCAGCAGGCAATAATAAAAGGAGGGCATGCCTCCTTTTATTATCGCACTGAAAAATTCTACGGGTAGTGAAACCCCGGTCACCTTTTTTTGGACTTTTTCGCCTTCCCTTTCTTGGCCTTCGCTTTTTTCGCTTTCGCCGCCTTCAGGGCCGCCTCACGCGCCTGTGCGGACTTCAACTCGCCCTTCAGCTTCACTATCTGCTGATCCACCTGGCGCATCTCCTTCGCAAGGGTCTTTTTGCGGGACTCCTTGCCCTTGAGCAGATAATTGATGAGACTCACCGTTTTTGCTGCCATGAATGTTGTACCTCAACAATAAATTTTTCAGCGCCCGGGGGCGATCGGAGCGTTGTGTTGCCGGATGCCCCGCACCGGAAGGCCCCGTCGCGCCTGTTGTACCTCACCGGCGTCGACCGGGGTAATGCTACCAGAAACGTGAAATAATTGCAAGAAAAAAATTATGTCTCATAGCATCTGTTATTTGCTTGTGCTCGGCGGCGGGGCGCCGGATACTGCCGCAAATATTCGGAGCGAGGCGCCATGAGCGGTCTACCCATCGTCGCGATAGTCGGGAGGCGTAATGTCGGCAAATCGACGCTGTTCAACGCGCTGATACGGCGGAAAATTGCGATCGTCGACCCCGTTCCCGGCCTTACCAGGGACGTCGTCTCGTTTAACGCGACGCATAATTCCGTCGTCTTCACCCTCGCCGACACCCCGGGGCTCGACCTCCCCGACTCCTCCGAGCTTTCGGCCCCGATACTCGAAAACGCCCGCGCCTACCTGCAGCGGGCATCGGCGATACTCCTGCTCATGGAACCCCCGGCCCCCGCGGCCTTCGACATGGACCTCGCGGAGATCGTGCGCCGGATGGCGGTGCCGGTCATCGTGACCGTGAACAAGATGGACGGCCCCCGCGAGCTCGAGGAGATGGTCAACTTTTACGGAACGGGATTCTCCGAGGTCGTCCCCGTCTCGGCGAAAACCGGCTATAGCGTGGCCATGCTCATGGACAAGATCGTCGAAATCCTCCCCAGGAAGAAAACCGCCCTCCGGGAGCCCGACCTGAAAATCGCCGTCGTGGGGCGGCCCAACTCCGGAAAATCCACCCTTTTGAACGCCCTCATCGGCTACACCAGGGCGGTGGTCTCCGACGTCCCGGGAACCACCAGGGACTCGGTTGACGAGGACTTCATGTACCGCAAAAAGAAGATCAGGGTGATCGACACGGCGGGGATGAGAAGGAAAAGGAACATATCCGGGGACGTCGAGTATTATTCCCTCACCCGCACCATCGACTCGATCAGGCGCTGCGACGTCGCCGTCCACCTCGTCGACGCCCCGGCGGGACTCACGGAAACCGACAAGAAGATATCCGACGAAATCATGAAGGAGCACAAGCCGACGATCATCGCCATCAACAAATGGGACCTGGTTGAAAAGGACCACCGGACCTTCGACGCCTTCATCGATCGCCTCACCTTCAAATTTTACAAGGCCGGTGATTTCCCCATCATATCGATCTCCGCCAAGCACGGGCAGAGGATCCACCGCATCGTGGACACCGCCCTGGAACTCAAGGGAAAAGCGTCGCTCAAGGTGGACACCCCGCGGCTCAACCGCATCATCGCGGGAATCATCCAGTCCCACCGGATCCCCCAGATGCAGGGCAAGATAAAGATATACTACGCGACCCAGACGGGTTCGGCGCCGCCCTGCTTCCGGCTCTTCGTCAACAGCCCGGCGCACTTCCGGAAGGAGATCGTGCGTCACCTGGAAAAAACGCTCCAGAAGGAGCTCGATCTCAAGGGCGTCCCGATCATGCTCCAGATCGAGGGGAAAAACCGAGGCGGGGGCACGCGGTCCCGGTAAACCGCCGCCGTCCCGGACGAATTTCGCGACCATGTCCCGGCACATTTTTTTGTTTGATTTTTTTTCACCCCTGTGGCATAATCCGACAATTCACGTCACCGTAACCCCGGAGGGGGGTCAAGGAGGCACGGTATGCTATTTAAAAAGCAGCGGATCGAGAACAGGGCTTATCCCCGGGTTGATTTTTTCCAACCGTCTTTTTTCATGGTTGAAAACGACGCGGTACCGTCGGCAACCGATTGCTGGTTCAATAACATATCCCTCGGCGGGCTGAGCATTGAAAGCGACAGGGAGAGGCTGGATGAAGCGGAAATCAGCGTGCTCTACCGGATCGGCCGGCAGATGCGCAAGGACAGGCTCCGTGTCAAGTTTTCCAAGAAATTGATGACGAAATGGCGCTACGGATGCCAGTTCATGCTCCCGGACGAGCAGCGCAGCAGCCTGATCGAGGAATACGTCACGAAAAAAATCGACGAGGGATCCGCGGGTTAGATCTTCACCCTTCCCGCCAGGGACTTGATGATCGTGGCGGCATCGGCAAACTCGATATCGGCCCCCACGGGCAGGCCGTGGGCGATCCTCGTGACGGCGACGCCGGAGGGGCCGATGAGGCGGGCGATATAGAGCGATGTCGCGTCCCCCTCCACCGATGGATTCAGCGCGAGTATGACCTCCCGGAGCGATCCCTCCCGGCACTTCTGCACCAGGGGGCCGATGGACAGCTGGTCCGGCCCGATGCCGTCGAGGGGCGAAATCAGTCCGTTCAGGACATGGTAGATGCCGCGGAATTCACCCGTGCCCTCGATGGTGAGCACGTCCTTCGCGTCCTCCACCACGCAGAGAAGACCGCGATCCCGCCCCGGGTCCCGGCAGATCTGGCAGAGATCCCCGTCCGAAATGCCGCCGCAGGCCGAGCAGGTGAAGGTGTTCGCCTTGAGCTCGACCATGGCGGAGGCGAGACCCCTCACGTCCTCATCCGACATGGAGAGGAGGTGAAAGGCCAGCCGGGAGGCGCTCTTGTGGCCGATTCCCGGGAGCTTCGAGAATTTTTTTATGACGTTTTCAAGATATACTGATGACTTCATCCCACGCCGCTCCCGCCGCTGAGTCTGCCCGGGGACCGGGCCGCCGCCCCCGCGTGCCACGCGCGCCCGGAAAGTTTCGATGTTCCCTTATTTAAAAAAGGCGCCGAGACCGGGAAGGTCCATACCGCCGGCCAGGCCCTTCATCTCCGAGGCCGAATACTCCCGGATGGCGTCGACTGCGCCGTTTGCCGCGGCGATGACCATCGCCTCGATATCGGCGACAGACGCGCTCCCCAGGTAATCGGGATCGATCGAGAGCTTCACGATGCGGAACTCGCCGTTCATGACGGCCTTCACTTTTCCGTTCGGGCTCGTCCCTTCCCTCGTGGTCCCGGCGATCCTCTTCTGGACCGCCTTAACCTCTTTCTGGAGCTTCACAAGATTTCCCAGATCGCCAAGACCCTTCAGCATCATTCCTCCCCTTTCTTTTCCACGATGCGGCCGTGAAACGCGTTCTTGATCTTCTCCACGGCGGGATTCGCGGGCTGGTATTCCTCCACGCCCGGGTTCCTGATCATCTCCGCCTCGGGCACCGGGACGGCGCCGTCGCCGGCGGCGGGCGCCGGGCGCCCCTCTCCTTCCTTGCCCCCGGGAAGCGTCCCCGCTCCCGGAGCGCCGCCCACGACTACCCTCAGGGTCCTCCCGAGGAGGCCCGACATTTCTTTTTTTATAAAATCGATGCTGGGTGCCTCAAGTATGCGGGTATAGTAGGAGTGGTCGACCTCGCCGGGGAAGGTAATCCGCAGCGTGTCATCCGTGATGCTCACCATTGAGGGTTTGAGGATGCAGTGAAGATATTGTTTCCGGTCCTTGATGCTCCCCAGGAAGGCCTCCCAGTGGCGGCGCAGGGAAGCCTCGGGGGCCGCGGTCGCCTTCCCCGCGGCGGGCTTTGCCGCCGGTTCCGCGGGGGGCCGCGCGCTCTTCGACGGCGCCGGCGGAGTGGGGGCCGTCTCGCCGCCGCCGAGCCTGCGTATGATGTCCGAGAGGGAGGGCGCGGTCCTGACGGCGATCATGTCCAGAAGCGCCATCTCGAGGTTGATCCGCTCGTTAGGGGAAAACTTCATCTCCGACTGGAGCTCCGCGACGATGCGGAACATCATCGAGAGCTCCTCGTCATGGAACGACGCCGTTACGCTTCCCACGAGCTCCGTCTCGGCCGGGGAAAGCCCCAGGAGGTCCGTCACGGAGACGCCCCTTCTCAGGAGCCGTACCGTGCGGAGCATGTCCGCGAAACCGTTCACGTAGCGCGGGATATCGACGCCCAGGGAGGCCACGCGGTGCACTTCCTCCATTACCGCCGCGGCGTCCGCCGCGGCGACGGCCCCGAGGAGATTCATGTAGCTCTCGACGGGAACGATTCCCAGGATTGACAGCGCGTCCTCCTGGCCGATCTCATCGTCCCCCCCGAGGCGCCGGTCGGAAAACGATATCACCTGGTCAAGGAGCGACTGGGCGTCGCGCATCGAGCCCTCGGCGGCGCGGGCGATGGGATAGAGGGCCGAATCCGAGATGCGGAGGCCCTCGCGCTCCACGATGTGGCGGAGGTGGCCCACGATCGGATCCACCGGTATTTTTTTGAAGAAGTATTTCTGGCAGCGGGACAGTATGGTGTCGGGTATCTGGTGGATCTCCGTGGTGGCGAACATGAACACCACGTGGGGAGGGGGCTCCTCGAGAGTCTTCAGAAGGGCGTTGAAGGCTGGCGGGGTCAGCATGTGGACCTCGTCGATGATGTAGATCTTGTACTTCGACTTGAGGGGGGCGAAGTTGACGTTTTCCCTGAGCTCCCGGATATCGTCGATGCCGCGGTTCGAGGCGCCGTCGATCTCGATCACGTCAAAGGAGGTCCCGGTCCGGATCTCCACGCAGTTCCCGCAGACGCCGCAGGGCTCCGGCGTGGGGCCGTGCTCGCAGTTGAGGGCCTTGGCCAGGATCCGCGCCATGGTGGTCTTCCCGACTCCCCGGGGACCGGAAAAGAGATAGGCGTGGGACACCCGTCCCTTCTGAATGCTGTTTTTCAGGGTTTTTGAGACATGGTCCTGGAAGACGACTTCGTCGAAGACCTGGGGCCGCCACTTCCTGGCGGTTACCTGATATCCCATGGAGCTGTACCGCCCATCCGCCTCGGGTGTGTGATCTCGGGAACCGTCGGCCCCCGCGGTTCGATCGGCGGGGGCGCCGTCCGATGATGCTTCCGCGACGAACCCTCCCCGGCAGGGCGGGACCCGCGGAAAACCGGCATGATGCGGAGAGGGGGGGATTCGAACCCCCGGTAACTTGCGCTACACACGGTTTCCAACCGTGCTCCTTCGGCCGCTCGGACACCTCTCCTGAAGACCGCCGCTCGATTCTCCCGCGCGGTGGACCCTCATCGGGTCCCTCGCTTATCACGGCCCGTTCCGGCGGCAACGGATACCGGGCCTTCATGCGCCCCCGGTGACGGGACGCGATTCGGAGAGAGAGGGATTCGAACCCTCGGTGAGCAAAGCCCACAACGGTTTTCGAGACCGTCCCCTTCGGCCAGCTCGGGCATCTCTCCCTGCGGTGCCGTGAAATAAACACCCGGGGCCGCGCCCCGGGGGAATTACACGCTCGCAACCGCTTCCTCTATTGATACAATCGGGTTATTTGTAAAGTATTTTTTCCGGCCCCGCGGGCTGCGGAAACGCCGTCGCGGCCCCCATGGCGGGACCGGGGGGATGACACGGCGTCTTCAGCGGGAAACGAGGGCCGCGATGGCATCCATCGCCGGCCCGGGGTTGAGTGACGGCACGGATATGAACGCGGGATCATTTTTATAATAATCGATAAGGGGCGCGGTCTTTTCCCCGTAGGTCGCGAGCCTGCGCTTCACGGCCTCCTCGGTCTCGTCGTCACGCTGCGCCGTGGCAGCGCCGCACCTGTCGCAGATCCCCTCGCGCGCCGATGGCCTGGTGATGACGTTGTAGATGGCCTGGCATTCGGGGTTCGTGCAGGTGCGGCGGGAGGCCAGGCGCGTGATCAGGACCTCGTCGGGGACCTCCAGGTTCACGATGGCGTCGAGGGAAATTCCCATGGCGCCGAGCATCTTCCCCAGGGACGAGGCCTGGCCCAGGGTCCGGGGAAAGCCGTCCAGTATGAAGCCCCCGGCGCAGTCCTTCTCGCGGAGGCGTTCTTCCATTATATCCAGTATGAGATCGTCGGGGACCAGCTCGCCCCGGGTCATGAATCCCCCGGCAGCCCTGCCGAGCTCCGTGCCCGCGTTGACCGCGCTGCGAAGCATGTCACCCGTCGATATCTGGGGTATGTCGTACCGTTTCGTCAGGAGCTCGGCCACGGTGCCCTTCCCGGCCCCGGGAGCCCCAAGGAGTATGATCCTCATGCGCGTTACCTTTCCTGGTGTCGGGGGCGCCTCAGGCCCATTCCATCTCCCTGACCCGCTCCCGCATCACCTCTTTCACTGGATAGATGGCGCTGACGATCTCGGAGGGGCTGAACCAGAGTTTGATTTCATGCTCGGCGTCCTCGACGCTGGACGAGGCGTGCACCACGTTTTCAAACACCCCGGAGGTGGTGATCCTTCCGTAGGCCCCCCTGATGGATACGGGATTGGCCATCTCCGGGTTGGTATCACCCACGATTTCGCGCACCTTGGAGATGGCCCCCTCCCCCTGGTATACCAGGGCAAGGACCCGGTGCGTATGGTGCACGTCCCCCATGATGTAGTGCACCAGCTCGTTAAAAAAGGGTTTGTCCTTGAGATGAATGTAGTGCTCCCGCGCGAGCTCCTCGGTCACCCGCACGACCTTGGCGGCGATGATGATCAGCTTGGTTTCGGAAAGCCGGGAAAGGATATTGCCGGTAAGGGATTTCACGAGCCCGTCCGGTTTGACGATTATCAGGGTCTGTTCGGTTGCCACGGAAGTTCTCCGGTAAGGAAAGGTTCGGCGGGGCAGGGTGCGCCCGCCGCGTTCAATTCAGAGGGGCTGCTCCGCACACGGCGATCCGGCCACGCCCGTCCCGTGAACGAGCCGTATTCGATGTGTCCGGGGCAGCCCCCGTTCTGTGCCCAGGGCGGGACTTGAACCCGCACAGGATCGCTCCCACATGGCCCTCAACCATGCGTGTCTACCAGATTCCACCACCTGGGCTCGCGCGACGTTTCCATCGCACAAAAATTGACATAGTTGGCAGGGCGGGATATTGTCAAGAATTAATTTCAGGCCGGGGTCCCCGCGGTTCAACCGCGCTGTTCGAGGGCGCGCACGATGACCCACATCCCCTCGGGACGGCCCCCGGTATCGCGCAGGAGACATCGCTGGACCTCCACGGACACCGCGCGCCCGTTCTTCGCCAGGTATTCCTTCCGGTACACCTCGGAATACCCGCGGTCGAGGACCTGCCCCTCGATGATCTCCCTCTCCATGGCGTGCCACCGCGGGGGCGTGATGTCCCATATCGTCAAGCCCGCAAGCTCCGCGGCGTCGTAGCCGAGCAGTTCCAGGAAGGGGGGATTGGAGTCGATGATCCGTCCTTCCATGTCCACAAGGGTGGAGCCGTCGTGCACGTTGTTGAAGAGCTCCCGGTACCGCCGCTCCGACACCACGAGGGTCTCCTCCATGACCTTGTGCGCCGTGATATCGCGCACCACCGCCACGGCGCCCTCGAAAACCCCGTTCCTGGTGATGGGGGACAGCTTCGACGAAAAACAGCGGCGCTCCTCCTGGACATCGAGCCAGTATTCGAACTCCGCCTCGCCGCCGTCCCGGGCCGTCTCGAAGGCGGGCCGGAAGAGATCGTCGATCTCCCGGGGCATGATCTCCGCGTGGGTGCGCCCTATAAAATAACCAGGGGCGGCATAGAGCCTCCCCTCGTCCGGCGCATGGTAGAAGATAAAGCGGGTATCCGCGTCGAAGGCAAAGACCATGTCCGCCATGGATGAGAGGATGCCCCGGAGACGCCCCTCGGAGAGCTCCAGGGCCTGGATCGCCCTGCGCCGCTCGGTAATGTCGGCGATCACGCCGTCCAGGCGCACCCGGCCGTCTCCCATGGCCCGCGCGAGTACGCTGTCCCTGACCCACCGCTCCTCGCCGCTCTCGTGGATGATCTTGTAGCTCTCTTCACAGTAGGAGGACTCGCCGGTCACCAGCCTCCGGTACTGTTCGCGAATCAACTCGCGTTCGTCGTCGTGCACAATGCCGAACCATGCCTCGAGACCGCCCGAAAAAAAGGAGGCCCGCCGCCCGGTGATCGTCTCCACGACCGGTGACTGGTAAATGAAGGAAAAGCTTCCCGAGGGATCGACGATGCCGCTCCAGATATAGGCGGACACGGAATCGAGGACGGTTTTCAGTTTCTCGAAGGCGATGCGGAGCTCATACTCCATGGCCTTCCCCGCCGAGATGTCCCGGGAGAGGCTGAAGACCGCCTCGCGGCCGCGGAAACGGCCCGGGGTGATCTTCGTCTCGACGTCGATGAGCCGCCCGTCCCTGCCCAGGAGGGGGATGTCGCAGAGGTAGCGCTCCCCCGCCATGATCTGCGAATAGATCTCCTCCGCCTCGGCGCGCCGGTCGGGACGGTAGAGGTCGAAGACGGACATGGCCGAGAGCTCATCGGCGGAATACCCGAGCCTGCGGGACGCCGCGGGATTCGCCAGGATAATGGAGCCCGATGGATCGAGGATGAAGAGAAAATCCCCGAGCATCTCCATCATGGCGCGCCATTCGTCGCTCTCACCGCCGCCCGTCACGCCGCGGGGCGTGTCGCTGTCTCCCAACGGATTGTTCCTCCTTTCCGGCAGCCACCGGTGCGCCACTTCACTCGACGTACCGGAACGACTTGAGGGCCTCGACCTCGGATCCGTAGGTCTTTATAAAATTCCCCAGGTTGATTACCTTGAATATCTCGCGTATCTCCTCCGAGGGATTCGCGATGATGATGTCCCCTTTTTTCGTCCGTATCAGCTTGGCGGTGTTGATCAGGACGCCGATCCCGGAGCTGTCGATATACTCCACCTCCGTGAAATCGACGTATAATTTCAGGACGCCCCCCGACACCAGGGTCTTGAAAAAAATCCAGAGGTCCTTGGAATTGTCGATATCGATCTTCTTCGGCAGAACCGCCTTGAAGACAAGGGTGGCGAAATCAATTTTTTCCGAGGATACCTGCGATATCCTGATGATGTCGAAAACCATGATCATGGGCGCCTCCCCTCCCTTCGATTGTGTCCGCGATCGCCTGGAGCCCTGCGACAGCGTCGGGTCCGGCCTACACCAGCCGGAAAAAGGCCGCGGCTTCGTCCTCCGTGGAGAATATCCGCACGAAGCGGTTGAGCCTGATCGGCTGAAAAATCGTCTGTATACGCTCCGGCACCCTCATGAGTGCCAGGTCGCCCTTCCCCTGGCGGATGAGCTTCGTCGCCTCGATGACGACGCCGATTCCCGAGCTGTCGATAAACTCGAGACCCTCCATGTCCACGAGTACCTTCCTCATGCCGCCGGGGATCATGGTCTTCAGGAAGATCAGCATGGCCACGGCGTTGTCCATGTCCATGACGTCGGCGGCCCGCACCACCAGGACGATGTCGTCGTAATCGAAGGTTTCATCCTGGCGCTTTACCAGGTGGAGTATGCGAGTTTCCATCCTTCCTTCATCTCCCGGGACTGCTCTCATCACGGAACAGGAAGCCCTGGTTCCTCTCGGCCACGCAAGGCAGTCGACAGGCCCCCGCGGCGCATATCACTATGGCGGAAAACCGCGCCCTTTCAACCATTTTTTTCCTCCGCGGCAGTTTCACGAGTCGGCGCGGACCCTCACCGGAGAAGATCGAGGGCAACGACGGTGAGGTCGTCGCCGAGTCCCTTCCCGGCGCGTCCCCCCGTCCATTCCACGACGCGGGCCAGGATCCCCTCGGTGAAGGCCCCCGGTTCAAGGTCCTGGCCGCCGCGGATGAACTCATGGAAGCCCTCCTCGCCGAACATCCTCCCCTCGCCGTTCCTCGCCTCGATGACCCCGTCCGTGTAGAGAATGATCCTGTCCCCCGGGGCGAGGTCCTCCCGGACCTCGGGATACTCCTTCTCCACGGCCCACCCGATGGGCATGCGGTTGTCCGACCTTACGATCATCCGGCCCTCGTTCTTTCTCCACACGACCAGGGGCCAGTGACCCGCGCTGGCGTGCGTCACCGTCCGCGCCTCGAGGTCCACCAAGGCGTAGCAGGCGGTGATGAACTGCCCGCCGGTGTAATGTTCCATCGTGGCGCTGAGCCGCTTCATCAGCACCGAGGGGCGCGGATTGTCCTGCCGGTGGAAGGAAAAGGCCACCTTCAGCATGGCGCAGATGAAGGCCGCCGGAATCCCGTGGCCGGAAACGTCGGCGATCAGGACTCCCACGGCGCCGGGCCCCGCCCTGTCGATCTCGTAGAAATCCCCTCCGAGCTTCTCCATCGGCTCGTAGCAGAGCCCGATCGCCACGCCGTCGATTTCCGGGAGTTCCTGGGCCAGCACCGACTTCTGGATCTCGTGGGCGATCTGGATATCGCGCCTGATCACGGAGAGCTCCCGGCTCAGGGCCGCGGATTCCTTCAGGGACACCAGGGCCCCCACCCTTGCGAGGAGCTCCTGCCCGTCCACGGGCTTGGCCAGGTAATCGTTGGCCCCGGCCTCCAGACCGTACACCACGTCGCCGGGCTTGTTCTTGGCGGTAAGCATCAGTACCGGGAGGTCCTGGAGCGAGTGTTCCTCGCGGATCTTCCGGCAGACCTCGTAGCCGGAAAGGCGCGGCAGCATCACGTCGAGGAGCACCAGGTCGAAGTGGTCGCCCTCGATTATTTGAAGGGCCTCGGGTCCGCTCACGGCGGTGCGCACCTCGTAGCCCTCCAGGGAAAGGTAGTTTACCATCACCTGGAGGTTCACGCCCTCATCGTCCACCACCAGGACACGCCTGCCCTGCCGCCTCGCCTCGGGCCTTCCCTCCCGCACGGCAACCGGCGGAACCCCGGCGCGGAAGATCGCCGGGGGCGCCGCCTCGCCCCGCGCCGGGACCCCGCGGGCGGGGCGCTCCTCCCGGGGCGGCGCCGCGCTCATCGTGAAGAAGAACCGGGACCCCTTCCCCTCCTCCGATTCCACCCCCAGCGTCCCGCCGTGGAGCTCCACGAGCTTTTTCGTGATCGTGAGGCCGAGGCCGGTCCCGCCGTAGAGGCGGGAAACGGAGCCGTCGGCCTGTTCGAAGCTCTCGAAGATCCTGCCGATCCGCTCCGGCGGGATACCGATCCCCGTATCCGCCACCGTGACCGTCACCATATCGCCCGAGCGTTCAGCCGTGACGGCAACCCTTCCCCGCTCCGTGAATTTCAGGGCGTTGCCCACGAGGTTGATGAGTATCTGCTGGAGCCGGTCCTCGTCGGCGAGGAGATGATGCAGTCCCGGCTCCACGAGGTTCTCAAGGACGATCTCCTTCCTCCTCGCCGCGGGCTCCAGGATGGCCGCCACGGCGCCCACCAGTGCGTGCAGCTCCACGGAGCGAAGACCCAGCTCGATGTCGCGGTGCTTGAGGCGCGAAAAATCCAGGATGTCGTTGACCATGACGGCGAGGCGGCGGCCGCTCGACGCGATGAGGGAGAGATGGTGGACCGCCTCCTCGTCCGGCGTGCCCGCGGCGCCGCTGATGAGGGAATCCGCGATGCCGATGATGCCGGAGAGGGGCGTGCGGAGCTCGTGGGAGACCGAGGCGAGGAACTCGTCCTTGATCGCGTCAAGGCGCTTCAGCTCCTCGTTCGCCGCAAGGAGCTCGCCGATCTCGAGCTTCACCACCTGCGCCAGATGGTTGAAGGTGGTGGCCAGGATTCCGAGCTCGTCCTTCCGGCCCACGGGAATCCGGTAATCAAGGTCGCCGCCCCCGATCTTCTCCACGCCGGTGATGAGCCTCTCAACGGGGCGGAACATGGCGGCGGTGAAGCCGAGACCCGCCACGATCGACAGGGCCAGGGTGACGCCGATTGAAATGTAGATGATCGTCCTGAGGCGACGGATCGGCTCCAGGACCACGGACTTGGAAAAGCGCAGCCTCCCGATGCAGAGGGGGGGCATCCCCGTCGGACCCCCCGTGGCGATGAACTCGTAGCTGACCTCACCCAGGCCGGGATCTGCGATCTCCCGGTGCCCCCGGTTGCGGATCAGTTCGGTCACGGAACCGGCGCCGATCCGGTCGGGGAGCCGCGGCCGGTCCTTCCCGGATCCGCCGGGATACCGGGCAAGGACCAGGCCGTTCAAGCGCTCGTTTTCCGAGATGAGAATCGCCTCGGCGTGGATAAGGCCGTCCCTTCCCAGGGGCTTCAGTATGGAGAGCATGTCCTTGACATCCACCATGGATCCGCGGATGTCTCCGCCGTTCATGAGGAGGATGTTGAAGGTCGCCCTGGCGAGGATGCGGCTGTTGATCTCGCCCTGGTGCATCAGGAGCCCGAGCTTCTGCCGCTCCTGCCGGTCCAGGATGAAAAGGGAAAGGGGCAGCGTGGAGCCGAGAATCAGGAACATGATAACGAGAATGAATTTATACCTTATTGTCACGCCTTGTCACGCCTCGTTCCGTCCCCCCGGCCGCAGGCGCCGTTATCAGGGCAGGGGGTATTGTTATCGAAGCGGAGGCATAAATCAACCGAATTTTTAAGGTTTCGAGGCGATTTTTAAGGCCATGGGGACAGCGGGAGCGATGATACACCGGTCAGCGGGCCGGCCACGGTAGAAGCCCCCTCCGCGCCAGAGGCCGATGGCACTCCCTGGACAAAAAAAGGGGGCCGGTGTTGCGCCGGCCCTTTCAGAAGTATTACCTTGAATGTTGCCGGTTAAACCGGCAGGCAAGCTGAATAAAGTGATTAAACATATTTTAGGAGGATTTTGCCTAAAATACTAGCAGCATTGTGCTGCTGGTATAATAAGTAGCAGATTATTCCCATCCTGTCTCTCTTGATTATAAATGCGCAACAATATTGAGTTACGGATTTATAAAACCGCAAGTGAAGGCTGCCGGAGACTGAAGGAGTGGGCCGGTCAGGAACCGGCGCTTTTAACGCGCTTCTTCCTGAATTCAGCCGGAGAGAGCCCCGTGGCCTTTCGGAAGGCGGAATGAAAGGCGGAATAGGAATTAAAACCCACGGCAAGGGCCACGGAGAGGGTGTTCCGGTCCGGTTCCGAGACGAGAAGCTGCTTCGCGTCCTCGATCCGGTAGCCGTTCACGAAGCTGCTGAAGTTCTTGCCGTAATGCTGGTTCAGGAACTGGGAGAGCTGGTGGGGCGTCACGCCCAGGGTCTGGCTGAGGCGGGGGAGGCTCAGGTCCTCGTCACAGTAGAGCTTTTCCTGCTCCATCATGGCCTGGAGCTGGCGCCCCAGGTTGTCAAGGTCCATGCCGTTAAGGTAGGACTTTGAATATGACTCCCCGTCCATGTGCACGGTGCCGTACTGCATCAGGTAGGGGTACCGCTGTCCCATGAGATAGAAGCAGAGGATCACCAGGCTTACGATGAGGTTGATCACCTTCAGGGCCGGGAGGGAGAGGGAGATGGTGACCCCAAGGCCGGCGATCCCCGTTACGAGCCAGGTGACGAGTAAGGCTAAGTGGAGCACGATCTTCCTCTCCGATTGGCACCCATGGCCAATATGCATAACT